>DATBSG010000102.1:0-10695 GCA_036559945.1 Pyrinomonadaceae bacterium
AGATTGCATGACGGGCGTCGATGCGATGATTGCTAACGGTATCGCCGATCCCGATCGGCTCGGCGCTTTTGGATGGTCGTACGGCGGCTACATGACTTTTTGGATTCTCACGCAGACGGATCGCTTCAAAGCCGTCTCGCCCGGTGCGGGACTGACGAACATCTATTCGATGTATTCACAGAACGACATTCAGCGATACTTGCGCTGGTTCTATTCGGACAAGTCGCCGTGGGACGCGCAGGAACTTTATTGGGATCGTTCGCCGATGAAATATGTGAAAAACGTGAAGACGCCGACGATGATCATGCACGGCCAGGTCGACACGCGCGTGCCGATCGCGCAGGCGCAGGAGTTCTACATGGCTTTGAAAGAAATGAAAGTGCCGGTTGAGTTCGTCGTCTATCCGCGCGAGAACCACGGCTTCACTGAGCCACGTCACAACATGGATCGTGTGCGGCGGTACGTGAAGTTCTTTGCGAAGTATTTGAATGCGCCGATGGTCACTGAGCCGGCAGGGCAATAACAAGCTGATCGATTGGCCCAGCGAGGGCGTAGCCCTTGCTCCTAACTCAAGCTCTTCCGGAAGGTCAGAGACCTTCCGCACATCAAGCGGCAGAGCCGCGAACATGAACACTGAATTCCAAAACATCAAGTTCGAGATCTACGATCGCGTTGCCCGTATCACGTTTGCACGGCCGCCGCTCAATGTTCTGAACATTGCGATGATGCGCGAGATCAACGTCGCGCTGAACGAGTGCGGTCAGCAGCGCAACCTGGCCGCGATGGTGTTCGATGCCGCGGAAGACACGCGCGCGTTCAGTGCCGGTGTGGCCGTCGAGGAGCACGTGCCCGAGACAGTCTTTCAGATGCTCGACACGTTTCATTCGATTTTTCGCACGCTCCAGCAGATCGCGAGACCCACGATTGCCGTGGTTGATGGACCGGCGTTGGGTGGCGGCTGTGAACTTGTGGCCGCGTGCGACGTCGTCATCGCCAGCGACCGCGCAAAATTTGGCCAGCCGGAGATCAAGCTCGGCGTCTTTCCGCCGATTGCGGCGATTCTTCTGCCACGCATCATCGGCGAAAGAAGAGCGCGCGAGCTGATTCTTACCGGCGAATTGATCGATGCCGAAGAAGCACTGCGGCTTGGCCTGGTGAACTATGTTGTGCCCAGCGGCGACCTGTCAGCAAAAACGCAAAGCGTTTTGGCGAAGCTGCGCGAACTTTCAGCCAGTGCGCTTTCGCTGACCCGGATGGCCCTTGATTTCGGGAGCCGCCGCGCCTTTGAATCCCAGCTTATAACAGTGGAGAATCTGTACTTGCACGAACTGATGAAAACCGAGGACGCCGAAGAAGGCGTGCGGGCGTTCATGGAAAAGCGGAAGCCGGAATGGAAGAACCGATGAAAGCAAGGATGAAGGATGAAGGCCGAAGGATGAGAGCGAGATCACTAGCGCAGTCACGAACCGTTCGCGGCGGAGCTTCGCTACGGCGTTATTTTCATTTCGTCCTTCATCCTTCATCCTTCATCCTTCTCTTCTTTCTCCTCGCTCTTATTGTTGACTTTTCAGCCGGCGCTCAAACCCGCCGACGCAGCGGCGCGCATTCTTCAGTTCCGCGCGACACTTTCAGCGCTGCCGATCGGAACGCAGTCGAGCGCGCCATCGGCACCGCCTGCGCTGAGCGAATTCGCGATCCGCTCGGCAGCACGCCTATCGACGAGATGCAGGCGCGGCCATCACTGTCGGCCAGCAATCCTGACGCAGTGTCCGGCGCCAAACGTGCCGATCGTCTGCTGCCGACAACCCGTAGGCTGGTGGCCAACGCGATTATTCAATTGGCTAAAGATTATCGCCTTTACGACAGTGTGCCAGCCCGCGCGCGCGTGAACCAGGCTGCGGCGCGTGTGCAAGCGGTCAAGCGCGTGCGCGCGAACGTTGATGCGCGCGACAACGCATCGGTTCTGTTGCGCGATCCGCGAGTGATCGAGTTCGGCACGATCTTTTTGGCTGGCCTGAAATCTGACGAAGCAATGATCAGCGTGCTTGGTCACGAGCTGACGCACGTTGCCAGCGGTCAGTCCGATTTGTTGCGTCCATTGTTTCGGGCGATCGCGCGACGCGCCGCCGGCCGAACGGGTTTGTACATCCAGGGCCAGCGCTCGGAAGAACTTGCGTGCGACCTAGTTGGCCTGGTAGCGGCGCGCGCGTTCATCAAGGAAACGCCGAGCTGGGAACCTCAGCCACGTCGCCTAGCCCGCGCCGTCGAGCACAACTGCGTCGATGATGACAGCTCAGATGAAGATCACCTGTCGCCGCGCAACACGATGCGCGCACTCTTCACCCTGGACATCGATTTAGCGCGCGAGTTACTCACGACCGGCCCACAAGCCTCATCACCAAGGGCCAATTCGTTGACAGTACGCGCCGCGGCTTTCTAACATCACACCCGAGATGAACGTTTTGACCTGGCAGCGTTCGACAACCGCCAAATTCCGCTCAATCGCGCAAAGAACGCCAAGGCTTCCCTGCGGTTCAGTCATGCTTCGGCTCTCGGCGTTTTTGGCCGTCGTCGGTTTGGCGCTGTTCGCAGTCGCATGCCGCAATGACAGCGAAGCGCAACGCGTGCGGCCGCGGCAGTTGCGCGATGTGCCGGCGCAGCGTCTGGCATTCACGTTTACGGCCGATGTTGACCCGCCGCCGAACGCTACGACTGAAGAAGCAAAACCGATTCAAGCAATCCAGCAGGACTTTGATGTACGCCGCAAGGACGAAGCGCTCGTGCTGCTGCGGACGGTGCCATCGCCTGATGGGCAACGCGCGCTCGCGCTGTACAGCGGCCAGGACGAGCCCTCGACTACTTTTCACATCGATCTCTATGCGGCAAGCGGGACGTTTATTCGCAATCTGACACCGCCCGACTTGGCGGTGGTCTTTCAGGATTCGGTTCTATGGTCGGCCGACAGCGGTTACATCGCCTTCGTCGGTCGCAAAGCCGCACAACCCCAACCGAGTCCCACGCCGCAAGCCTTGGAAGCGCCGGCGCCGCTGGAATCGCCTGTGCCGACACCGACAGTCATGCCCGCGTTTCCGCCGGTGGCCACATTTTCGACCGAGCAGATCTACGTCTGTAATCGTGATGGATACGATTTGCGGCCGCTGACGACGCGTGACGGGTTGATCTATTTCGCGCTGTCGTGGGCGCCTGACGGTCATGCGCTTGCGGCGCTGGCTTGCAAAGAAAGCGAGTGGGATGCTCGCGAACGCGAGTACAAAACGCCTGCCGGGAGGCCACGGGTGATTTCGTTAGACGGTCAGGAACGCTTATTGGATGACGAGCCGGCGCAGGCGTCGCCGGTGTGGTCGCCCGACTCGTCGAAAATTGCGACAGCGTTCAGCGTTGATCTCGGAATCTATGACGCGACCGGAAAATCTCCGACACAGGCGCGCATCGTTCTGCGCGAACGAATGCTGACGGCGTCCGCGGCCTTCGATGAGAAGTCGGCCGCAAAGAAGAGTCCAGATCCATCGAAGGCGAACGCAACTAGTTCGTCCACGACCAGCGGCGTTCCCGTTTCGTTCAATCCAATCGTGCGAATCGAGTGGCCGGTGCCGGAAAAACTTTACGTGCAGACCGGCTATCTGGATTTGCGGAACCTGATGCCGACTTTCTCGCGTTGGCATCTGTTGACGTTGAGTCCGCAGGCACTGGTGCTTGGGAAGGGCTGAGGAGCGCCGGCATCTTGCCGGCGGCTCGCGGGCATCTTGCCCGCTCAAGCTTGAAGGTCCGATCCGCTCGCTATCGCTCGCGGTTCTGTAACGGTTGCCCGCCAGATTAGCGATAGCGCGAATCCGATCACCCACAATCCAGCCGCCACAATCAGAGTCATCACAATCCAGAATTTCCAGTAGATACTGAAAACATTTTCCCAACCCGACTGAACGTGGTGAGCAACGTTGACGTTCAGTCCCGGTGGCGCCAGCAGCCGCGCCAAGGCTTGCGTCAGCAAGTACCACAGAAACGCGTAAATCCATGCGACCCGATCCATGCCGATGCGGCGCAGCGCAATCAAGCCAACGGTAATTCCGCCGAGATGCGCCAGTGTCGTTGAAAAATAGAAGCCGCTCGCCAACAGCACGTACTTGATCCAAATTGCCAGCCCGGGAATTGTCCAGATTGCCGCCGCGCGAATCATCTCGCGATGGCCGAGCAGCAATCCAATCCCCAACAGCACATTTCCCGCATTGCACATCCACAGCAGATTACCCATTCCGCCGTATCGCCAGTAATGAATCGTCTGCACCAGGAAAAACGTCAGGGGCAACACTCCCAGCAATCGAAAGCGGGTTTCCAGGCGACCGTCCATGGCGCGCAAGAATATCACGTTAACAATTCGAAACTGTCCGCAAGCTCTGCGCACAGTTGCCGCGCGAGATTTGAGAAAAACGTTCTGGACAGCACCCACCTTTTGAGCTAGATTAGGCAATCCCCCCGGGACAATTAGGATTTACCCGTAAGCAAGCTCGAGGCGCGATTGAAACTGCCCGACGATGGAAGCGTTCGGCGGAGTTACGCTTCGGCATTTGCCCCTGTACTTGTTATGGAAGTACCCACGCTACTCACCGATCCGAAGACCGCCAAACCCACGGCTGGTGAAGAGCGGTCGTCGGCGCTTCACTTGGGCTCTTCAGAACATTCGTACCACGCGCTCGCTTCGAAAAGACCCAGGCCGCGCTCGTCCGCGCCGCGCACAAAGAAAAGTAAGACAGCCACGCGTTCGCGGCGGGGAACAGTTCTGGTCGTTGACGATGTGCCTGATGTGACTGAGATGATCGAGCTGCTGCTGAGGCACGCCGGTTATGATGTCGCTACGGCTGATTCCGCAAAGGCCGCTTTGCAGTTGGCCCGCAAAAAACATTTCGATCTCGTGATTTCGGACATCGGAATGCCTGAGATGAACGGCTATGAACTAGCCACCGCCCTGCGCGATCTTGCTGCTTACAACAACACTCCTTTGATTGCGGTCACCGGATATTCTGAATACGACGATCGTGGACGTGCGATGCAGGCCGGCTTCAATGTTCATCTGGCAAAGCCGATCGAGCCCTCACAACTGCTCAACCTGATGAGCGAATTGCTCTCGCAAACAGAACCGGGCACGAATCACTAGCCTCTGATCTCTAATCTCTGCTTTCTTTCCTGTTGATTTGTTTTTTTGCTTCCGGCATTCTCTTTCGCGATGGAAGAGATCGAAGCAGACGCGTTACCTGCCGAGCCGAAGACAACACTCAGCTTTCAAGCCTGGTTGAAATCTGAATCTGCCGTGCGTGCCAGCGAATTGGGCGTAGGCGCGCTTGCGATTGTGCTGCTGTTCTGGCGCCTTCAATTTGCCACCACCTCGATCTGCTGTGGAGATTTCGATGGCTATTACCACATGAAGTGGGCGCGGCTGCTGTGGGAAAACATGAAGGCAAAGCACCTTCGCCCGCCGGCCTTTACGTGGTTGCCGCTGACGACGTTGAACCAGCACGACTACGTCGATCATCACCTGCTGTTTCACATACTGCTGATTCCATTCACCTGGTTTCGCGACATGCAGACGGGCGCAAAGGTTGCGGCCATCATCTTCGCCAGCCTGGCTGTCTTCGCGTGCTATTGGCTGATTGTTCGTTACGAGATTCGGTACCGGTTGCTGTGGTTGGTGGCGCTGCTTGCTTGTTCGGCGCCGTTTCTTTACCGGATGAATATGATGAAGGCACCGCCGCTCGCGATTCTTTTCCTCATCATCGGCGCCTATTTCATGTTTGAGCGGAAGCATTGGCAGTTGTTGCCGCTCGCGCTCATCTTCACCTGGACATACGACCTGTTTGTGTTGCTGATAGTGGCCGCGGCGATTTGGACCGGCGTCGTGGCGTGGACGGAAGGGCGTTTTGAATGGCGGCCCTTCGCGTATGTGACGCTGGGTTGTGCGCTCGGCCTGGTCATCAATCCTTACTTCCCGCACAACCTGCATCTTTTTTGGGAGCACGCGCGCGTCAAAATTACCGCGAACGATTTCGCTACCAAGGTTGGCAACGAATGGTACCCGTACGACACGCGCGAGTTTCTCGCAAACTGTTTTGTTGCGTTGGCGGCAATGTTCGTCGGCTACATCGCGTTCGATGGCGCCGATCGAAAACAGTCGCAGAAACCTCTGTACCTCTTGATTTTTTCGACCGCGCTGCTCGTGATGAATATGCGTTGGAAGCGCTTTGCTGAATATTTTCCACCGTTCGCGATCCTGTTTGCGGCGTTCACGCTCGAGCAGTTTTGGCGCGGCCGTGCGGTGTTCACGCGCCTGCCGGAAGAAGTGCTCGAAGACTTGCAGCCATTTCTCGATCGGCAAGAGACGACAGTTGTCGCCAAAGAACAGCGGAACGAAGAAACCTGGCGCATCGTGAAGATTGCGTTCGTTGCTCTGGCGCTCGGCGCCCTTTTCCTGATCAACGTGCGTCAGACGACGGGCGATATCGCCGAGAGCGAGCCGCGCGACTATTACTTGCGGGGCGCCGCCTGGATGCGCGCGAACATTCCCGCCGGGCAAATTGTTTTCAACACCGACTGGGACGACTTTCCACGGCTATTTTATTTCGATCCGAGTCATGCTTATGTTTCGGGATTGGATCCGACTTACCTGCTGGACAGGGATGCGGACTTGTCGAAGCTTTACGTGGACATCACTACCGGTGAAACGGAAGATCCGGGGCCGTTCATTCGCGATCGCTTTCGCGCGCAGTGGGTTTTCACCGACAACACCGACGATCATGTTTCGTTCACTGACAATGCATTGAAAAGCGGCTGGTTCGATGTCGCCTACAAAGATAAGGAATGTCGCATCCTGCGTCTGCGTGAGACCAAGGGCGAGCCACCGCCGGAAGCAAACGTAGATGACGACAGTGGCGGTGATGCGGGTAACGACAACTCGCCTTAGCGGGAGCGCGGGCCGCCCGCCCACGCATCGCAGAACAACGTGATACGTCTCCTTCAAATCTGCATAGTCGTGGTTGTAGGCATCGCTTTGAGCGGATGCCGGCACCCGGCGGCGCCCACCAACGAAACGCCGGACACGTCGACTTATCGGCCGCTTGCGACGCCAACGACAGAGTTCGAGCAAAAGTTGAAGATGGTCCGCGACGGCGGCTTTCGTTACGTTTGGGTGTTCCGGCGTCTCGATGGAAAAGAATTTACCGCTGAGGACAGTACGCTGCTTCACACCAACGCCCCGAAAGTTGTGGATTGGGTGGGAATGGACGATCGGAAGAAGTTCATCGCCGGATCGAATACTGGAATCGCGCCGGAAAATCTGGCAGAACTGCGAAAGCGATACAAGGTTGAGGACGTATCAGAAGCCCGACCGTAAGGGAGGGCTGTTGAAGCTTTGCGTTTAGAGTCGCGCCACCGCCCGACCATCGCGGCGGGCAGGAGCCCGCCTCTAAACCGTAAGCACTATTTTCCCAAACTGCGCGCGGTCTTCCATTAACTCATGGGCCTTGCGCGCTTCGGCCAGCGGCAGCGCGCGATCGACGACGGCGCGAATGTGACCGGATTCGATAAATTTCATTGCCGCGAGCAGATCAGCTTTCGATCCCATCATCGAACCGAGAATCGTCAAGTGACGATAGAACACGTGGCGCAGATCGGTCTTTGCATCGAATCCACTGGTTGCGCCGCAGGTGACGAGCCGACCGCCTTTTTTCAAAGACACAATCGAGCCGGGCCACGTCGCCTCACCGGTATGTTCGAAAACGACATCGACTCCGCGCCCGCCCGTCAATCGCCGCACTTCTTTCGGCCAATCTGCGCGCGTGTAGTTGATTGTTTCATCGGCTCCGAGCGCGCGCGCCTGCGCCAGCTTGTCATCTGAACTCGCGGTCGTGATGACGCGCGCGCCACGCAGCTTGGCGATCTGAATTCCGATTGAGCCGACGCCGCTGCCGGCAGCATGAACCAGAACGTCTTCGCCCGGCTGTACCTGAGCGCGCGCGACCAGCATGTGCCAGGCCGTCAAAGTTACCAGCGGCAAGGCAGCGGCTTCGGGCCAGCTCAGGTTTTTTGGTTTTGGAATTACGTTGACGCCGGGAACCGCAACCAATTCCGCGTAACCACCGTCGCGTCGATAGCCGATGATGTCGTAGTCGTCGCACATGTTGTCGCGACCCGCGAGACACTCGGCGCAATGACCGCACGAGACGCCGGGCTGAAGCATCACTTCATCACCGACATTCACCCAGGTCACGAGTGTGCCAACTTCGCGCACGACGCCGGCGACATCATTCCCCAGAATGTGCGGCAGCGGAATCTTGATTCCCGGCAATCCATTTCGCACCCACACATCGAGGCGATTCAAAGCGCAGGCGCGCACTTCCACGAGCACCTCATTCGATTTGATTACCGGATCGGGGACTTCGCTGAGTTTGAGGACCTCGGGCCCGCCGTGTTGTTCGAAGACGACTGCTTGCATCAGAATGGCAAAGGGCAAAGAGGTAAGTGCAAAGTGTCAATCGTCTTTGCCCTTAGCTCTTTGCCCTTGGCTCCTCGCTCGCGGTTACCGCGCTGCTTCGATTCCTTTTTTCACTTCTTTGATCGCATCCTTCACCAGGTCGATCGCCCGTGCGCGGTGTCCGCCTTTGTCGGATGTGGCGCGCTCCAAATTGTTCTTAGCGCTTTCCAAAGCCGCGAGCGCTGCCGTCATGTGCGGCTGGTCTGGCGCGCTGGCAAACAGGTTGGTCGCACTCAAGCTGCTTGCATGGTTATGCCGGCGATCGAACGCGATGCCCTGGTTGACTTGAGCGATCGCCTGATTGACCAACGCAATTGCTTTGACGCGGTGACCGCCTTTGTCCGGTACGGCGCGCTGCAACTCACTCTTCGCAGTTTGTAAATCCGCCCGCGCGGCCTGCATGAATGGCTGATCGCCAGCCGCAACGATGGTGCCTGCAAACACAATCAAAGCAAGAACTGCCAAAGAAATTCGTGTCTCCATACATTGAAACTCCTTTTCCAACAGTGAGATTTTTAAGAGACCAGAAGCGCGGATAAATTACTACAGAGCTCTGGACGCGGACAATAATCAATTCTGCTTATTCTTCCGCAAAGCGCGACCGGCCAGCGCGCCCGTGTATTTACCTTCTTCGACGGCGACCTTACCATTCACAATCACGTAACGCATTCCTTCGGCGAGCAACTCCGGCTGATCGTAGGTAGCGCGATCCCAAATCGTATTCGGGTCGAAGATAATCATGTCCGCGAAATTTCCCTCGTGGACAAGACCACGTTCTGGAATGCGAAATGTTTCAGCGGTCAGCGCGCTGGAATTACGAATCGCAAAAGGCAGTGAGATCAACTTGCGAAGGAAAACGTATTCGCGAATTTTTCGCGGGAAGGTACCGTACTTCCGTGGATGACCAGCCGAGCCGTCTGAGCACGTCATCACAAACTTTTCTTTCATGAAGCGACGCACGTCCTGCTCGTTCATGTTGAACGAGATCGTGCCGTTGCGTCCGAGCTTAATCAATTCCAAAGCAGCTTCGACCGGTGTTTTATTCATTTGCGCCGCGATCGCATCCAGACGCTGGCCGACAAACTGACGATTCGGCGAATCGGCAATCATCAGACTATTCGCGCCACCGCGGCCTTTCAGGTTCACTTCCATCTCAGCCATCAGGCGCGGCCGGATCTGCGGATCGTCTATGCGATTGAGCAGCTCGCGGCGCCCGCCGACCTCCGCCCAGCGCGGAACCAGCGCGGCCTGCAAGTTGGTACCCGATGCGATGTACGGGTACTGGCATGCGGACGCGTCGATTCCGGCGGAGCGCGCTTGTTTGATTAACTTGATGGCTTTGTCGCTGCGATGCCAAACCTCCGGACCAAGTGCTTTGATGTGCGAGATGTGGACTGGAATCTTCGCCTCACGACCAATGCGAATCGTTTCGGCGATCGCGTCGAGCAGTCCGGCTGCTTCCGAACGCATGTGCGTGTCATAGATGCCGCCTTTCATCGCTGCAATTTTCGCCAGCTCGATTACTTCTTCGGTTTTTGCATAGCTCTGGGGCGCGTAGTACAAGCCGGTGGACATGCCGAAGGCGCCGTCATCCATTGCTTGCGCAACGAGCTTCTTCATCTCTTCCAACTGCGCGGGCGTTGGTTGCGCGTCGGTTGGCCCAAGAATTCGACTACGAATCGTTCCGAAACCTGCGAGCAGAATCGCGTTCGTCCCGATGCCCTGCTGGTCCCATTTCCGCAGGGTGTCGCCGATGTTCAGAGCGCTCTTGCCGTCGTTGCCGGTGACGACCGTCGTCACGCCCTGCATCAGGTAAGGCTGATTGCTTTTTCGATTTTCATCCGACAGATCGCCGAGGGTGTGCGTGTGCGAATCGATAAAGCCGGGTGCGACAATCATTCCGGTCGCGTCGATTGTGCGCGCGGCACTCAACTGCGCTTTGCGCGCATCGCCGATGAAAACGATGCGATCGCCGCGAATCCCGACGTCTGCATCGCGTGCTTTGTGGCCCGAACCATCGACAAGCTTTCCATGAACGATCAGAATGTCGAGCTGGCTAGTCTGCGCGCCGGTCACAATCATCGGTGACTGACTGGTGGCAAAGATGGCCAGCAGTAGAAGCAGGGCAGCGAAGCGAAGTACGTGGTAGTTCATGT
>DATBSG010000103.1:0-2715 GCA_036559945.1 Pyrinomonadaceae bacterium
GCGGAGCAGGCGAATCCGGTGATGCGCGCGCTGCATTTTATCTACAGGCCGATCTTGCGATTCGCGTTGAATCATCGAGTGATAACGGTCGCGTTCGCGGGGCTTCTATTCGCGGGCGCGATCTTCCTGGCCTCGGGCATCGGCAAGGAATTCATGCCGCCATTGAACGAAGGCGATCTGATGTTCATGCCTGTGACCGATCCGGCGATCTCGATTGACGAGGCGTTGAAGATCACGCAGCGGCAGGACGAAATTCTAAAAAGTGTTTCCGAAGTGGAATGGGCGGTCGGCAAAGCCGGTCGCGCCGAAACTTCTACCGATCCGTCGCCGATCAACATGACGGAGACAATCGTTCACCTGAAACCGCCGGAACAATGGCGCGCGGGACTGTCTCGTGAATCGCTGATTGCCGAGCTGGACGAGAAGCTACGCATGCCCGGCGTTACCAACATTTGGACACAGCCGATCAAGAACCGCATCGATATGCTCTCGACCGGCATTCGTTCACACGTAGGCATCAAGATTTTCGGGAATGACTTAAAGGTACTCGAAGACTTGTCCCGGCGTACGGCCGACGTTGTTCGAAATGTGCCGGGTGCGAAGGATGTCTATCCCGAACAGATCAGCGGCGCGCCTTACATCGACATAAAGATCAATCGCACCGCCGCAGCGCGCTACGGAATTGACGAGCAAGTCATCAATGACGCAATTGAAAAAGGGATCGGCGAAACCACCATTTCGGTCACGATCGAAGGGCGGCGTCGCTTTCCCGTGCGCGTGCGCTTCGCTCCTGAATTTCGTGGGAATGTGCAGGCGCTCGGCCAGATTCCCGTTACTTCTCCAACCGGCCAGCCAATTCCTTTGTCGCAACTAACCGAGATCACCGAAGTCCAGGGGCCATCGATGATCTCCAGCGAAAACGGTTTGCTGCGCGGCACGGTTTTGCTGAATGTGCGCGGACGCGACGTGGGCGGATTTGTCGACGAAGCGAAAAATGCAATCGCACGCCAGGTGCAGATGCCGACCGGCTATTACGTTGAGTGGAGCGGCGAGTACGAAAACCAGCAACGCGCGCGAAGCCGTCTGCTTCTGGTTGTGCCGATCGTGCTGATTGTGATCTTCGCTTTGCTTTACATCACATATCACTCAGCGCTGGAAGCGGCGCACGTTCTGATGGCCGTGCCATTCGCGCTGACCGGCGGCATTTATCTGCTGTGGGCGCTCGGCTACAACTTTTCGGTCGCGGTTTGGGTGGGCTTCATCGCCCTGTTCGGCACCGCGGTGCAGACGGCCGTAGTGATGGTGATCTATCTGGAAGAAGCGGTCGAGCGAAAGAAGCGCGAAGTCGGTCAATTGAATCGCGCTTCGTTGATTGAAGCAGTGACAGAAGGCGCGTTGTTGCGCCTGCGGCCAAAGCTAATGACTGTTTCTACGGTAGTCGCGTCGCTACTGCCGATCATGTGGAGTACGAGCGCGGGCGCGGAAGTGATGAAGCCGCTGGCGACGCCAGTACTGGGTGGAATGGTTTCGAGCCTGCTGCACGTTTTGGTGGTGACGCCGGTGATCTTTTTCTGGCTGCGCGAGCGGGAGCTGAAGAAGGAAGCGCGCATTGAGAATTGAAATGCGAGTGACGAAACAAATCTCACGCCAAGGCGCAAAGGCGCAAAGGATCGCCAAGTCATCGTGGGCAACGGCGCGCAACCGCATCTTTGCGTCGCTTTGCGTCTTTGCGCCTTGGCGTGAATCCGTCCCCCCGCGGATTGTGGTCGCATTAACTCTGTTGTCGTTCACACAACCAATCGCGTTAGCCCAAACTACCACGTTGCAAGAACCGACGACGGCACAAACGTCGACCACCGCCTCTCGTTATCTGGATCACACAAACGGCATGACCGCCGATGACGCCGTTGCCTACGCGCTTGCTCACAATTCGGAACTCGAAGCCGCGCGAAAAGAAATTGACGCCGTGCGCGCGATGGTCAAACAGGCTCGTCTGCGCGCCAATCCAATGCTCGACGTTGAAGGTCAGCGGCAAGTACCGCCGGGTCGCGATAACAGCATTATGGCTGGTGTGACGTTGCCGCTCGAACGCGGGGGCCGCGTACCGGCGCGCGTCGCGGTTGCTGAACGTGAAGTCGAAGTACGCGAGCGTGAATTCGCCAATCGCGAACGGATGCTGGCCGGCGAAGTGCGCATGAAATTTGGTGAAGCACTGGCGGCAGCGCTGAAACTCTCGTTCACCGATCAACTGGTCGAAGCCAACCAGCAGAGTTTCAATCTGATCGCCGCACGCGTCGTCGAAGGCGCGACGCCACCGCTCGAACAGAACATGGCCCTCGTCGAACTCAATCGGTTGAAATCGATGCGCGAGACTATCGAAAGTAAGGTTGAAGTGGCGCTGCTCGAGCTGCGGAACTTGATCGGCATACCGCCGGAACAGCCGCTGCGTTTGCGGGGCGACTTCGATCACTTGATCGATCAAGTACCGCCGGTCGCAGACGCCACCGCGCAAGCATTGCGCGAACGTCCCGACTTGCAGGGCTTTCGCGCCATTGAGAATCTGGCGGCCGCGCGGATCGAGCAAGCGCGCGCCGAAGGTCGTTGGGATGCCAGCGTGACCGCAGGTTACGAACGAATGCATTCAGGGTTTCCACTCTTCGGCGTTGACGAGCATGGAGGGCTGCAACCGATCGAGAGCAACTTTCATTACCTGAA
>DATBSG010000104.1:0-5296 GCA_036559945.1 Pyrinomonadaceae bacterium
CGCGTCGCTTCCACGGCGAACTCCATGGGCAGTTGTAGGAAAACATCTTTGCAAAAACCGTTGATGATCAAACTCACGGCGTCTTCCTGCGAAATGCCGCGCTGCATCAGATAAAACAACTGCTCTTCGCTGATGCGCGAAGTCGAAGCTTCATGCTCGACCTGCGAAGAGTTATTCATCACCTCGATGTAGGGAAAAGTGTTCGCACCCGCGTTTGAGCCAATCAGCATGGAATCGCACTGCGTGTAGTTCCGCGCGTTCACGGCCTTTGGCATGATCTTCACCAGCCCGCGATAGCTGTTATTCGCATGCCCGGCTGAGATCCCTTTTGAGACGATGTTCGAGCGCGTGTTCTTCCCGAGGTGAATCATCTTCGTGCCCGTGTCGGCCTGTTGCGCGTGGTTCGTCAGCGCGACTGAATAAAATTCGCCGATCGAGTTATCACCCTGCAGGATGCACGAAGGATATTTCCAGGTAATTGCCGAGCCGGTTTCGACTTGCGTCCACGAAATCTTCGAATTGACGCCGGCGCATTTTCCGCGCTTCGTGACGAAGTTGTAGATACCGCCGCGGCCATTCTCATCGCCGGCGTACCAGTTTTGCACTGTCGAATACTTAATCTCAGCGTTGTCGAGCGCGACCAGTTCCACCACGGCCGCGTGCAGTTGGTTCTTGTCGAACTGGGGCGCAGTACAGCCTTCAAGATAGGAAACGTAAGCGCCTTCTTCCGCCACGATCAGCGTGCGTTCGAATTGTCCCGATTCAGAGTTGTTAATTCGGAAGTAGGTCGAAAGCTCCATCGGACAGCGCACACCTTTCGGAATAAAGCAGAACGAACCGTCCGAGAAGACCGCGCTGTTCAGTGCCGCATAAAAGTTGTCGTTGGTCGGCACGACTGAGCCCAGATATTTGCGGACAATCTCAGGATGTTCCTGGACCGCCTCGCTGAACGAACAAAAGATTACTCCGACTTTCTTCAATTTCGCTTTGTAGGTCGTGGCCACGGAAACTGAATCGAACACCGCATCGACGGCGACGCCGGCAAGCTGCTTCTGTTCTGACAAAGGAATCCCAAGCTTCTCAAATGTTCGCAGCAACTCTGGATCGACTTCATCAAGGCTGGCTTTCTTCGCTTTCTGTTTCGGCGCGCTGTAGTAAATCATGTCCTGATAATCAACTTCGGGGAAGCTGATGTTGGGCCAACGCCGCGGCTCTTCCATCTTCAGCCAGTTGCGATAAGCCTTCAGGCGAAACTCGAGCATCCACTCCGGCTCGTTCTTCTTCGCTGATATCAAGCGAACAGTGTCTTCGCTCAGCCCGCGCGGAATCGTTTCCGACTCGATGTCCGTGACCCAGCCGTATTTGTATTCGCGATTTGCGAGTATCTCAGCAGTGCTCATTTCGTTTCTCAGTTTGCGCTGCGCACTGTTCTCAAAGGCGTCTGTAGCCTTTGAATCTGATGCACGCGCGCATCAACTTTCTCTTCGGAACCAATTAACTCAGCCAGAGTAATTTCCGACAAAGCGTTCTGTACAATCTCATGCAGCCCAACGATCACCGGCCGAATGCCGCAGTCGCTTGTGTGAATGCACGTGTCGAGTACGCCCGTATGCGTCTTGCAGAATCGATCGACCGTGTCTTCATCCAGAATTCGAATGACTTCGTTCAATCGAATCTCCGCTGCCGGACGCGCCAGTGTGTATCCGCCATTCGCTCCGCGCTGCGATTGCACCAGCCCAGCCTTCACCAAAATCCACATCAGCTTGCCTGCGTTCGCCACCGACAAACCTTCACGGTCGGCAATCTGATTCAGTGTCAGCGATTCATCTGCCGGTTCGGCCCGCGCCAACTGCACCAGGCATCTCAGACCGTATTCTTCGTGCGCGGAGATCTTCATTCTTCAAACCATTTCTTTCGATTTCGGCCTGATTATAGCATTCCTTACTTTTTTTTCAAGTTTGGAAAGCGTAGCTCAGAAGACGGATAGCGAATACAATCCCGAGCCGTGGCGAATACAGCGATCAGTAAACATTTGAGCGACCCGCAACCGCGCAGTTTTTGGACGCCTGAGTTTCAGGGAAGTCTCGATGCACTTGGCCGGGTAGATTCTGCGCACGCTCCTTCCTCGCAAATCGAATTACGATACCAGGGTTTGCTTACGGATCCTCGCTTCTTCCAGTTCACGAACATTCCCGACCGGATTATTCGATGCTTGCATTTCTACGGAATTGACGGAGACACGGAACGAGTCCGCAGCGTCTTGCTGGCATATTACCTGTTTATCGCCGTTACAGATGACGCGATCGATGGCGCCGATTGTGACGCCGGCGAAAAGATACTCGCGCGCCTTGCGAAGCCATTTGTCTGTTTGAACGAAGAAGTCGTGTGCTCCGACGCGGAATTTTTGGCGGAGCGACTTAAGATGCATTTTCCCGCATCAACTTCCGCCGTCCTCCGGCAAAAATTTCGGACCCTTCACAGGATCAATCTCCAGGAGCGGCGAGCCGGGACGATGCGAGCATTCGTCGAGACGAGACGATTGTTGGGAGCCCTGACAGCGGACGTCTCTTTTCTGCTGATTCGCGATCACCTGGCCGGTGACGCGTTGCAAGTGCGGAAGCTGATGCGACAAGTGGGCGCAGTCGGATGTCTGGTTGATAGCATTGTAGACGCACGCGATGACCGCCGCGCCGGTCTTCTCTCGTTCCGACCATCGTTCATCGATTGGCTCTTTCTTTGTGCACAAACTTTTGCCTTGGGCGCGAAACTCGGTCTAAGGCATCCAGGCCTAATCGCACTTTTCGCGGATGCGATTGCGGACAATATTCGTGACCGGCGACGCTCCGTCAGAACGACCACACCAACTGAAACAAACGAGGTTGCAGAGGATTGAATATCGAAACGATTGAGGTGTTGCTTCTAATCGCCGCAGTGGTGGCAATGCTCGCCCGCAGGCTGAGAATTCCCTACAGCATTGGTCTGGTAGTTGCCGGAACCGGCTTGGCGCTAGCTCCCTTCTCGATTGGGATTGGACTAACGAAGGAGCTTTTGTTCACCGCGCTCTTGCCGCCGCTAATCTTCGAAGCTGCGTTTCAGATTCGCTGGCCGGAATTGAGAAAGGATCTGCCAGTGGTGGTCGCGCTGGCAACAATCGGAGTTGTCATATCGGCTGCAGCAACGGCGGTTGGCATGCATTACGCAGCCAGTTGGTCATGGATGAGCGCGATCGTCTTCGGACTGCTAATTGCCGCAACTGATCCGGTTTCAGTAATTGCCACCTTCAAAGAGGCAAAGATTCAAGGCCGCATTCGGCTGTTGGTAGAGGCCGAAAGTCTATTCAACGATGGCACGGCTGCCGCCGCATTTACACTAGCGCTCGTCTTTGCCGCCGGTGAGTCAACCGGAACGTTGGGAATCCTGAAGACTTTTGGTCTGGTCGTCTTTGGTTCAATTATCTGCGGTGCCGTCGTAGCTGGGCTAGTGCTGCTGTTAAGCGGCGCCACTCAGGATCATCTTGTTGAGGTTACTTTCACGACGGTGGCCGCGTTCGGATCGTTTCTGCTAGCCGAACATTTTCATGGCTCAGGGGTTTTGGCAACACTGACCACCGGCTTGATCATCGGCAATGTAGGGCATCTGGCGATCTCTTCAACAGGCCGGAGAGCGGTTGTTGATTTCTGGGAATACGCCGCGTTCGTCGCAAACTCGCTCATCTTTCTGTTAATAGGACTGCGCCTCGCAAACCAGAACTATCGCACCGCGCTCGTCCCCGCCATCGCCGCGATCGTATTCGTGATCGTCGCGCGCGCCTTGGCCGTATATCCGCTGTCGTTGCTGTTCGCGCGTAGTCGCCGACGAATCAC
This sequence comes from Pyrinomonadaceae bacterium, assembly GCA_036559945.1. Lineage (GTDB taxonomy): Bacteria > Acidobacteriota > Blastocatellia > Pyrinomonadales > Pyrinomonadaceae > UBA11740. The sequence goes on from DATBSG010000104.1 coordinate 3,864, forward strand.
TCTCTGGCACCAAAACATTTTGTTTTGGGGAGGATTGCGTGGCGCCTTGGCTCTGGCGCTGGCGCTTGGCATTCCGGAGACAATGCCAAATCGCCAGGAGATCATCACCGCGGCGTTCGCGGTCGTCGCATTTTCAATTATCGTTCAAGGCCTGACGATAATTCCGCTTTTGCGCCGCGAAGTTTCGACGGAGACAAGTTGATTTACTCTTCAGGCAGGGTTTTCACGCCAACTGATTGCACGATCTTTTCGCGATACCGCCGCGCGTCAGCTTTGATCGTTTCTTCGTTGAGGGTCAGCAAACGCCGGTCGCGCATGACGACTCGCCCTTCGATGATCACGGTGCGCACGTCGCCGGCTTTCGTGGCGTAAACAAGGTCAGAGTAGATGTTGTAGAAAGGAGTTTGGTTCAGCGCATCGAGATCGACGATCACCAGGTCGGCGCGCTTCCCTTTTTCAATAGACCCTATCTCTTTCTCCAAATGCAGCGCCCGCGCGCCGCGGATTGTGGCCATCTCGAAAGCTTGCTCTGCAGAAACAACTTTCGGATCGTTGCTGATCAATTTGTGCAGTTTCGCAGCCGTGTCCATTTCTTCCCAAAGGTTGAGATCGTTGTTCGATGCCGCCCCATCCGTGCCCAAACCAACCGGCAAATTCATTTTCAGCATCTCCGGTACCGGCGCAGTTCCCGAAGCGAGTTTCATGTTTGATTGCGGGTTGTGAACGATGCCGACGCCGAGTTTCTTCAACAGCTCCAACTCTTCTTCGCTCGGCCAAACCATATGCGCCGCAATCACGCGATCGTTCAGGAACCCGATGCGATTAAGGTAATCGACCGGACTGGCGCCTTTCGCTTTGATGCTGTCGTCAACTTCGCGTTTCGTCTCTGAGATGTGGGTGACGACCGGCGCGCTCAGCCGATCGGAAAGCGCACGGGCGGCTTTCAAGTGTTCTTCGGAAACAGTGTAAGGCGCGTGCGGCGCAATTGCGGGAACAATCAAAGCATTGCCGCGCCATTTCTTGATGAACGCTTCCGAATAAGTCAAACCTGCTTCGAAGGTTTTGTTGTCGGCGACGGGAAAATCGATGACCGTTTCGCCGAGCACGCCTCGCATTCCGGCTTTCGACGTTTCGTCAGCGACGGCGTCTTCGAAGTAATACATGTCGCAGTAGGTCGTCGTCCCACTGCGAATCATTTCTGCCAGCCCCAGCCGGGCGCCGACGCGCACGAAATCTTCAGTAACGTTTTTCGCTTCCGCGGGAAAGATGTATTTGGTGAGCCACTCCTGCAGATCGAGATCGTCCGCGATCCCGCGGAACAAGGTCATGGGCACATGAGTGTGCCCGTTGATGAGGCCCGGGATGACAACTTTGCCGCCGGCATTGATCACTTCGCGAGCGGCGTACTTGCGATCGATTTCGCCGGTGTCAGC
>DATBSG010000105.1:0-18283 GCA_036559945.1 Pyrinomonadaceae bacterium
CGAGACTCTTTTCGACAACTCTCCATTAGTAAATCTGGTGGTCGGCACGCGCGCGACAGATCGGCTGCCGGCGTTGATAGATCGAGCGCTTGATCGAAAACAAAGAGTCATAGACCTCGGCGACCGCGACGAAACCGACGCGTGGGACGTTCCGGCGACCGCGCGCACGTCGCCCTATGTTGCGTTTGTCCCAATCATCGAAGGCTGCAATAAGTTCTGTACCTACTGCATCGTGCCGTTTTCACGTGGCCGCGAAAAGAGCCGCTCCGCCGCCGAAATCATCGACGAGGTAAAGCAGCTCCGTGACTACGGTTATCGTGAGATTCACCTGATTGGACAAAACGTGAACAGCTATCGGCCAAAAACGGAAGCCGGCCTTGAGCAGTTCAAGGGTGCGACGCTCTTTGCGCGCTTGTTGAGAGCAGTCGCCGCAACCGGAATGGAACGAATCAAGTTTACAACTTCGTTCCCGCGTGATTTTCATCCGGACATCGTCAAGGCGATCGACGAGAATGAAAACCTGTGCAACTGGGTGCATCTGCCGGTGCAGTCCGGCAGCGATCGGGTTTTGCGCGCGATGCGCCGGGGTCATACCGCCGCCGATTACCTGCGACGAATCGAATCGATTAAGAACGCGCGGCGGCAGATTGCGATCACCAGTGATATCATTGTCGGGTTCCCGGGCGAAACGGAGCAGGATTTTCGCGATACGATGACGCTGGTTAGCAACGTGCGATATGACGGTCTGTACATCTTCAAATACTCGGAACGTCCAGGCACGCCGGCGGCAAAGCTGAACGATGATGTAACCAGGACGGAAAAGACAGCGCGATTTCTCGAGTTGGAAGAGCTTCAGAAGCGGCAACAAAGAACGATTTACGAAAGCTACGTTGGACGTGAGATCAACGTACTTTCGGAATCAGTGAGCGCGAAATCGGAATCAGATCTTACTGGACACACGACGTGTCACAAGGTTGTGAATTTCCCCGGACGTTCGGTGAAGCTCGGCGAAGTCGCAACGGTCCGCGTTACAGATGTGAAACAAAACAGCCTCTATGGGGAAGCATTAGCCGCGGCCTAGCGGCGACCAGAGCAAGCGGGAGATCACTTATGGAAATCGAGGTCAAAATTCGGGCGTTGATGATGGATCCGAATAGCGGCACCCCGATAATTATTCTGAAAGACGTCAACAGCGAAACGATGCTCCCCATCTGGGTCGGCGCTTACGAGGCAAACGCGATTGCGCTTGAGATTGAAAAGATCGCGCCGCCCCGGCCAATGACGCACGACCTTTTGCGCAATCTGATCGTTGAATTGGGATTGACTGTTGAGCGTGTGGTGGTGACGTCGTTGCGCGACAACACATTTTTCGCCGTGATCGAACTGACGTCCGGGAATGGAGATGCAATGCGGTTGGATTCCCGGCCTTCGGACGCCATCGCGTTAGCTCTCCGCGCTGACTGTCCGATCTTCGTCGACTTGGAAGTAATTCAGGCTTCGCGAAACTCCATCGCCACCGAAGAAGACGAAACCGATGAAGCGGCGGTCGGTGAAGAAGAATGGCCGGAAGTAATTGGTGACGCCGGCGACCTTCCGATGTAAGATACGCCAAGTTGCGAATGAGGTATAACGACCGAGAGTGATAATCGCAATCGCGAACCAGAAAGGTGGCGTCGGCAAAACGACCACCGCCATTAACCTCGCTGCTGCCTTCGCCAGACGCGGCTCAAAGACGCTTCTCCTCGATCTCGACCCCCAGGGCAATAGTTCCATTTCGTTTCTCGATCCGCTTACGGTGGATCGGTCCGCTTACGACCTGATGATGGACGGGCAGGGAACTACTGAACTTCCGGTCTACAAAACGCCCGTAAAGGATTTGGACATCATTCCGGCGCGAATCAGCCTCGCCAAGCTGGAGTCGAAATTGGTAGGTGATTTCGATGCGCCGTTTCGTTTGAAAGATCGAATCGAGCCGTTCAAGAAGACCTACAAAGTCATCATTATCGACACGCCGCCGACGCTCGGCCTAATCACTGTCAATGCGCTGGTCGCGTCAACGCACGTGTTGATTCCGATTCAGTCATCGTATTTCGCTTTGGAAGGCACGGACGATCTGCTCGAGACGATTGAGAAGGTGAAAGCGCGGCCGAACCCAAACCTCGAGATGCTGGGCGTGCTCGTGACTCTTCATGACAAACGCACGACGCTTGGCAAGGAGGTTTACGAGCAGATTCGCCGCGTGTTCGGCCCCAAGCTTTTCAGCACGGTCATCACCAAGAGCGTGCGGCTGGAAGAATCTCCGGCGTACAAGGAATCGATCTTCACATTCGCGCCGCAATCATCCGGTGCAGTTGAGTACGAAAAACTTTGCAAAGAGGTACTGAGCCGTGTCTAGAAGAGGCTTGCCCGCGGGACTGAGCATGCGCCACGACGCGCACTACGTCGAAGAGCTGACGCAGGAGCATCTGAGCCATGTCGGCCGACTGCTACCCATCGATAAATTGGATCCTAATCCTGACCAGCCGCGCACCGAAATTGGCGACCTGAGGGAGCTGACTGCGTCGATCAAAGAGAAGGGCGTGCTCGAGCCTCTCCTCGTTAGGCCGACATTCGGTCGCTGGATGATTATCGCCGGCGAGCGACGCTGGCGCGCCGCAAAAGCGGCCGGGCTCACTGAAGTTCCTTGCATTGAGATGGATGTTGACGACAGCGCCGTCGCCGAGATTGCGCTGATCGAAAACATGCAGCGGAAGGACCTCACGCCCTGGGAAGAGGCTGACGGTCTGCGCGCGCTGTGCGAACGGTTCGGTTACACGCATGAAGACGTCGCGCGCAAAGTAGGTAAGAGCCGCAGCACGGTTACTGAGGCGCTGTCGATCGCCACGATGCCGGAAGACATTCGCCAGCTTTGCCGAAACGCCGAGATCACTTCCAAGTCTTTGTTGCTTCAGATTGTGCGACAGCCCGACGACGACTCAATGCGCGTGATGGCGCAGCAGATTGTCGATCAGGGCCTCACACGCGACGGCGCGCGCAAAGCCAGACGCGCCTACATCGATCCCACCGGAAGTTCGGAACCTTTTGTCTACAAGTATGAGGCGCCGGGAAGGGAATTTCGCGTCGAGGTGAAATTCAAGAAAGCCGACGTTTCTACCGAAGAACTATTCGAAGCTCTCAACGACGCCGCGCAGAATATCGACGAAGCAATGTGAGTAGCACAGACTTCAGTCTGTGTTCATTCATCAGCACTGGTGCGCGCAGGAATCACAGACTGAGAGTCTGTGCCACTAACCCTTCTTTTTCTTTTCGGCGGCAGCTTTTTTCGCGAGAGACCTGCTCCAGCGCTCGAGCGTCGGTTGCAGAGGCTTAAACAACTTGGCGCGAAACTTATGTTGCTGTTCATTCCACGCTTTCAATTGCTTTTCTGTGTAGGCCCGCACCGCAGGTTCAACTTGCCCACGTTTGACAGAGTGTCGCAGCGTCAAATGGTAGTGTTGCGCAACCAATGAAAAAATTACGGCCGCAAGATTCCCTTTGAAGGAAAGGCGGGGAATGATGCGCTTGTGAAAAGGTTTGTTCGCGGAAATGAGCGGCGCGATGGCCACTTCAAACCACGCACCCTTCACGCCTTGCTTCGGGTGGTACAGTCCCGGCAGCTCCTGGCCCTTGGCAGCCATCAACGCTCGTGGTTCGGTAACGGTATCAACCAGCCGCAGCCTTTCGACTCCGCGTAAATGTTCGCGCGGCACGCTCGCCAAGGCGCTCTCAACATTGGCGAGGGTATTCCGAGGCAGCTTGCCCTGGTATTGATTCTCGATTTTGATCGGCATCTCTTCGAACGAAAGATTGATTTAGAAAAAGACTGATCGATTCAGAGAAGAGCACTGTAGGCAATGCCGCAACTCACAGTCAACCGCGCTCGTCATGCCCGACCTTAACCGTCGCGTCTCCACACTGAAACCGTTTGCGATAATGCCGACGCCTAACTTCCAGCAACTCGATCCCCGGACCTGGACACCGCAACTTGTCGCCGCATGCCGCTATCGACCAGCGGCGCCGTCAACGAGCGTCGCACCAAACGGCTACGCGTCGCCGTCCAAAGGGAACTTGCCTACCAAGGCGACACAAGCCGGCCTGACCAACCGTGACCTCTCGGCACGGCTAGTCTGACTGCGTCTGATAATACATATTATGTCGTACTTTCGTACGGTCGTAGGGTCGTAGGGGGCTTTGCCTTAGAAAGACTGTCTGCCTGTCTCAACAACCGCAGGAGATTGCCGGCGACATCGGTGCAATTCGCTCCATTGAGAAGCAACGCAATTGAGCAAACTCCGTTAATGAGTGTCCGTTAGTGAGTGATGAGTATTCGCGCATTTCGAACGGCCGTCGAAACGCGCAGCGTATTCGAACGAATTGTGGCAGCAGGAAAAAGCAGCGATTCCACGGTGATCGCTGGCTGAGGCTTGGAAAAGAAATACCCTTGTCCTTCGTCACATGTAAGCTGCTTCAAGAACAATAGCTCAGACTCGCTTTCAATACCCTCGGCGACTACACGCAAATTCAAGTCGTGAGCCAGCGTTACCATGGCACGTACCATTGCCGCGTTGTGAGGGTCCGTAGCCACGCCGCTAACGAACGAGCGATCGACTTTGAGGGTATTGACTGAGAACAGTCTCAGATAGCTCATTGACGAATAACCCGTGCCGAAATCGTCGATCGCGATCGCTATCCCAAGCGCTCGAATTTCGCTGAGAACCTCAGCCGCCGCCTCGGGATTCTCCATGATCGAACTTTCAGTTAATTCCAATTCCAACGATCGTGGATCCAACTGGCTTGCGGCGACAATTTGGACGATTCGCCCAATGAAATCCTTCTGCCTGAAGTGGCGCGCGGAGATGTTGACCGCAATTCGCAGATTCTTCCGCCCTTGCTTTTGCCATTGCCAAGTCTGACGACAGGCAGTGCGCATCACAGATTCACTGATCTCGACGATTAGGCCAGTGCTTTCTGCCAGGTCCAGAAATTCGATGGGAGCTAACAAGCCAAGTTCCGGATGTTGCCACCGCACCAACGCTTCGAACCCAACAATGTCGCCCGATGACAGATCGACCACAGGCTGATAAAAAGTGACGAACTCTTCGTTATCGATTGCGTGTCGTAGGCTCGTTTCCAGCGATAATCTCTTGAGAGATGTGGCATTCATGTCGGCTGTGTAAAACTGATAATTATTTCCGCCAATAGTTCTCGCGCGACGAAGAGCTGCGCCAGCATTCTGCAGAATGCTTGAGGTGCCGTTGGTGCTGTCGGATGACACGCTGATGCCCATGCTCGCGGTCAAATAGACTTCCTGATTGCCTACGGCGAACGATTTCTTAAATATGTTTCGTATCGACTGGCAGACCTCTTCGGTCTGTACTGAATCAGTCATCGTGTTTAATAACACGCCGAATTCAGCACCCTCAAAACGTGCAGCAATTCCCTGCCCGTTCAGGATAGCTCGAAGACGTTCTGCCACACTCTTCAACAACTGATCGCCCGCTTCGTGGCCAAGCGTGTCATTTATGTTTTTGAAGCGATCCACCGATATGAGCATAACGGTCGCCAGATGACCGTTCGCCTTAGCGTTAACAAGTGCATCGTTGCATCGATCGACAAAGAGGTTCCGGTTCGGCAAATCAGTCAGTCGATCGTGGTAAGCGAGATACTCAAGCTCAGCGGTGCGCTCTCGAACCATCTCTTCCAAATGATTTTCATACCGCCGCTTTTCTTCCAGCAATGTGTGATGCGAAAGCGCACGACGAACAGCAGCTTCGATATGATCAATATTCACTGGTTTCGTAATGTAGTCGAAGGCGCCCACCCGCATGGCTTCGATCGCGTACTCTATGGTTTGCTGTCCGCTAACCATTACGACAACTGCGTCTGCATCCTTCTGAAGTATCGTTGGAACCAGTTCCAGACCGCTAATTCCTGACATGTTTATATCGCTGATGATGAGGTCAAATTTCTTTTCATCCAGCAACGCGAGAGCGGACTCAGCTGATTCCACAACAGTGCACTCATTTTGCCCAGCCAAAAGCCGCACGAGCAGCAAGCGAATCTGCTCATCGTCATCGATAATCAAAATCGTTGGCGTTTTTGGAGTCATTGGTGGGCTAGTTCGGCGATATCACGTCTAATTGACGCTCACGGACGACAGCGTTTAGCCGTGACTCGGGAAGCAATTCGTCGTCCGTTATAGCCAGTTCAGCGATTTCGTTCATGCGCGCGCGCAAACGATGGTTTACCATCTCCAGGTTGTGCAGGCTCTTCATCGCCTCGTAATGTGCCAGCGCGCGCGAAACTGTGATGACCAGATCTGCGTTGTTCCACGGTTTCGTGACGTACTTATAGACGTGGCCGCAATTGATCGCTTCTATCAGGCTGCTGACGTCGGTATAGCCGGTCAAAAGAATCCGCACCATATGCGGCCGCAGCGACACTGTACGTCCGACGAGTTCGATCCCACTCATCTCCGGCATGCGTTGATCCGAAATCAGCAGGGCCACGTCGTGATTCTCAAGCGCTGCCAGCGCCTCAGCACCCGATGTGGCTGTTAGGACCTCATGTTCGTCCCGAAATAGTCTTTCAAGCACACGAAGGTTTGCCGGTTCATCATCGACGATCAGAATCTTGTATTTCATCTTTCAACCTTTCTGTCCGGCGCGCACGCCGTTCCCTTTGATGTGAATAGGTAAGGAAACATTGAACGTTGCGCCACTGCCGAGAGCGCTTTCAACTGTCAATGTCCCTCGATGTCGGATAACGATTCCATGAGAAATAGACAGGCCCAAGCCGGTGCCTTCGCCGACTGCTTTTGTTGAAAAGAATGGGTCGAAAATCTTGTGCATGTGCTCAGGAGCGATCCCCCTTCCAGTATCACTGATGCTCACTGACGCCAGTTCCCCATCTGACGATGTGCGAATGCACACTTCGCCGCCGCTGTCGCCAATCGCCTGAGCAGCGTTCACCAGCAGATTCATCCAGACCTGATTGAGCTGCCCGGCATAGCACTCTACCGGCGGCACGAACCCGTATTCGCGCCTTAATGTGATCGCTGGAGAATTGTAGTACTGCGAAAGCAAACGAATTGTAGATTCAATCCCCTCATGCAAATCAACGTGTTTTATCTCCGCCTCATCAAGTCTTGAGAATAATCGCAGGTTCTGAACGATATCCCTGATCCGCTCAGCTCCGCTGTAGGAGTCTGCGGCGATCGATTCGAGATCGGACATCACATTCTGGTAGTCAGCTTCTGCCTTCGCTGAAGTAACGCGCGCTGCATCAGGCTCATTTAAGGAAGCCTGTTCATAACTCGCCAATACTCGCCCGACCCTATTAAGGTATTGAGGCAGTGCTTCCATGTTGCTGAAAATGAAGCCTGCTGGATTATTCAACTCATGCGCGATGCCCGCGGCCAATTGACCCAGCGAAGCCATCTTTTCGCTATGGACCAGTTGAGCTTGAATCCGCTCCAATTCGCTCTTCCGACGAGCGAGTTCCAGGTTCCGCTTCTCCAGATCGTCCTTATACTTTCGCGCGTTGCGAAGTAGCGTTCTGCGCTCCAAAGCTCTGTCAACACATAATTCCAGCACGTCAAGATCACAAGGCTTAACGAGGTAGTCGTAAGCTCCCATTCGGATCGCGTCAATGACACGCTGCGTTCGGTCCACGCCCGACACTATTACCACGGCCGTGTCGCGGTAAAGCTCATTGATCTTGCGGAGTAGTTCGATACCTCCCAAGCCGGGCATCTGAATATCGGTGATCACCAAGGCGAACGGTTCCTGTTGTAGCCAATCCAGGGCTTCCTGAGCATTTGCCGCTGTTTCACACGAATAGCTTTGATTGAGACACTGCGCGAACAAACTGCATACCATCTCTTCGTCGTCGACAATCAGCACCCGCCGATCGTGAGCTTCAGCGTAGGTTTGATCGACCGACGGCACGATCAATGCTTCATTCACAACCTTGGCTAGTATTGGCGTCACGCGCTTTTCTCCTGATCCAATGCCTCGCGGACTCTGCGCGCGAGCCCTTCGGGCGTAAATGGCTTTTGAATAAAGTTCGCCGACTCGTCAAGCACCCCTTGATGCACGATCGCGTCGTCGGTGTAGCCAGACATGAACAACACCCGCAGCGGTGGCCGTGTTTGAAGCATTCGTATCGCCAGTTCACGGCCATTCATTCCCGGCATAATCACATCTGTCAGCAGAAGATGAATCGCTCCTTTATGTTGAGCGGCTACAGAAATTGCTTCGTTGCCGTTCGAAGCTTCCACTATTTGGTAACCATGGCCTTTCAGAGTCTGACGCGCGAGCTTACGCAACATCTCCTCATCCTCAACCAGCAAAATGGTCTCGCTGCCCTTAGTTACTTTCGCGTCTTGGACATTTCGTTTGCATTCTTCAGCGCCGTCGTCAACCCGCGGCAGATAGACCTTAAATGTGGTTCCCTTTCCTTCTTCGCTATAGACCCAGATATTTCCGCCTGACTGTTTCACTATCCCGTACACGGTGGAAAGTCCAAGCCCAGTTCCCTTCCCCAACTCCTTCGTCGTAAAGAAAGGTTCGAATATTCGCTCCAGAGTCTGCTGGTCCATTCCGTGACCAGAATCACTTACCGCCAACATCACGTGCGGCCCCACTTGCGCGCCAACGTGATGCTTCCCATACTCTTCATCAAGGTAAACATTGTCGGTTTCGATTGTGAGTTTTCCACCGTCGGGCATGGAATCCCGCGCGTTCACCGCCAGGTTCAAAATGATCTGCTCTATCTGGCCAGGATCGGCATTCACGTTTCCCAACTTCGGCTCCAGTACGGCGCGTAAATCAATGTTCTCGCCAATCACGCGTCGAAGCATCTTCTCCATGTCGGTCACAACCGAGTCTAAATTTAGAATCTTCGGCTGCAGTACCTGCTTGCGACTAAATGCCAGAAGTTGACGCGTCAACGACGTCGCCCGCTCGCCGGCCTTCTTAACCTCTTCCAGGTTCTCCAGCAGCGGATCTTCAGAGTTCAGACCGCGCATCGCCAGCGAGCAAAAGCCATTTATGACGGTAAGCAGATTATTAAAGTCGTGAGCAATACCGCCGGCCAATCGGCCAACACCCTCAAGCTTCTGCGCCTGCCGTAACTGTTCCTCGGTATCACGAAGCGCTTCTTCTGCCCTCTTACGTTCAGTAACATCGTGCGCTAGTACGAGCTTCGCCTTTCGGGCTGCGAACACGAGCGGATGCGAGATTATTTCGACATCAATAGAGCTGCCGTCTTTCTTCTTGTGTTTCCACGTGCCCGCTGATTTGAAACCACGTTCCTCCGAGATATTGTCCAGGAGCACGGCCACATCTTCCGGAGAGCGAATATCTTTGATCGTCATCGAAAGAAATTCGTCACGCGAGTAACCATAGTGAAACACCGCTGCTTCATTCACGGCGAGAAATTCCAGCGTCTGGCGGTCGTAGACCCACATCGGCAGTGGATTGCTGTCAAAGAGCAGCCGGTAGCGCTCTTCGGTTTCGCGCAAGGTCTGCTCCGCTCGCTTTCTCTCCGTGATGTCCGTGGCAACACCCAACACGTGAACTGCGCCGTTGTCAGGCAGCTTGAGTGGAACTTTGATTGTCTGAAACAGCCGCGTTTCACCAGTCTTTGAATTAGTTAATTCTTCTTCAGGAATGAACTTAGGCTTAAGAGTGCGAATTACTTCGTTATCATCATGAATGAACGTCTGAATCTCAGCGTGGTAGCCATTTAGATCCGCTTCCTTTTTGCCGAGGATTTCTGCTGCCGGTCGGCCGTAAGCCAACTCCACTGCTTTATTAATTAGCGTGAACCGTCCTTCGGCGTTCTTGACGAAGATTGGATTTGGGCTGGTTTCTACGATTGCCCTCGAGTATTGCTGTTGCGCTTCCAGTTCTGCTGTTCGCTCGCGCACGCGTTCTTCGAGTTCATCATGCGCTTGTTGCAAGGCTTGTCTGGCAGCGTGCCGCTCCTCAGCATTTTTCCCGGAACCTTTAATCACCAAACCTGAGCCAGCCAAAACAAAGCAGACTGCGGTGTTCAGAGCCATCGGAATGCTGCGACCGCCGTACATGAGCGGGGCGCCGTACAAGTAACCGAGGCAGAATGCTGCTCCAATAAACGCGACAACGACGGATAGGCCGTGACCGATGCCCTGAGCCCAGCGCTTGGACCAGGTGAATAAGAATAGAGCTGTGCCTAATAGAAGAAATGTAAGCGCGGTGAGGAACGCCATCTTGCCCACCGGCGCTAAACCGATCGAGTCTGAAGGGAAGCGAAAGATCCAATGGTCGACGCGCAACTCAAGTGAAGTCAGATATTCACTCATCCGGGCCAGTGCCAGCACTGCAGCCAGAGCGATCGCCACTCTGGCAAGCGCGGAAAACCGATGTGCTCGACTTCCAATTACGATGAGACACAGCCCGCTCAGAACAAAAACAACTGCGGTATTCGGCGCCATCGGAATGTATGCTGGGCGAACGCCTTTTAGTATTACCGAATCAATCAACCAACCGACTAATGCCGCCAGGCTGATGAAAATTACCATGGCTCCGCACGCTTGCGACACGCGCGAATATCTCGCCAGCAGCCAGACCTTCATCTTCACGTAGTACTCCCGGTGCGTAAGGAAAGGGCAAGAAGAGCTTTCGGCAAACTAGCCAACCTGGAAGTATTAACTAACTCCCTCCGTCGATTCTGATAAACGACGTTCGCGTGGGTCAATAGGAATTTTCCCCACGGTTGTTACGTTTTGATTTCAGTGGTCCATTAACGCAACTAAGTGACACATTTTGTCAGGCGGGCATGGGTGTTTCGGCACTTGGCCAATACAATCACAACAATAAAAACTCTAGCGTCGGATGATCGCCAGGTTTTATATTCGATGTTGCACCGAATAATTCTATGTCGCAGATCAGCCGGCAGGTGGGATTACTCTCGACGCTAATCTTCGTCGCGTCCTCGATCGCGGCGACCTCGCTTCATGCGCAAACGCGCAATCATCGATTGGGATCAGATGACCTTGCGACGAAGGGGCTGATCGTAGATAGGCGGATGGGCGCGATCCAACAGAACGATATTGTCTTGGCAAGCCGTGCCATCACAGCTCTAAAACAACTACAAGCGAAGATCTTCGTTTATCGCTCGCTGCACGATTTCGAAGCTGACAGCAGGCTTGGGCATGTGTCGTTGGACACGTTCAAAGCCCACTTACATTCCGTTAGTATCGAACTGGAGCCAATTATTGCTCAACTGCCGGACCCGAAACTCAGAGCGCACCTAACTAACGCCCTTTATTCATTCCGTGATGGCGCTTTCTGGTGGGAAAAAGTAGTTCAGCCCCGCGTGGTCACCACCCGAACGGTGGAACTCACGCTTAGAAGTGTTACGCCCGCAGAAACTTTTTTCATAGCTACTGTGCCTTACACCGTAGCGATATATTGGCGACAGGCCGCCAAATTCTTGCTCCAGGCCGAAACACTGGTGGCCCCAAAGCGGTAAGGAATTTCTGACGCGTTTTGCCGCGATCGCGTGAACAGCAACGTGGCGGGCGCTGCGTCAATAATGAAAAGGGACCAAGTCAATGGGTGGATTTCAGATCAGATTCAAAGAACCAACTCCTAACAGGGTGCTCATCGCCGATGACGATCCGGTGATGACGCACCTGTTAACTACCATACTCAAGCAGCAACAGTGCCAGGCGGTCGTTGCCAACGACGGCCGCGAGGCGTATCGCATTCTTCAATCGGATTCACGCTTCAAGGCGGCAATTTTGGATATGAGTATGCCCTTCCTTGAAGGTTTAGACATCATCCACTACATGCGTTCAGAAAGACGTCTCAGGCGAATTCCAATAATGATGATAACGGCCGAGCAGAACATCAAGTTGATGACTGATAGCTTTTCAGCCGGCGCGACCGCCTTTCTTCCCAAGCCTTTTACGCCAGAGCAATTGGAAAGCGCTGTCCGCCTGTTAATCGGAAGCCAAAACAGAAGAAGAGCAAACTAAAGCTCGGAAGGCGAAGAAAATGTTAGTTGAACAAGCAGCTAGGCTGAGCAACGAAAGGAATGGTCGTCTCGCCAAGGCGACTGGCAGCATCACAAATGACATTTTGGACGTCGCAACGCTGAGGGCTTTTGAGAAAATAAAATCGGAAGATGGCTCAGACTTTGTAATTGAACTGATTGATCTTTACCTCGAAGGCACTCCCCAACGGATTCAGGCGATCCGGAAAGCCGCGTTCGAAAAGGAGTGGGCCGTACTGAAACACATTGCGCACACGATAAAAGGAAGTAGCAGCACTCTCGGTCTCCACCGAGTCGCTCAAGTTTGCCGAGAGTTAGAAACTACAAGTTTGAGCTCCAGTGAGTTTGTGGACGGTTTGGTAAAAGCGTTGGAATCACGATTCGTCGAAGCACGGGAAGCATTAATGGCAGAGCGCAAGAGAAGGCTTCAGTGAAAGACTGTCGTGATCTGTTCCACTGGATCAGATCTTATGGCAGCGGGCGAGTAAGTCATTGCCAGGTTCGCAAAACTTAACCGCAGAAGAAGGTACGAAAACCTACAACCCACAGGAACTCCTCACGTTTCCCTTCTCGCTGATTTCAAATCAACTCTGAATCTAGACCATCTCGGATCAGATTAAACGCTAGTTTTACTTGCAGGCCTGTCGCAGATATGGCTGCGCCTCGCTTGACACCCCCTGAAAATGGCTGTTATCGTACGCGTTCTTTTAATTTCCAATTATTCACTCCTGAGTGCAATAAGGCGAATTTCGGAGGCGTTTCTTGGATAATCATAGCGGGACTTTGTTTACTTCTGAGTCGGTCACCGAGGGCCACCCGGACAAGATAGCGGATCAGATCTCGGACGCGATTCTCGATGCCGCGCTTACGGAAGATCCCACGTCGCGCGTCGCGTGCGAGACGTTGCTGACGACCGGACTTGTCATAATTGCGGGCGAGATCACCACGAAAGCTCAGATCGATTACGCCGGTATCGCGCGGCGCGTTATCGGCGATATTGGCTACACCAGAGCCAAGTACGGATTTGATAACGAAACGTGCAGTGTCCTTTGCGCCGTCCATCAGCAGTCGCCTGACATCGCGATGGGCGTCGACACAGGCGGCGCCGGCGACCAGGGCTTGATGTTCGGGTTTGCCTGCAACGAAACGCCTGAGCTGATGCCGCTGCCGATTCAGTTGGCGCATCGGCTGGCCGAACGGCTGACAGAAACACGCAAGTCGGGGCAGCTTCCTTATCTTCGCCCCGACGGCAAGTCTCAGGTGACCGTTGAATACCGTGACGGTCGTCCATTTCGCGTCGACGCAGTAGTCATCTCTTCACAGCACGCGCCCGAAGTTGAAAACGATCAGCTTCGCTCAGAAATTCGCGAGCACGTTATCAGACACACCGTCCCTGGCGACTTGATCGACGACAACACCAAATATCACATCAACCCGACCGGTCGTTTTGTAACCGGCGGACCGCAGGGCGATTCCGGCCTGACTGGCCGCAAGATTATCGTGGACACTTACGGCGGCTATGCTCCTCACGGCGGTGGCGCATTCTCCGGAAAGGACCCCACCAAAGTCGATCGTTCGGCAGCTTACATGGCACGCTACATCGCGAAGAACATTGTGTCGGCCGGCCTGGCGGATAAGTGCGAAGTACAGCTCGCCTACGCAATTGGCGTCGCTGAGCCCGTGTCAGTCTATGTCGATACGCAAGGCACAGGTCGAATCAGCGAGGCGGCATTGTCCAAACTGGTTCGCGATCACTTCCCTCTGAGACCGAAGGAAATTATCGAAGAGCTCAAGCTGCGTCGGCCGATTTATCGTCAGACTGCGGCTTACGGTCACTTCGGTCGTTCGGGTGATGGCTTCACCTGGGAGGTTACCGACAAAGCCGAAGCATTGCGCGCCGCGGCGGGCGTCTAAGATTTGCGTAGCCCAGGCGTTAAGCCTGGGTAAAGAGAATGACCACGTTCGCTTGATCGAAAGCCTCCTTAAGGAGGCTTTTGAAACGTTGAATGTCTATATTGGCCCCAGCCGTGAACGGCTGGGCTAGACAGATAGGAATCATCAAAGGAAAATTTCATAATGAGCACTGCTATGCCTGCAATGGAACATGACGTTAAAGATTTGTCACTTGCACCCCAAGGCAAACGCCGCATCGATTGGGCTGAGCGCGAGATGCCCGTGCTGCGTTTGATTCGCGAGCGCTTCGGCGCCGAGCAGCCTTTGAAGGGCGTGCGCATCGTTGCCTGCGCACACATTACGACCGAGACAGCCAACCTCGCGCGCGCTTTGCAGGCGGGCGGTGCTGACAGTTTGCTGATCGCTTCCAATCCCCTTTCGACTCAGGATGACGTGGCGGCATCGCTCGTGGCGGACTGCGGCATTCCGGTTTATGCGATGAAGGGCGAATCGACCGACACTTATCGTCGCCACGTGCAGACGGCGCTCGAGTTTGCCCCGGACATCATCATTGACGACGGATCCGACGTCGTCGCGACCATGATTAAGGAGAAGCCGGATCTCAAGACGAAGATTGTCGGCACCACTGAAGAAACAACCACCGGCATCGTGCGGCTCAAGGCGATGCAAGCTGCCGGCGTGCTCACTTTTCCATCGATTGCCGTCAACAACGCGCAGACAAAGCACTTCTTTGATAATCGTTACGGCACAGGACAATCGACGCTCGACGGAATTATTCGCGCAACGAACATTCTCTTAGCCGGACGCAATCTCGTCGTCGTCGGCTACGGATGGTGCGGCAAAGGCGTGGCGCTGCGCGCGCGCGGCATGGGAGCGAACGTTGTCGTTACCGAAGTCGATCCGATCAAAGCCGTTGAAGCTGTGATGGACGGTTTCCGCGTCATGCCGATCTCTTCAGCGGCCGGCATTGGCGACATCTTTGTTACCGTGACCGGCAATCGGCACGTAATTGACCGCGACCACTTCGCCGCGATGAAAGACGGCGCAATCGTCTGCAACAGCGGCCACTTCGATCTGGAGCTGAATCTGGTCGCGCTCGGCGAGATGTCTGACGCGCCCGTTGATGTGCGCCCGTTTGTTCAGGAGTACAGGCTGAAGAACGGGAATCGCATCATGGTGCTCGGCGAAGGTCGCCTCATCAATCTCGCCGCTGCTGAAGGTCACCCTGCCAGCGTCATGGACATGAGCTTCGCGAACCAGGCGCTGTCAGTCGAGTATCTGGTGAAGAACAAAGGCAAGCTCGATCCGGGTGTGCACCTTCTGCCGCCGGAAGTGGATCAGGAGATCGCCGGTCTGAAACTCAAAGCGCTGGGACTCTCGATCGACACGCTCACGTCCGAACAACTCGAATACATGTCGAGTTGGGAGACGGGAACGTAGTCACGTTTACCCCTCCTCCAAAAGCGAGAGACACGCAAGTTCTGACAAGCTCTACGTCCGAACGCGGGAGATGAAGTAAAACGCGCCGGCAGCAAAAATTGCGATCGGGGCCCAGACTGCAACTGCCGGCGGCAACAGCGCATGCTCGCCCAATTGCTGAAACCCACTCGACAACAACCAGAAAAACAGGCTCACAACCACCGCGGACGACAGGGCCACGACGGTGCTCTTCCGGCCGAGCGATACCGCCAGCGGCATTCCGATTAGCGCCATAATTATCACACTGAATGGCGCTGCATATTTTCGCTGCAAACCAACCGCAAGCAGGGCAGTGTCGGCGCCGCGCGCCTTCAGCGTTTTGATGTACTCGCCCAGACGGTTTGTGTCTAATTGTGATGGCCTATCGACGGTTGGCCGGAATGTGCGGGGCGACTCGACGCCGTCGATCGTCAGCGCCTGCGCCTGCTGAGTAGAGACCTGCGCCTGGCCCAGGTCGATCCAACGCGCGTCCTTTATTTCCAGGCGATTTGCCTGCGCCCAGGATGCGATGTCGCCGCTGATCACGCGTTTCAGGTCAGTCACACGCGATGGATCGAATTCATAGATGACCGGTTTCAGCAGCGCCTGTTTCTGATCGTCAAAATCGTAAGAGTAGATACGCCGCCCGTCGGCGCTCACCAACCAACGACGTTCGCCGGCGGTCGATTGCGTTATGTTTCCGCGAATGCGCGCGCGCAGATCGTCCTGCCTGACGTTGGCCGCCGGCATAATCCTTTCCTGAATCAGCCAGAGGCCTCCTGCGACAACGATCGCAAATACGAATCCGGGCAGCATCAGACGATAGACGCTCTGGCCGCTGGCCCACCAGGCGACTGCTTCCCTTCTGCGCGCAATCAAGGCGTACGTCAGCAAAGCCGCGACCAGCACGCTTCCGGGAAATAGTTCGACGCTGACCAGCGGCAGCAGGTAGAAAAGGTACTGAGCGAGAAGTCTTAATCCGCCGCCGCGCGCGGTGATGAATCGCCACAACTCGAAACTCGTGAAAATATCAAAGACGATCACGAGTGCGATAAACCCGAAGAGAAAACTCAGGCCCATCATCCGAACCACACTTGTGTCGAGCAGCGTGGGAAATCGAATCGCCGACCAGCGCGACGTCTTTGCTTTTCGCTCAGCCCGCGCCGACGTCACTTCTGATTCTTCGCGTTGGGTCCGCAAAGTGAACGAGAACGTCCGATTCACCAACAGCAACACGAGAGCAACGGTCAGAGTTACGGACGTCGCCAGCCAGGCCCCGACAACCCGCGGCAATGTGCCGGCGCGCGCCATCTGTTCACCGGCAATGATCAGCAGGTAGTAAGCGGCCATCACGAGGAGCGAGACGAGCGCGCCGAATCCGCGACTTCCGCGACGCAGGCGCATCGCCAAAGCGGCGCCGAAAAATGAAAAGATAAGTGGCGACAGCGACAGCGCCAAACGCTTGTGAAGCACAAACACCGCTTCGCGATGCTCTGGGCCAGAGCTTTGGCTGATGAAGTTGCGCAGTTCGCTGTAGGCCATCTCGTCGCTCTTCATTTCCGTGTTATGAAGTCGCGCCAACAAGTCGTTGCGTCCGGTATTGAAGAGGATTCGCAGCTGAGTCAGGCGTTCAACGACGTATTGTTGATTCGCCGCATCCGGCGGCGGAAGTTTCGTTTGCACCGCGTCAGAAAGCACTAGCTCGGATTTTTCTTCCGACGAATCAATACGCCCTGAGCGCGCCGTTACCAGACGCGTGGATCCATCGGCTTCGCGCGAATGAATGAACACGCCGCCCCATTGCCCGCGCGACTTGTCGCCTTCGCGCACGTAAATCACATATCCCGGAATGTCCGTGGTGAAGGTCTGCGGCTCGACCGGCGAATCTAGTTTGTAGAGGGCAGCTCGCGCGGCGATATTCCGCAGTTGCTGTTGGGCGCGCGGCGCCTCGTTAAGGTTCACCTGTAGAGATGCGGCGGTCGCGATCAGTCCCAGCAACAACGCCGGAGCGACGATTTGCCAACGGCTAACGCCGGCAGCGCGCATGGCCACCAGTTCACTGTCGCTTCCCATGCGCCCGAGGCCGATGATCGTCCCGCACAAAACGGCCATCGGCAACGTAAATGCGAGTACGGTAGGCAGCAACGCCAACGACAAACTGTAGAGAAACCCTGCGGGAACAGTAGTGCGAAAAATCGTTTCAAAGTAGCGGCCGCTTTGCTGCACAAACAGGATTCCGGTAAGCAGCGCGAGCGCGGCCAGCGCGTACGGAAATATTGTTCGAATGATATATCGCTGGATTATTCGGTGGTTTCGCATGTCTCAAACGCGACGAGGAGATGCGTCAAGCGCGCGCGGCAGTCAGTGTCCGCGGACGTCGCTCGAGCGCTCTCACAATCAGCCGATGCGTGAATTCGGACAACTCAGCGTCGGCGTCAGTGAAGAATGGTTCGCATGTCTTCGCAAATTCCGTCGGCCCCAATTGCAAGCTGCCAAGCAGCACTTGCTGAACTTGCGGCATCAGTCGCACGCCCGCGCCTCTGCTGCACGTCGCGCATCTGACGGCACTCTCTAAATCAAGATACATCGCTTGCCCCTGGTTCAACGGCGTGCCACAAATGGCGCACGCACTCACATCAGGAAACGAGCCGGCCAGTCTAAGCAGCCAAATTTCGAAATACCGCAGAATCACTTTTGACGTCGACGGCTCCGCCGCCAGCGCTTCAATACACGCCGCGACCATGCGGAAGAGCTTCTCGTTTGCTTCATGAGGCGGTGCGAATTCGCCGATGAGCTCGGCCATGTAGCCCAGCACCTCCGCCACTTC
>DATBSG010000106.1:0-15502 GCA_036559945.1 Pyrinomonadaceae bacterium
TTTATGAACATGATGGGAGCATCGTGAGCCTCATAGAGTTTTTCGAGGCACTCAATCGCTTTGTCGCTCTCGCCCAAATAACAATAGGCGCCCGCCAGCATCAACCAAGGACTTTCCCTGGTTGACGCGCGGATTTCGCTAAGAACTTTGCGCGCTTCGGCGGCGTTTCCGGATTTCGCATACACGTAGGCGAGCGACGCTTTGCCCAGCGACATCTCTTCCGAAAAGGTCTGCGCTTTCTGCAACATGGGAATGGCGTCGGCATACAGTCCCTTCTGCGCATAGGCGAGGCCGAGTCTCCAGTACACCTGGTAATAGGTGGCATCAACGTCGAAGGGCGTTCGTAAGAACTGCTCGATTGCCCGATCGTATTGACGCGCCAGATAAAAGGCATGTCCCTGCTGCAAAACCGTCCTAGGCAGGAAGGGATCGATGTCAAAAGCCAATTTCAGCTCGGCGATTGCTTCATCGTGCCGCCCCACGGCGGTGAGATTATGCGAATACCAATAATGAGCGTCCGGATAGTTTGGAGTAAGCTCAATAGCCCGCTTGAAAGCCTTTTCAGAACCGGCCCAGTCCCAATCGCAAAAAATCAGCGCTCGTCCCAGCGCCATGTGCGCTTCGGACAATGTGTTATCAATCTCTAAAGCTTTCTGCGCGGCGGCCTTGGCCTTTTGCATTCGTTCGATGGCCGCCAACTGGTTGATTCCCAGGATATACGCGTGCGCCAATCCCGCATACGCCTGAGCATACGTGGGATCAATCTTGATTGCTTGCTCAAAGCGCTCTATTGCGTACTGCAATTCTTTCGGCTTTCGGCGGTTGAAGAAGTGCCGGGCCTGAAGATAAAGGTTGTACGCTTCAACACTCTTCGTATTGTGCCGTGCGATGAGCGTGCGCTCCGTCTCCGACAATTCCGGCCTTGTCGCCCGCGCCACTTCGGTCGAAATGGAATCCTCGACAGCCAGCAACGGCTCAAGCCGATCAGAACTCTGCCAGAGCCGGGAACCATCCTGCACTCGCACAAGCTGCGCGTTAATCTTTACTTGATCGCCAACGCGGGTCACGCTTCCTTCGAGAATCGCATCAACTTGGAGCGCATGACCGGCATCCACGGCGGATTGACTCATGCTCGGATATTTTAGCGACGCGCGGACCGGCCTGACCGTAATCTGTTTACTGTTCGTCAGCGCAGAGGCGATCGTATCGGCGATGCCGTCGCCAAGATATTCATCACCCGCGTCCGTCTTGAAAGGAAGCACCGCAATCGATTGAAGCTTCAAGTCGGCGCCTGGTGGTTTTGAATTTCTTGAGATCCAAACGTAGGCCAGCAAGACAATGACACCGACTAATATCAGCGAAACAACCAGCGGCGCGACTCCGTACTTTCGGCGAACGAACTTGTTCGCGCGATAAACTATAGAATCTTTTCGGGCCTTTACCGGGCGATTCTCAAGGTGCGCCCGGATGTCTGCCGAGAAATCTTCAACTGAGGCATATCGTCTTTGTGGGTCCTTGCGAAGCGCCATCAAGAGAATATTGTCCAGGTCTCCACGCAGCCGCTTAACGAGCCGCTCGGGCGTTGCCTCACGCACTTTGCTTACCGAATCAGGAGTGATGGTAATCGGAGACGAACCGGCGCCTGGCACTTCCTCGGTCAGTGAAATAGCCGTGCTGGGCCTGGCCGGTTCTTCGTCCACCACGGCCCGCGCCAACTCAAGCTGGTTCCTAACCCGATATGGCTTGTGCCCCGTCAGCAACTCGTACAGCAAGACACCTAGGGAATAAACATCGCTGGCCACCGTAATGGGTTCTCCTTTGACCTGTTCAGGACTCGCATACGCGGGCGTCATCAAATGCAGTCCGGTTACGGTGGGATCGAGTGTCTGCGCGGCCATTTCCGGCGTCAGCACCTTGGCGATTCCGAAGTCCAGCAGCTTCGGTACGCCGTCTTTGGTCACCAGAATGTTGCTCGGCTTAATGTCCCGGTGGATGACCTGATGGGTGTGCGCATATTGCACTGCCGCGCAAACGCTCTCGAAGAGTTTCAGCCGCTGTTGCGTGTTCAGTGAATGCCCATCGCAATAAGTGTTTATCGGCAGTCCTTCAACGTATTCCATTACCAGATAAGGCAGGCCATCTTCGGTCGTGCCGCCGTCAAATAAGGGAGCAATGTACGGGTGATCGAGAGCCGCCAGAATTTGCCGTTCATTACGGAAGCGCCGCAGCACAAACTCAGTGTCCATGTCGCGGCGGATAAGTTTGATCGCCACCTGCCGCCGGTATTGATCGTCAGCCCGCTCTGCCAGGTACACGGCGCCCATGCCGCCACGCGCAATCTCACGGACGATTTTGTAAGGCCCGATACGTCCATGACGGCGGTCCATCAAGGCGCGAGTCTTACTTTCGCCTGATTCCGATAAGAGAAAGTTTTCCGGACGAAGCTCACGAGAGAGGACGCGAGAGTCAGGCTCGTCTTCCGGTTGTTCGTGGGTGAGTAAAGATTCAACTTCAGCCCGCAACGAACCATCGCCATTGCAGGCCTCATCGAGAAAGCCGGCGCGCTCTTCGACCGGCCGCTCCAGCGCCGCAGCTAACAAAGCTTTAATTTTCTGCCAGCGTTCCGGGGTCATACAGACGATCTCAACTCGCCAACTGCCGTCGCAGCCAAAGCCTCGCGGTGCTCCAGTCGCGTTTGACCGTAGCCGGCGAGATTCTGAGCACCTCGGCTGTTTCTTCGATTGACAATCCACCAAAGAACCGCAGCTCGACGATGCGCGTTTGCTGCGGATCCAGACGCTCAAGCTCCTGGAGCGCTTCGTCGAGCGCGATCAAATTAACTTCGCGCTGGCGAGCAACGTCGACCGCTTCATTCAGGGAAAGCTTCTCGCCGGCACCTCCGCGCTTTTCGGCAGCCCTGGCCAAAGCATGATTGACCAGAATGCGTCGCATCATTTGAGAAGCAATACCAAAAAAGTGGGCCCGGTTTTGCCACGAGACTGAGTGCTGATCGATAAGACGCAGATAAGCCTCGTGAACCAGCGCCGTTGCCTGCAGCGTGTGGTCACTGCGCTCGCGCTGCAGGTAAGTCCGAGCCATCCGTCGCAACTCGTCGTAAACCAGCGGTGTCAGTTGGTCCAGCGCCTGCTGACTACCGTGACTCCATTCGACCAGAAGCTGCGTGATGGTAGGGGATTCGGAATCCATTCTGCACACACTAAAGACGCAGATTCCACGGAAAAGTCGGGGAAATTGACCGAGGCCGCCAATTATCACCCGCAGCAGTGAAAAATGACAGTTTTTTTGAGCCAATTTGCCCGTTTTCCCTGCGTGTACAAGCAGAGGCGGGAAATCCCTAAAACCAGCAAATACTGCTCGCCAGAGCAGGACTAAGGGATGAAGATGAAGATGTCTTTCAAACTGAAGATGTTCCTGGGAATCGCATTCGGAATGAATTGACCTTGCTCAATAACAGCAGGTGACCGAAACCAACTTATAAGAGGAGGCTAAACATGAAAACATCAATTCTTAACTTCCTGAGCTTGGCCATCGTCATCACGGCAATGTGTTCGCCGGGTGAATCGTTCGGTCAACGCCGCCGCGTAGTGGTAACCCACCCGGTGCGTCATCCGGTTGTGCATACCAGGCTGGTGGTCCGCCCTGGCCATCCGATTCATCGCGTGTTGCCGGCAAACGTCGCGGTGCGTACCGCGCGCCGGACCGTCCTGATCAATCATCCCCTGGTCTATTTGCCGGCGTTAGCCTGGCGGGCGAATGCAGTCGCCCTGCCGGCGCGCGAGCAGCTCGTCAGGCAGGAGAGCGAAACGATCGCGCGTGACGAAGACTGGGTCGATACCAACTTTGGCATTGATGCTTCGGGCAACGCTCTGTTTCTCGATATCAATGGCAAGGCAAAACTTAATTTCGCCGAAGTCACTTTCGCGAATGGCAATGTCCAGGTCGTCGATTTCAACGAGCGGACTTACGGCAGCGGCGTCTATAACCTGCTCGATTTCGCGGACAGTCGCCATGTCGCTACGGTGCGCATTCTGGCAAAGTCTGAATCGGACGACACTAGGTTATCGGTCTATCTAAGCAAATAGAATCTGGCTACCTAAGCAGAGAGAAAGGAGAACAGTGAAACGCAAAAGCAGAGCTTCATTGGCGCTCGCGCTGATTTCGGCTCTATCGATCGCGGCTTTCGCTCCAGCCGCGCAAGGCCAGCCTAGAATAAGGCTCCGCACCGGAGTGATCACGCTCCCCATGAGCCAAGTACTGCGGATCACCGTGAGCGGCTTGAATGGCAACGACACTATCAGCGTGCGGTTCGCGTGGATGAGATACATGCCGGCAGGTTGCAACAACGACGGCGTATGTCTGCACACAGTTGAATCGCAGGGCATCACCGCACCCGTAAATGTTGGCCCAGGTTCGGCCGCTTCGTTCGATGTCCAGGGGAACGGGAAGGGCGTGCGGGTGCGCGCGCTTGTGGGCCTCGGCTCTTACATCGTTAATGCGCAAATCATCAACAGCGCGACTGACGAAGTCGTGTCTCATGTGATCCTGGCGAACACCGAGGGTGACTTTCACTGAAGAGAATGAAGCGAATTGCATTCGTTGGTCTTACGATCCTCGTCGCATTCGCTGTGATCGATTGCAGTTGGTGGTCGCGGCGCGTGAAGTTGGGCGAGCAATTTACCATGCACCCGAAAGAGAAGGTCGCGGTCGCCGGCACGGAGCTGACGATTCGTTTGGATGAAGTGGGCCATCAGACTTTCTCCGGTCGTTCATCCGATCCGGCAGCATATGTCGTGTTACAACTCACGTCCGAAAGAGGTTCACGCTCGAGCAGGATTGGCGTCGGCGAAAGCACCGAGCAAGACGCTTACGTCATCCACGTCAATTCCGCTTATCCGTTTCACAGCCAGGACGGACCGCGCTGTGAGTTGATCGTTAACAGAGCTAAGAAATCGGAGTAATTAGTCAAAGACATGGAACAGGCGCGGGTGACTGTCCAGATAATTTCTCAATCGACCGGGCGTGTTGAGGCCGTGCTAATCGCCCTTCTGCTGCCCTGATCGTTCGTTCAGGTTGCTGGAAACGAATTTCTTGAAGGAGGAAGGAAAGACATGAAACGCAAAGTGATAAACTCGATCGCAATCGCGCTAGGCGCGCTGATGGCCGTGATGATGTTCGTTCTCACGGCCCCGGCACAACACCCGAAGAGAAAACCTATCGCCGACATAGGCGTTACCCTCGGTCCCAATCAAATACTTCGATTGGTCGGAGACTGGAATGGAGACGGTGTGGCCGATATTCAGTTTCGACAAGCCGTATACGTGCAGGGCGGTGTTAATAACGGAGTTTACAAACTGATGCTTACATCGCAAAGCACATCTCAGACTGTAACGCTGATGCCCGGCGAGGCTGCTTCAATCGATATCCCGAGCAACGGTTTCGGGGTGCGGGCGATCGTGCTCAGCGACAAACCTGATTTGCACGTGAATGCGATGATCGTCGATGCGACTACCGGAAATATCATCGGCATGCTTGTTGGAGGCTGATCGTGCCCGCCTCACTGAACCCTGGAGATAGACTTTGAAAGGAATCACCATGAAACATCGAAAGATATTCTCAATCGCTTTGACAGCGTGCTTGCTGCTGCTATCAACACTTGCGCCGGCGACGAACGCACAACTAGGCGGACGGCGTGCGGTCGTTAGAACCGGCGTCTTTAGACTCCGCGCGGGTCAGATTCTCCGGCTGACTATTGATGGCCAGTCAAATACTATGATGGTCGTCCAATTCAGACGAACCTACTACGTGGGCAGCGCAAATGGCGGCATCTGGAAAACCACCAACGTGGTGGCACAGGACACCCCCGCACCATTAACCATTGCTCCGAATGAAGCCGCCTCGATCGATGCCGGCCAGGGCGGGTTTGATGCGGTGAGCATTGAGGTGATTATAAATGGCTACACCGGCAACACGACGGTTAGTGCCGGCACCCTGCAAATCATTAACTCTGATAGTTCGGTGGCCGCATTTCTTGAACTTCCTTTAGGGTTGTGACTTTCTAATCACGCGCCGTTCTCGACGATCGCACGACAACCAAACGACTTGTAAGCGAATAAACGTGTCAGTTAGAAAGTGTGAAACGATGAAAGCGAATTTGAGACTGATTGCTCGAATGTTGCTCATCGTTGCCTTGCTATCATCGGTGCTCGCATGCCAGAACGCCGGACAATCATCGGGCATTCAAAGTGGCGACCGCGCCGAAGACGAGAAGAACCCAGAGCTTAGCCTACTGAGGAAGTACGGCTGGACGGTGGAAGGCGAGCCTAAGGAAACAACTATGGAGCTGCCGAATCCTGTGGATAAGTTACTTGCCACCAGGTTGTATGTTCTGGCTTCGAAACGAATCGGCCTGGACTTTTCGAATCAAGCCGGAAAAACTCTGCCGCTGCGGACCTACAAAGTAATTAATGAGGTCGAGCGTGGCCACGATATTCGCGCGCACCTTCTGGTCGCCGATAAGAAAATTGTCGGCGCATGGTTAAGCGTCGAAGGATCGGAGAGCGCTCCGAACATTTATGCGCTCAACGTGAACCCGCACAAACGGAATTAGTATTCGATGCGCACTATGTGTGCGATTGAAGTCGCGCCGCGATTGCTGGCTTCGGTTGGACGCCGACGATCTGATCGACCATGTGATCTTCGTTTTTCAAAAGAACGGCCGCTGGGGATCGATTGCCCGCTCGCGCGACATCGGTCTGCACGGACGCAAACCTGTGTTTCGAAGTATTCGCGACCTCTTATGGAGCTACTTCGATCCTTACATCGACATGACCGGGCGGATTAAAGGCTATGGTCTTACTAGTCTCTATGAACTCGGTAATTACGATTGGCGCTTCAACCCGCGCAACATGCACAAGATCGAAGATCATCTGCGCGCGATTCCGCATCGCAAAATCCGCTCGTCAGATCGTCGTTATGATTACTGGCATGAACGATACAAGAAATACAAGAAGCGTTTCCCCGATCGCTCTCCGTCTTACTACGACAATCGGAGTCAGTGGATGTTGTGACTGACTTCGCAGCGTCACTTGTGGTCGCCAACACAGTTTGTAAGCAACATTCCAGTTAGCTACAATTTGCGAACCAAACCACCGTTGGAAGTCCTGATGTTGCGGTGCCACCAAATCGTTCTGATCCTGTTCGCGGCGGGATATTCATCGCTTTCCGCTTACGCCACCACTCAACTTGAGGGTCACAAGCCTGAGACGATCGCGTTAGTGAGCCCTCAGGCAGTCTCGCAAGATGACCGCAGGCAGCTTGCGGAAAAAGCCGTCGCCGAAGGCAAGCAACTTGAGACGAAGGGCGATGCCGACTCGCTGCGCAAAGCCCTTGAGAAATTCGAAACCGCGCTCGCGCTACGGCGAGCGCTCGCCGACCGGCAAGCAGAAGCCGAAACGCTGAGTTACATCGGCGGGGTCTATTACTTCCTTAACGAGAAGCAAAAGTCACTGGACGCCTTTCAACAGGAACTGCAATTGTGGCGAGCTATCGGAGATCATCCGAAGGAGACCGCCCAAGCGCTAAACAACATCGGGGTCGTCAGCGGCGCGCTTGGATTACCACAGAAGTCTATCGAGGCTTACCAGGAAGCGCTTCCACTGCTGAGAGCCGCCGGCGACCGCGCGGCAATCGCCGTTACGCTTGACAACATCGGGCTGTTCTATCTCTACGCGGGGGAGCTGCAGAAGGGCCTCGATTACATCAGCGAGGCGCTACCGCTTTATCAAGCCCTGAATCTGCGGCCGGGAATAGCCAACGCGCTCAATAATATTGGCGGCGTCTATTTTACCTGGGGCGATTATCGAAAGGCGCTGGAGTACTTTGGCCAGGCTCTCGAAATGAGGCGCGCTCTCGGACAGCGCCGAGAGGAGGCAATGGCGCTAAATAACATTGGCAGCGTTTACAACCTTCTTGGCGAGGCGCAGAAGGCGCTGGACTATCATCGCCAGGCGCTTGAGCTTAGGCGTACGCTGGGAGACCGGGCGGCGGAAGCCGCATCGCTCAACAATATGGGCCTCGTATACGATTGGCTGGGCGAGCAGGAAAAGGCGTTGGAAAATTTCCAACAGGCGCTCGCCCTGTTTCGGGCAACGAGCGATCGCAACGGCGAAGCCGCCGCGCTCATCAATATCGGCTGGTTCTATCAAAATAAAATGCTTCAGCCGCGAACCGCGCTTGACTACTACAATCAAGCGCTGGAAATCAGACGGGCGTTGGGACAGCGGATTGAGGAAGGGCGCGCTCTGGAAAACATTGGTTTCATCTACAACAAATTGGGCGACCCCCGGAAGGCGCTTGAATATCATCGCCAGGCACTGGATATCGAACGCGCTTCGGGTGACCGACTCGGCGAAGCCGCCTCTCTCAACAGCATAGGCGACGCTCAGGCGGCGATGGGTGAGTCACAGACCGCGCTCGACTATTTCAGCCAGGCGCTGCGGCTCTCTCGAACAGTCGGAATTCGGAACAGAGAAGCGGTCGCGCTTTATGGCATCGCCACCGAGGAGCGTAAGCGGGGTAATCTGGCTGAGGCCCGGTTACGAATTGAGGAATTACTCAAGATGATCGAATCGCTGCGGGGCACGGTGGCGAGCCAGGAGTTGCGTGCTTCCTTTCTTGCCGGGAGCGAGGACTATTACGAATTTTACACTGACCTATTGATGCGCTTACATCAACGCGAGCCCTCAAAGGGGTACGACCTTGCAGCGCTTGAGGCCAGTGAGCGTGCCCGCGCCCGCAGTTTGCTGGAGCTTCTTGCCGAAGCTCGCATTGACGTGGAGCAAGGTATAGCGCCCGAGCTGAAACAGCGTGAGCGCGCCTTGTACAGCCGCATCGCCTGGATCCAGAACCAACTGATTGGCGCGTACTCTCAAGCCAAGCCGGATCAAACCCGAATAGCGACGCTCGAAGACGACATGAAGAAGGCGGACACGACTCGCGAACAACTGAACGCCGAGATTCGACAGAAGAGTCCACGATACGCCGACCTTCAATATCCGGCGCCGCTCGGGCTGAAGTCGATCCAGTCTTTGCTTGATGACCGGACGGTTTTACTCGAATACGCTCTCGGTAAAGACGTTTCATTTCTGTTCGCGGTAACCAGAAGAGATTTTCAAGTTGCGCGTCTCCCTTCGGCCTCGACGATCGCCGGCCAGGTCGAGGCCCTGCGTTCGATCATAAGTTCAAGGCCACAGAGGAGTACGGTTGGAAAACAGATTAACTCATCGCGTGAACTCTACCGGGAATTGATCGAGCCGGCCGGGAAACTTCTTAACGGCAAAGAGAAAATTATCATCGTGCCTTCGGGCGCTCTGCATTACCTGCCCTTCGAAGCGCTATTGTCATCCGGTGAGGAGCGAACGCTAACGACTTTTGGCGCGAGCGCATGGCCGTATCTGGTGCGCGACTATGCCATCAGTTACGTTCAATCAGCCGGCGTCCTCGCGAGCCTGCGAAGCCGGCGAGAAACATCGGCACGGCCGAGCAAAACCTTTCTGGCCTTTGCCGACCCGGTCTATGGAAATGAGACCGGAACGGAAGCGAGCTTCGTGCGATCGCGACTTCGCGGCACATTTGGCGACCAGCAAACCTTCAAGCTCGAACGTCTCGTCGAGAGCCGCCGCGAAGTCAGTCAGATCGCCAGCCTCAATAAGCCCGACCAGGTGTCTCTCTTTCTCGGAAGCGAAGCTCGTGAAGAGAATGTCAAAACCGCCGGTCGGCTCAGCCAATATCGATTCATTCACTTCGCCACGCATGGGCTGCTCAACGAAGAGAGACCGCAATACTCCGGCCTTATCTTGAGCCTTTCGAACTCAGGAGTCCCAGCATCCGCTAGTGATAACTTGGAAGCGCGCCCAGGGGCCGGCGCTCCGCAATCAACGCTCCGCAATCCGCAAGCTGAAGATGGGTTGCTGCAAGTTTATGAAGTCTTCAATCTGAGACTGAACGCCGATCTGGTGGTGCTCTCGGCTTGCGAGACGGGCTTGGGAAAAGAAGTGAAGGGTGAAGGCCTGGTCGGATTAACGAACGCGTTTCTTTATGCTGGGACGCCGTCGGTGGTGGTTAGTGTTTGGAAGATTCAGGATCGTTCGACCGCCGACTTGATGGTCAAGCTCTACAAAGAAATGAACCGCGGCCAGGATAAAACTGAAGCGCTGCGCCAGGCGAAACTCGCATTAATCCGCGACCGCCGCTTCGCTCATCCCTACTACTGGGCGCCGTTCATCCTCATCGGCGATCCAAAGTGATCATTCAATCTCAATCACATACTGCGCGATCAGTTCCTGCCTGCCAAAGAGGCTCAGTTTGTATTTGCTCTGACGCAAAAGGGCTCGACTCAACATCACGCTCAGATCGCCGTTTTGATCCGGCTTGAGCCCGGCATGCCTGGTCACCAGGCGCCCGGAAGCATCTCTGATTTCCAGCCGGTAGCTTGCATATCCCGCTTTGTAGTCACCAAGGATCAATACAAGACTTTCAGTTCCAAGCGGCACCCGAATTCGATTGGCTGCGCTGGCCCCACCACCGCGTTGTGCCTCGTCAACCGGAAAAATGTTTATGACCGGCACGTTGATATCCGACCGTCTGAGCTGGGATACGTGAGTTTCTCGCTCACGTTCTGCGGCCTGGAGTTGCTCTTTCAGTTTGCTGTTCTCTTTTTTAAGCGACTCAAGTTGTTCTTGCGAAGCCGTGCCGCTGGCCTCGAGTTCCCGAATTCTTGTTTCCGAACGCCGCAGCTCTTCCGCGGCGGGACTCCGCTCCGCGGTTTGCTGAACCAACTGCTGATTCTGACGCCGCAGCGATAAGGCCCACAGACCAATCAGCGCAAACGCCACCAGCAGGCCGGCAGCCAATGCCGGCACGACCCAGGCACGGAGCAACGCGGGAAACAAAAAAACCGACGACGCTGGCTCACTTTGACCCGCGACGAGGAAGCCCGAGTCTGCAGCCTCGCGCGCACTGGCTATGAACCTTGCTTGGGTCTGCGTTCGCTCGAAGCACTCGTCGCAACTGAAATAGTGTTCCTGAAATGCGCGCCGCTCTTCGGGAGGGAGCTGATGCAACACGTAACGTTCGACTATTTCGTTTGCTTCGATCTGTTGATGTGTCATCGATCCATCCATAGTGTTCAATCGGGCCGTTTTGTATCACTTAGTCTTTGGTAAATTTCCCGGAATCTTTTCAGCGTCCGCGACTTGATCAATCGCAAACGCTCTTCCTTGACGCCCAGCACGCTCGCGATTTCGGCCTTTGGCAATTCTTCGTAATAGTGCAGGCGCAGGAACTCGCGCTCTCGCGGCTTCAATTCGCGCGCGGCCTCTTTCAGGGCCCGGCTCGCCTCGGCGTCAAGAAAGGCCGATTCGAGCGACCGGTCGGCGGAGTAATCCAATTGTTCTTCATCAAGCGTCTGCGTCTTCGAGCGGCGCCGGACCAGTTCGCGGATCACGTTCAGGGCGATGCCCACCAGGAATGGTCCGAGCGAACCTGGCAACTGCAATTGATTTTGTCGCAGGGCCTGCAGTGCTCGCAGAAAAGTTTCCGCGCGAACATCTTCGGCGTCTTCGCGGGAGTGCAACTCGCTGAGCGCCAAAAAATAAATTCGTCCTGAGTATTTCTCGTAAAGAGCACTTTCAGCCGCCGAATCGCCCAGCCCGATGCTGGCGACTATTTCACTATCCAGCGATGTGGCCACAGTCCGTTGCACAATTCTGGATTCTAGCGCCGCCGACAAAGGCGGGCAATGAACGTACCTCCGAGAAAAAAGCCAGGGCGGCTGATACATTTTGCGGATTTCGATCACTATGTCCCGAATGCTCTTGAACTATGAAAGGGGAGACAAGCATGAAGAGACGGATCAAGTTCCTAACGTTCGCGATCTTTATCACGATGCTGGTTCCAGCCGCGTCAATGGCGCAACGGCGCGTCGTAGTTCGCCGGCCGGTACTTGCCCGCCACCCGATCGTTCGGCGGCCCCTGGTTTTTCATCCCGGTCATCCGTTGCGGCGCCGGCTACCCGCGGACGTTGTCGTTCGGGCGGCTCGCCGGACGGTCGTGGTTAACAGGCCGCTGGTCTTCTTACCGGCGGTGACCTGGACGCGCACGGTGGTTCCATTGCCGGCCCGTGATCGGCTGGTCTGGCAGGACAGCGAAACCATTTCGCGCGATGAGGAATGGGTTGACACGAACTTCGGCATTGACGCATCCGGCGATGCATTGTTTCTCGACATCGACGGCAAAGCCAAACTGAACTTCGCGGAAGTAACCTTCGAAAACGGCGAAGTGCAGGTTGTCGATTTCAACGAGAAGACTCACGACACCGGAGTCTACAAGCTGCTCGATTTTGCCGACGGCCGTCACGTAGCCACCGTGCGCATCCTGGCCAAGTCTGAATCTGATGACACGAAGTTGAGTGTCTATCTGAGCAAGTAGAAAGGAGAAACATGAGACGCAAAGTAACAAATTCAATCGCAGTGGCGCTAAGCGTGTTGCTAGCGCTGATGACTTTCAATTCGAAGACTCACGCGCAACCGCCGGAGAAGGAGAAGTACGTGTGGGACACAGGTGTTGTCTCGCTCGGACCGACTGAAGTGCTCCGCGTGAGCGGGCTGAATGTTGCACTTAGTGATGGTAGTGTGCGTTTTAGGAGAATCAATTACATGCAAGACGCTTGCGACGCAGAAGGCGTTTGCAAGCTCACACTCCAGTCAACATTAATCACGAGCGTGGTACCGCTGATGCCCGGCCAAGGAGCCTCATGGACTTTTACCGGCCTCGGTCCCGGCACGTATTTGCGCGCCATAGTTCTGAGTAACACGCCAAACTTGCGAGTGAACGCGGAGATTTTTGACACTACGACCGGAGAGACCAGGGTGATTATCGGTCTATGTCTTCCTTAGCGCCGTCGTGCGGGATCGCGCGATTGAGGATTTCAAGATCATTGAAAGGACAAGCACATGAAGCGCAAATCAATTTTTTCAGTCGCGGTTGCGTTGAGCGTCTTGCTCACGGTAATCACTTTCGTTTCGACGACGCAGGCCCAGCCGCCGCAACGCTTTGTTTACACAACAGGCGTCGTAAAGCTCGGACCCAATCAAGCCCTTCGCATAATCATTGACTGGGGTGACGGCACGGCGGGACAGGTCCGATTTGGCCGGACGTTGTACACACAGGGCCCGTGCAACTCTGATGGCGTTTGCCAACTTACGGGCAGTAACACGTACACGGGCCTGACGACCTTGGAAAAGGGCGTCGTCGCCTCGTGCGACGTTCTCGCTGCCGGAACTTATGGACGCGGACTAGTCGTCACAACCAGCCAAAAAGTTCACGTGAGCGCGGCAATTGTCAATGCCACGACCGGAGCTACTGACGTTCTTATTGGCCCGTTGCTGCCTGAGAATATCACTCTCACTGAGGTGCTGATCTCGCGTTTCGATGCCAAGGTGACGATAGTAGGAAGGAGGACTTTATGAAACACAAATCCATTTTGTCAGTCGCGCTTGCTTTGAGCGTGATCGTCTCGATGGTGAGTCTCCCCTTGAGCGTTTCAGGAACAACAACCGCCAATCGCTTCACGGCCGTCACCGGCATCATCAATGTCGGCAACGGTCAGGTTTTGCGAATCAGCGTGGGCGGATTGCAAGGAAACGACACGATTCAGGTCCGCTTTGCCTGGATGAGATACATGCCGGCGGGTTGCAACAACGACGGCGTGTGCCTGCACACGGTTCAATCGCAAGGCATCACCGCGCCCGTGACTGTTGGCCCAGGCGAGGCCGCTTCGTTCGATGTTCAAGGAAATGGGAACGGCGTGCGCGTGGGCGTCTTCCTGGTCGCCGGCGATTTCAACCACGATGGTGCGGATGCGCTAATCATCAACAGCGCAACCGGCGAAGTCGTGTCGCAGGTGATCATGGCGAACACCGCGGGTGACTATCCACTTGGCAGATAACGAGGTGCCTTATTACACCAGCGAGCACCCTACAAATTGCCGAAGATTTCTGATGATGGAACGTCGCGGCGCCCCCAATTGCCTGATAGTTGCGCTGGCGATCGTTTTCATTGGTTGCAGTTGGTCGTCGCGGCGCGTGGGGCTGGACGAGCAATTTACTTTGCGGCCAAAAGAGAAGGCCACGGTCGCCGGCACCGACTTAACGATTCGTTTGGATGAAGTGGGCCATCAAACTTTCTCAGGACCGTCGTCAGGACCGGCTGCCTACGTCGTATTGCAGATCAGTTCCAAGAGCGGTTCACGATCAAGTAGGATTGGCGTCAGTGAGACTACCGAGCAGGATGGATACATCATCAAGATCAATTCGGCCTATCCGTTTCGGAGCCAGGACGGGCCGCGTTGCGAGTTAACGGTTGCGAAGAAATAGCAACCGGCACAGCCGCGAACGGCGTCGTGGGCGATTTTAAGTCGCCAGCCGTCTGACTTCAGCTTGTTCGGCTGCGGTGTAACTCTTGAAATGCTTCAGCACGCGCTGCCACGCATCCTTTGCGGCTTCCGGGTTGTAGACTTCGGGCCGTGTGTCGTTGAAGAACGCGTGATCCGCGTCGTAGCTGATGACCTCGACCGGCAGTCCGAACTTTGAAGCCGCATCGCGCAAGCCCTCGACTTTTTCCGGCGTGATCCAACTGTCACGCTCGCCTGCGATGAAAAGCGTCGGCACTTTCAATCCCTTCAAAACACTTTCTTCGGGGATGTCACCATAGAACGGCGCCGCGGCTTTCAATTCCGAAATGTCGCACGCCGCGCGCAGCGCGAACGTGCCGCCCATGCAAAAACCGTTGATGACGAATTGGTCGATACGGTAAGTATCACGTGCGGCATCCATTGCCTTTCGAATCGTCTCTATCCCGTCTTCAACCGCCAAGGCCTGCATTAGCGCCGAAGCTTCCGCAGTATCCTGGGCCACGCGCCCGCGAAAAAGGTCCGGAGCCACACAGTTGTAACCTTCGCCTGCATAGCGACTGGCGAGGTCGCGTATGTGTTGATTGATGCCCCACCATTCGTGAATCAGGATGACGGCGGTGTTGGTGTCGTGCTCTGGCCGATCGACATAGGCGGTGGTTGCTCCCTGCGTTGTATTCAACTCCAGGCTCGAAATGCGCATATTTTCTCCTTCCAACTCCAGATTTCGATTGTCAGTCTTTTGATTGGATTAATTATATTCAAAACGCGTCTAACAAAGTAATCATCAATGGTCATGATCAAAAACCATTCTTGTCAGCTTTAGCTTGTGATATAAGTTTGCCGCTTTCCGTAAGATCACTCGAGCGAGTCACGAAATGTCATGAAAATTTATCTGCTCATCGCCAGCCTCCTGCTGATCGCGTTCTTTCCGGCGGCAACGAAAATCGCGCCCGCCGATCTGATTTTCACCAGCGGCAACATCTACACCGTCAATGCCCGGCAACCGCACGC
>DATBSG010000107.1:0-3338 GCA_036559945.1 Pyrinomonadaceae bacterium
TGTCGCCGTCGGCAGCGTGTTGGTGAAGGAGAAACGTGATGCGCGGCGCCGGCACGCCAAAGAAGAATTGCGGCTGGCAACTCTGGGGTTGAAGTCGGAACTATTGACCCCAGAACAGCGTGCTTAGGCTGATGAAGCAAAGCCGCGCGCGCATTCTTTTTTTCAACTACACTATCCAGGGACTAACAAAGTGTGTGGCATAGCCGGAATCGTTCGCGCTGATGGAGCGCCCGTCGACCGCGATTTACTTCAGCGGATGAACGAGGCGATCCGTCATCGCGGTCCCGACGAAGACGGGTTCTATTTCAATGACGGCGTCGGTCTGGCGATGCGGCGCCTGGCAATCATCGATCTAAAGAGCGGGCAGCAACCCATCCACAATCACGATCGGACCAAGTGGCTGATTTTCAACGGCGAGATTTACAACTATCGCGAAGTTCGGGCACAACTTGAAAAGCTCGGCCATCAATTTTACACCGACAGCGATACGGAAGTGGTCGTGGCCGCGTACGACGAGTACGGGACTGAGTGTCCCAAACATCTGCGTGGCATGTTTGCGTTCGCGA
This sequence comes from Pyrinomonadaceae bacterium, assembly GCA_036559945.1. GTDB lineage: Bacteria > Acidobacteriota > Blastocatellia > Pyrinomonadales > Pyrinomonadaceae > UBA11740. Next base: position 567 of record DATBSG010000107.1, read on the forward strand.
TTTGGGACGAGCGCGACAAATCGCTTTTTCTCGCGCGCGATCGCGTTGGAAAGAAACCGTTGCTTTACGCGCAGCTTCCCGGACAGCTTGTCTTTGGCTCGGAGTTCAGCGCGCTCGTGCTGCATCCGGACATCAGCCGCGACGTCGATTTCGAAGCCATCCATCATTACCTTTCGTTCATTTGCGTGCCCGCGCCACTGACCGCGTATCGGGCGATTCGAAAACTGGAACCTGGTCATTGGCTGCTGTGGCGCAACGGCGAGATCAAGATCGAACGTTACTGGCAGCTCGATTTTTCAAAGAAGACTTCGATCACGGAAACCGAAGCCGGCGAACGCTTGATCGATTTGCTGCGCGAATCTGTGCGCATTCGGCTGATGTCCGAAGTTCCATTGGGAGCTTTCCTGTCGGGCGGCATCGATTCGAGCGCGGTGGTTGCGCTGATGGCCCAGGAATCAAGCGAGCGCGTAAAGACTTTTTCCATTGGTTTCGAGGAGCAGGATTTCAGCGAGCTGCATCACGCGCGGCGCGTCGCCGAGCACGTCGGCGCCGACCATCACGAGTTCATTGTGCGGCCGGATGCGATGGAGATTCTCCCGACGCTGGTCGAGCATTACGGCGAACCGTTCGCCGACTCTTCCGCGCTTCCCAGTTACTCCGTCTCGCGCGAGACGCGACAGTACGTCACGGTCGCGCTGAATGGCGACGGCGGCGACGAATGCTTTGCCGGCTATGAACGTCATGCGGCAATGAGTCTGGCGCAAACTTACTCGGCGCTGCCGGCGGTCGTGCGCAAGGGGTTGATTGGCAACGTGACCGGAGCTTTACCCACGCCCATATCGCGCGCTAATCCGGTCGGCAAAGCAAAACGATTCATTGCGGCGGCGTCTTTGTCGCCGATCGAGCGTTACTTGCGCTGGATTAGCTCGTTTGATGAAGAAGCCAAGCAGAATCTCTACACGGAAGATTTTCGCGCTGAGACTGCCAGCTTCCGAACTGCCGGCTTCATCGAGCCGTGGTTTGCGAAAGCCAACGGCGCGGGCATTGTGGACGCGGCGCTATTGACGGACACGATGACTTACTTGCCGAACGATCTCCTCGTCAAAATGGACATCGCAAGCATGACGGTTTCTCTCGAAGCGCGGTCGCCTTTTCTCGATCATCATCTGATGGAGTTCGCCGCCAGACTGCCGGAAAAAATGAAGCTGCGCCGCTTGACGACAAAATATTTGCTCAAGAAGGTTCTGAAAGAGATCGTCCCGGGCGAGAACCTGACCCGCAGAAAAATGGGGTTCGGCGTGCCGATTGGGTATTGGTTTCGAAGTTCGATGCAGAGGTTTCTGCGCGAGACTCTGCTCTCGGAAAAAGCTTTGAGGCGCGGGCTGTTCAAACCTGAGCGCGTGCGCGCGATCGTCGACGAGCATGTCGATCACAAAGCCGATCATTCACATCGATTGTGGTCGCTCTTGATGCTTGAACTTTGGTTCGAGCGATTTATCGATTAGTTTTCGATGCCTGAATCCGTCGACACGCACCACCGCAAACTCTCACGCGAGAACTATGATTGGCGGCCCCAGGTTTGCCCAATCTGTGAAGTGCCCCCGGCTCGTCTTCTGGGCCGGCGCGGCGGCGCGGCGCATCGTGCTGGATTAGGGGTCGAGTGTGAGATTTGGTGCTGTGGACGATGCGGACTGGTGTTTCCTAATCCAATGCCGGTGCCGCTGGGCGGCCTCGAGCAACATTACGATGTCGACACGGACGAGTATTTTCAACATCACGATCGGGATTTGAAGTATACAAGTGCCCACACGTTTTTGGCTGAAGCCGCCGAGCTGTGCGGGCGAAAGGGCAGATTGCTGGACATCGGCGTGGGTCGCGGCGAGCTGCTGCGCGCTGCAGTCGAGGACGGCTGGGAAGCAGTCGGCATTGAGCCCTCAGCGAAGTTTGCTGAACATGCGCGTGAGTATTCCGGAGCTAAGGTGATTTCCACAAGTATCGAGAAATGCAGCCTCGAGCGCGAATCGTTCGACGTCGTGGTGTTAGGCGCGGTCCTTGAGCATCTCTATCAACCGGACGAAACCATTCGCGAGATTGCGCGCATCCTGCGCCGCGGCGGCGCCCTCTTCGTCGACGTTCCCAATGAAGCCGGCCTTTATTTTCGTCTGGGCAATCTGTACGAGCATTTGCGTGGCCGCAACTGGGTGGTTAACCTTGCCCCGACGTTTCCACCGTTTCATGTGTTCGGCTTCACGCCGCGCGCGCTACGGACTCTGCTTCGCAAGCATGGACTGGTCCCTGCCCGTTGGCGCGTTTATCCGGGCCGCTCTATGGTACCGTCAGGAAATGGTTTGATGGGCAGTCTTGAACAAGTTGCGGCCCGAGGTGTGACCGCTATTAGCAAGCTCGGTAGTCTGGGAACTTACATCGAAGCGTGGGCGATTAGGAGCTAAACAAGTGAAAGGCGTCGTTCTAGCCGGCGGATCGGGTAGTCGCTTGCGGCCGTTGACGGCTGTGACTAACAAACACCTTTTGCCCGTGCACAACCAGCCGATGATTTACTACCCGATTCAGACGCTGGTGAATGCCGGCATCACCGACATCATGATCGTCACCGGCGGAAATTCAGCGGGTGATTTTCTCAAGCTGCTCGGCAACGGAAAGGCTTTCGGGCTGAAGCACCTGAACTACACTTATCAGGAAGGCGAAGGCGGCATCGCCGCGGCGCTGTCGCTGGTCGAGCATTTTGCCGACGATGGACCAATCTGCGTCGTG
>DATBSG010000108.1:0-10610 GCA_036559945.1 Pyrinomonadaceae bacterium
ACTGACATCTCAATCAAGGAAGCCGCGTTAGCGATCAAGGCTGAGGTTGAGAAACTGCGCGAACAAGTGCAAAATGTCGAATGAGCTGACACAGGCAAACTCGACCACCCCCGAGCCAAAGTGCAACCGCGGAATGCTGATCGTCGTCAGCTCTCCGTCGGGCGGCGGTAAAGGAACGTTAATCGACCGCGTGCTGCAAACCGCGACCGGTGTCAGTTATTCCGTGTCGTACACGACGCGGGCGCCGCGCACGGGCGAACAAAATGGGCGGGAATACTTTTTTGTGACGCGCCCCGCGTTCGAACAGATGATTGAGCGCGGCGAGTTTCTTGAATGGGCGAACGTTTACGGGCACTTGTACGGCACGAGTCACAGCCAGGTCGAGCACGAGCGCAATGCCGGCCGAGACATCATCCTGGAAATCGATGTGCAAGGCGCCGAAAGCATTCGCCGGTTAGTATCCGACGCAGTCACGGTTTTCATTTTACCGCCGTCGTTTGAGTTGCTGCGCAACAGATTGATTTCGCGAGGCACCGATTCCGCGGCGGACCTCGAATGCAGACTGCGGGGCGCGCCGGCTGAAGTGGAGCAGTACAAGAATTTTCAATACGTGATCTTGAACGACGATATCAACCGGGCCTCGGCGCAATTAGCGGCAGTGATTCATGCCGAGCGCGCCCGATGCGAGCGACAGGAGTGCGCGTTGAGTGAAGCGCTGGCGGATTTTGCTCGCGCAGGAACTCTCACATAGATTCCTTATCAAAGTTTTAGAGGAGCATAGAAACCAATGACAATGGCTACAATCACGGAAGAGCTTGATGAAGTAACCGAAGCAGCCCCCGAAATAGACTCAAAATATCGTTTGATTATTTTGGCCGCGAAGCGCAGCAAGCAACTCCAACGCGGAGCGCGCCCACGCATCGATATCGACCAGACGAAACACAAGCCCACCCGCATCGCGCTCGAGGAAGTAATTCGCGGCAGAGTTCCATTTCACTTCAAGAATGTCGGCGAAGAAGCGACTCCTGAAAAGGAAGGCTAGGACCCCCGTTCAGGCCGGATCGTCCCTCCTGCTTTCAAGGTAAGAAACTAACTGAAGACCTCGGCCTCGCGAGCGTGGCCCACGGCTTTGCGCTTCGCGATGTGTGCTAAGGCAATTCTGTAGCTGCGCGTTCCATCGAATCGGACAAAAACAAACGGCGAGAGGCTAAATCCACAGCGTTCGGTTACTAGACACGTGGCAGCCGTTCGGTGTTCGAAAACTGCAACTAATTGGCGCAATATTGACGATAATGCCGAGGTGAGCCGACATTGATACTTGGCACAATGCGCGCATTAAACGAGAGCGGAGGACAGACAAATGAACACAGTTGTCGGGATTTTCAATTCATTTGCGGATGCAAAGCGCGGAGCGGCGATGCTTCGTTCGCTCGGCATCAACGAGAAGCGACTCAGCGTGTTGTCGCCCCGCACGCCTGAGAGTGAAATTGAAGCGACGGTTCGTACTTCGGAAACCGAACAGCCCGGCATGGGCACCGCCGTTGGTGGAGCCGTCGGCGGCGCGCTCGGCGTGGCCGGCGGTTTGGAGGCGGGAATGGTCGCAGCCACCGTGTTGGTGCCGGGCGTTGGGCCAGTCATGGCGATTGGTTTAGTTGCGGCGGCGCTGTTCGGAATTGGGGGCGCGGCGGCCGGTGCTGCGGCCGGCGCGGCCATTGAAGAGAATCTCGCCGATGGATTGCCACGCGACGAACTCTACTTGTATGAAGATGCGCTGCGCCGGGGCCGTTCAGTTGTCATTGCGTTGGCAGATTCTGACGAAGTTGCCGAAAGAGCGCGCGTTGAACTAGAACGTGCCGGCGCCGAATCGATCGATGCTGCACGCGAGCAGTGGTGGATTGGTTTGCGCGACGCGGAGAAAGCGCACTACACGAGCCAGGGTGGCAACTTCAATGTTGACGAGGCAGCTTATCGGCTTGGCTTCGAAGCAGCGCTGCACCCTGATCGACGCGGGAAGTCTTACGAGAATACAATTGCCAGTCTGCGGAGCAGGTACGCCGACAATTGCGCACTCGAAGCATTTCGTCGCGGCTATGAACGCGGACAGGCATACCAGCGTTCGGTCGAAAATAAGCAGGAAAGATTTGAAAGCACGTCGCGAGCTGCGTGAAGCAACCGGCGAATTTAATAACATCTTGGTGCATGACACTAACCTACGCTGAAAGAAACTTTCCTTAATATTCTGTTAGCTGTCGCCATTCTCGGCGGCAGCTACGTCATCATGCACCTGTTCGCGCGGGCGATGTACGTGCGATGCGGGTCATGTCATACATTGAACGCACGCCGCCGGAGCAAATGCCGGGCGTGCGAATCACCTTTGGGATGAACTCTCCCTCGCGAAGCTGCCCGGCATTTCTTTCAGTGACCGAACGCCTCCGGATGTTCAGACACTTCTTCGATCGCCCGGCTGCGACCGCGCATCGTGACTACCGCCACGCCCGCGAACACCAGCAGGGAGGAAACGATCACACGCGAACTCACTTTTTCGCCGAGTATGAGTGGCGCGATCGAGAATGCAATAAGCGGCTGCAAGTAAATGTAAACGGCAACGGTGCTCGGCGCGACACGGGCAAGCGCCCATGAGTTTAAGTAATAGCAAACGACGGTCGCGAACAGGATGATGTATGCGACGGCGACCCAAACAGAGACCGGCACGGCGGCAACCGATATTCGCGAGAGGCTCACGGCGCCGACGGGAACCGCTGGTACGCAGCCAACCAAAAAAATCCAGGTAATGACCGTCAGCGCGTTGTAACGACTCACGAGCCGTTTCGAAATTGCGATGTATGTGCCGTAACACAGCGAGTTAGTAATAATCAGCAAGTCGCCCAGTCGCGAACCGTGCGAAAGGTCGGCACGTTCGGGCCCAATTAAATAAACGACTCCCGCGCCGGCGAGCAATATCCCGATAACCTGCCGCACCGAGGCGCGGTCATTGCCCAACACAAGGCTCACCAGCAGAGTGAAAACCGGAATCGTTGTGCCGAGCAGCGTTGCATTAACCGCGGTCGTCAGCGCCAAGCCCTTCACGAACAGCCATTGATTCAGGACTATACCGAGAAGGCTGGAGGCCACCAGGAGCGCCCAATCTTTTCGCGCAATGCGGCCAAGTTTGCGCGTGACGAGACCCAGCGCGGTCAACGCAAGAGCTGCCCCCAGCACGCGAAACCCAACCAGGCTCAGGCTGGGAAGCGTTCGCAGCGCAATCTTACCGAGCACCGGCCAAGTGGCAAACATCACTTGAACGGCGATCAGCGCAATATGAGGAGCCAGGGTTCCTCTGCCCACTGGTTGTTTCACAAGACTCTCAATCTAAAACGAAAAAGATCGGGCAGGGCTCCCGATCTCGACGAGTTTAGAAATCTGATTCTCGTCTTCACTATCCGAGAAACAAGTACAGCGGGTTCTCGATAATTTGTTTGAACGTTTGCAGGAACTGCGCGCCGACAGCGCCATCGACTACACGGTGATCGCAGGACATCGTCGCGCGCATCATCTGCCGGATTGTAATTTCGCCCTCGCGAACGACAGGCTTGGGAGTCATCGCGCCAATCGCCAGAATCGCGGCTTCCGGCGGATTAATGACGGCAGTGAACTCATCGATGCCGAACATGCCGAGGTTGCTGACCGAGAACGTCGCGCCCATGTATTCTTCCGGCTTCAACTTTCTCTCTCGCGCGCGGCCGGCCAACTCACGCACTTCCGCAGCGATCTCAATGAGCGACTTCATGTCAGCCGCGCGCACGATCGGCGTTATTAGGCCGTTCTCAGTCGCCACGGCTACACCAATGTCCGCGTGCTCGTAGTAGCGAACCGTCTTGTCCTGAAAAGAAGCGTTGACCTGCGGATGCTGCATCAACGCCGCGGCGACGACTTTGATAATGACATCGTTGAGGCTGACTTTCGCATCCGGGTAGAGCGCGTTGATTTGCTGCCGCATGTCCGCGGCGCGATCCATCTCGATTTCCGTCGTGAGAAAGAAGTGAGGCACCGGACCGAGCGAAGTCACCAACCGCCGGGCGATCGTGCGGCGCATCTCGCTCATTGGCTCGTCGCGATAAGCCGAAGGTCCGTACACCGCGCCCGGTTGAGCTTTAGGCATCGCCATCGGACGAAGTTTTGGCGCGGCGGCGGGCGAGGGCTTCGCCTCTTTCATCGCGGCTTCGATGTCGCGCTTGATGATTCGACCGCCGGGGCCGGTTCCCTGCACTTTGCGCAGATCGACGCCAGCTTCGGCGGCCATGCGGGCGGCGATTGGAGAGATTAATTGGCGGCGGCCATCTCCCGAGGGTTCCACGGTGGGCTTCGTCTCTTTCTCTTTTTCCTTTTCCTTCGCTGGCGCCGCCTTCTTTGGTTCGGCAGCCTCCTCCTCTTCAGTTTCTTTTTCTTTCTTCGCTTCCTTTAGCTCTTCTTTAGCTTCCGGCTTTTCTTCCGCTTTCTCTTCTTCTGCTTTCGGCGCTCTTTCTTTCTTTCCTTCCAGCAGGTTAGAGATGTCTTCGTCTTTCTCTCCGACGATCGCGATTGGTTCACCAAGCGGCGCACTTTCGCCTTCGTTAACCAGTATCTTTAGCAGCACGCCGGCGGACAGCGCCTGCATTTCCATGGTGGCTTTGTCGGTATCGATTTCGGCGAGCGGTTCGCCCATCGACACCTTATCGCCTTCCTTCTTCAGCCAGCGCGCAACCTGCCCCTCTTCCATCGTGGGCGACAGCTTTGGCATGATGACTTGGGTAGCCATGGTCAGTAAGCAGTACGCAGTGCGCGGTGAGCAGTCGACCGCGCTAAACGTAAGCGACTTCCTTTACCGCCGCCACGATCTGCAGGAAGTCGGGAATCGCAAGTTGTTCGAGATTCTTCGCATAAGGCATGGGCACGTCCGCGGCGGACACGCGCTTCACCGGAGCGTCGAGATAATCGAAAGCTTGTTCGTGAATCTCCGCGCTGATTTCCCCGCCGACGCCACAGAACGGATGCGACTCTTCTGCGATCACTACTCGATTCGTTTTCTGAACCGATTGAACGATCGTCTCAATATCCAGCGGCCGAATAGTTCTTGGATCGATCACTTCACAACTGATGCCGTCCTTTTCAAGCTCTTCAGCGGCTTTTAGGGCCGCCGGAACCATCAGCGAACGCGCGATAATTGTCGCGTCCGTCCCTTCGCGCTTCACTTCGGCAACGCCCAACGGAATAGTGAAATCGTCCTCTTCAGGAACTTCGCCCTTCATTCCATACATGCGTTCCTGCTCGATGAAGATCACCGGGTCATCGTCACGAATCGCACTCTTCAAGAGGCCTTTCGCATCAGCCGGCGTCGAGGGCATCACCACTTTCAATCCAGGAAAATAGGCATACCACGATTCCAGCGCCTGCGAGTGCTGTGACGAAACCTGGTACGCCGAACCGCCCGGCCCGCGAAAGACGATCGGAATCTTGAACTGCCCGCCCGACATATAAAGCATCTTGGCGGCCGAGTTAATAATTTGATCTGTCGCCAGAATCGAGAAGTTAAACGTCATGAACTCGATGATGGGCCGCAGACCGGCCATCGCAGCCCCGACGCCCAGCCCGGCGAATCCAAGCTCAGTAATCGGCGTGTCGATCACTCGTTTCGCGCCGAACTCCTCAAGCAATCCGCGCGTCACTTTGTAAGCGCCTTGGTACTCGGCAACCTCTTCGCCCATCAAAAACACGTCTGGGTCGCGCGCCAACTCCTCGCGGAGGGCGTCATTCAAAGCATCGCGCATAGTGATAACGGCCATTTCGATTTTTCAGCGTAGCGGATTCGCGTATACGTCGGTCGCCAGTTCTTCCGGCGCAGGCTCGGGACTTTCGTCGGCGAATTTCACAGCGCGTTCGACTTCTTCTCGAACCTGCTCCTCGAACTGCTTAACGTCATCTTCCGTCAACAGATCGTTCTCTTCCAACTTGGCACGAAACAGCTTAATCGGATCGCGTTCCTGATACTTCTCTATTTCTGCGCGCGTTCGGTATTTGCCGGGGTCGGACATCGAGTGTCCCATGTAACGATATGTGCGCGCTTCGATCAGCGTCGGCAGTGAATGGTCGCGAGCCCGCTCGACCGCGCGTTGCGTCGCGCGCCGCATGGCGACGACGTCCATGCCATCGACGAACTCGGCCGCAAGTTCGTATGCGCAAGCCTTGGTCGCAACGTCGTCCATCGACATCGCGCGCTGGGCGGACGTGCCCATGCCGTACATGTTGTTTTCGCAAAGATAGATGCAGGGCAGTCGCCAAAGCTGCGCCATGTTCAGCGATTCGTGGAATGCGCCCTGGTTGACCGCCGCTTCGCCAAAGAAGCAAACCGTCACTTGATCCGTCTCTTGGTACTTCGAAGCGAAAGCAATGCCCGTGGCCAGAGGGATTTGACCGCCGACGATCGCGTGACCACCCATGAAGTTTACGCGTGCGTCGAACAAGTGCATCGATCCGCCTTTGCCCTTTGAGCAGCCGGTGGCTTTTCCGTAAAGCTCTGCCATTACTGCTTGCGGGGAAATGCCTTTGGCGATCGCCTGCCCGTGCTCGCGATAGCTTGTGATCACGTAATCCTCGGGTCGAAGTGCCGAGATGGCGCCGACTGCCACTGCTTCCTGCCCGATATAAAGATGGCAGAAACCGCCAATCTTGCCGAGGCTGTAAGACTCAGCGCACTTCTCTTCGAAGCGGCGAATCAGCAGCATCTGATGAAACATCTTCAGCAGCGTGTCGCGATCCTCGCTGAGAATGTCTGACGCGTCTTTCCGGGCGGGTTCATCCATTACACCTGCGGCGGTTCGGGCTGCTGCTTCCGAGTTTTCCTGCCGCTGAGTTCTCTGGCTGCTCATTTATGCCGGTGCTCGTTGAGCGTGAATCGGCCAGCAATTGCTGGCCGTGCTCACCCTTATGAAGGTAAGACACGATTATACGCGACACTTGTATCCAGGCAAGTGAGCGCACGATCTTTAGATTTTCCGCGAAGGTTTCTGAACCGAGATTAGGTGTATTGATCCATTCGAGAGGGCGTCGACATAGTCGCCAGGCTCAATAGATTCTTGCGCGCGTGCTTGTCCTTCTGCATGTTTCGCGCGGCGGCGGTGAGCAACTCTTCCGTCGTCTCGCCATCGTCGGGAAAACACGCGATGCCGGCGCTCAACGCGACTTCTACCGACTTCCCAGTTCGAACTGAAAACTTGTGTTTGGCGACAGCGTTCCGGATTCGCTCCGCGGCTGCCTCGGCCATCGTTTGCGAGGCCATCGGCATAATCGCGACGAACTCATCGCCCGCGTAACGCGACAGGATGTCCATCTGGCGCAATTCTTTTCTGATGACGCGGCTAACGCTTGCCAGCAGCCGGTCGCCGATTGCATGTCCCCACTGATCGTTGATTTTCTTAAAGTCGTCCACGTCCATGCTGATTAACGCCAACGACTCGCGACCCATGCGCTGACACTCGGCCAGGCGCTGCTCGAACATCATGTAAAAACCGCGGGCGTTTGGCAGCTCAGTCAACGGATCAGTTAAGGCGCTTTCCTTCGTTCGCTCGAACGTGAGGGCGTTATTCAACGCCGACGCAGCGTGCTGCGCTACAGACTCAAGCAGACGCACGTGCTCTGTCGTATACGATGTCCGGCCCTTCGAGTACAACGTAATTGCGCCGAACGATCCATCCTCGCGAATCAATGGCGACACCAGCACGCCGCGATAGTTCTTGACCACGTCATCCGAGATGCCCACCAGGTCCAACTCCGGCGATGAATTACACATTGAGCGCGCATTCGCTATCACCCAGCCGGTGATTCCGTCGCCGATGTTGATGCGCCGGCGATTGAAGAGGTCCACGTGATCGCCTACGGCGTGAATCGCTACTGCCTTGCCCAGTCGATCGTCGACGATAAAAATGACGCACGTGTCGAACGGAACGATGGCGTGCAGCTTGTTCGCGATTAACGTTACCGTATCGTTCATATTCAACGACGAGCCGATCGTCTGCGCGATTTCGTGGAGCGCGAACACTTCGCGTTGCGCTTCGGTGATTGACCGGAAACCGAGGCTGCCGTCCGGCGAGCCGAGAATATCCGACGCCAATCCTGCGTCTGGCCGCGCCGCCGAGCGGTCGATTATCACTGGCTGCACCTGCTCTTGAATGTCCTGTGCGTCGATGAGCTGGTCGAATTCTGTGACGTGTTTCGTAAACAACTCGACGACCTTCGGATCGAACGAACTGTTCGACATCTTCTGTAGCAGCGCCAGCGAATCCTCTCGCTTCATCCCTTTGCGATAGGGACGATCGCAGCGCGTGGCATCGTAAAAATCGACGACTGAGATTATTCGCGCCACCAGCGGAATCTCATGGCCACGCAGTCCTCTTGGATAACCACTGCCGTCCCACTTCTCGTGGTGATAGCGGACAATGTCTTCGACCGGATAAGGAAAGTTAACGCGCTTCAGAATGTCGCCGCCGACGGTTGGATGGATCTTCATTTTGGCGAATTCGGATTCCGTAAGCTTGCCCGGCTTGTTGAGTATGTATTCCGGCACCGCCAGCTTGCCGATGTCATGCAGCAGTGCGCCCGCGAACAGCGCGCGTAACTCTGACTCGCTGACCTTCAAGAGTTTACCCATTTCAGTCGCGTAAAGCTGCGTGCGGCGCACGTGGCCGTGAGTCGTTTGATCCTTCGCGTCGATCGCAATCGCCAACGACTCGATCGTGTTCATGTGCAGGTCAGCGATTTCCTCGGTGTACTTTAACTTCTCGGTTTGCGCGCGCGTCACTTCGCTGACACGCTTTTCATTAAACCCGTAGAGCAAGTGGACGAGCGCCGCAATCAGTAGGCCGACAAACACAAACGGAATTCCGGCGCCATGAATCGCCGCATAGAACATCGCCGCTGATGTCACATTCGCGACCTGAGTGATGAGGGTCCAGATCAGACTCTCCTGCGAGATGTCGACCCGTGCGCCACAGCAAAACGCCTTGGCTGCAACAGTACCCGCCAAGGTCAAGGCGTAGTGAATAATTCCGAAAACACAGAGCGGAAACAGCACCAGGTCAAGCGAAAGGCCGTTAGGATTTTCAGCGGCGCCATGACCGACCAACAGGAGCACCAGCAGCTTGTAAGCGAGGGCTGCCAGGACCGTAGCCGTAATCGAAGTGCTGACGGCGAACAGTGACGACAAACCATCTTTGAGGTCGAAGGAGGATACGACGGCCACCGCCGCGGCCAGGACAATTGCTGGTCCGAAATTGAACGCCGGCGCCAGCGTGTACATCATGACGGCCAGAAAGATTAAGGCATCGGCGACCGATTTGTGCGTTTGGCTCCCACCGTCAACATGCGTGACCGGGACCGTGAATCGGCTGGTGACGAGCGTTATTGCCAACAGGAGCAGGAAGGGGCCGAGCCCGGTCCAACCGAGGAAAGGCAGCTTGATTGTCGAGTAGGCGCCAAATAAGAACAGCCCCATCCCGACCGACGCGACAATACTCGTCACTGCCCACTTCTTGAAATCAATTTTGGCCATTCAAGTCACCCGAAGTGCAGGAACCGCGAGGACAGTCGGTATTTCGGTCTCAGTGTGGGGAACCGCCGACTTACACGAGCTGACATACGCCAACATTGTTGGCCACTGGAAGAATAGCGGGAAGGCCCAGATTCCGTCAATCTTTTAGTTTGATGAGGTGATGAGGTGGTTAGAAGGAGCGGCCCAAAAGCTGTGCGGCGAGTTCTGAGGGTGTTTCGGCCGGTGTTTGACAGGCATAGGCTTCGCAGACGTAGGCGCGAGGCCTCTCCGCGGGAACGCGACCTTCCAGGAGCGGAAGGAGCGTTTGCTCCTCCTGAGGATCGCCGCTGCAACAACATATGACACGATTTGGCAGGTACGTCTGCCAGGCGACGCGTGCAAATTCATCTAGCTCGGGACCAGGCTGCCCCACAATCGCAATTTCTTTTGGCGTCGAGAGATAGAAGTCCAGAGCACACAGCGCCCAACTGAAGGCTGACGGATAACGGCGAATCTGGTCCGCTAACAATCTTAGAATTGTCGTCGCGTGTCGCTTGTAGCTTTCGTTGCCGGTGAGCAGAGCGAACTTCTCGAGCGTGAGCGCCGCGACTGAGTTTCCAGATGGCGTGGCGTTATCCATAAAGTCTTTCGAGCGGACGATCAGTTGCTCGTGGCTCTTGCCGGTGAAAAAAAACCCTCCGTCTTGGTCATCCCAAAACTCTTCAATCATCTTCTCCGTCAGCATTACCGCATGTTGCAGCCACTTCATCGTGCCAGTCGCTTCAAAGAGCGAGATCAGCCCTTCGATTAGACACGCATAATCTTCGAGATACGCGTTCAGCTTCGCTTTGCCATCTTTGTAGGTGCGCAGCAGCAAGCCATCACTAGACAAATTCGCAAGCAGGAACTCAGCGTTCGCCTCTGCGACGTTCCGGTAGTCATCGCGACCAAGGATCGCCGAGGCTTCCGCAAAGCTCGCCAGCATCAAGCCGTTCCACGCGGTAAGAATCTTTTCGTCACGCGCCGGTTTTATCCGACGCTCACGAATGTC
>DATBSG010000109.1:0-6780 GCA_036559945.1 Pyrinomonadaceae bacterium
TCAGTGTGCTTCTGCTCGGAAGCGTTTCCCAGTCATCAGCGGCCATCACGGAACTTCAACCGAGCGGCCGCATCCGCGGGACAATTCTCGCTGTCTCCGGGGATCGTCTTGAACGCCTGCCCGGTGCGGTCGTTACTCTCGGCGGAACGCCGCTCGCTAATAAGAAACTCGAAACAGTAAGTGACGAGTCCGGTGAATATTCTTTTAATCGTTTGGCAGCGGGCGAATACACGTTGACCGCCAGTCTTCGCGGCTTCAAGGTCGAAGAGCGGCGCGTGATTGTGGCCATTGACGCGACTGTCGATCTTGATGTGCGTTTGACGCCAAGCACATTTGAGGCAACCGTCACTGTCTCACGCGCGGAAGACCGCATCAACACGACCGACACAACGGTCGCAGGACAACTGTCAGCTACAAAACTCCAGGATGTGCCGCTGGTTAACGAAAAGTTTCAAGACGCACTGCCGCTACTGCCGGGCGTTACGCGCAGTCCCGACGGAGCGCTGAATATCAAGGGCACGCGTCCTGATCAGGGCGGTGTCCTTGTATCGAGCTTGAATGTCACGGACCCTGTCACCGGAGACGCGGCGATTGATTTGCCGCTTGAGGCGGTCGAATCCGTGCAGGTCTTCTCTAATCCCTTTTCCGCTGAGTACGGTCGCTTCACCGGCGCCGTGACGGCGATTGAAACTCGATCGGGAAGTAACGAATGGCGATATTTGCTCACGAATGTGCTGGTGCGGCCGCGCATTCGTGAGGGTAAGTTCTACGGCGTCCAATCCGCGACGCCCCGTATTGCCGTTGGTGGCCCAATCAAAAAAGACAAGGCATTTTTCTTTCAGAGTTTCGAATATCGATTTGTGCGGTCAGAAGTGACTAGCTTGCCCCCGGCACAACGTGACAGCAAACTTGAAAGCCTTGATTCGTTCACGCGTCTGGATTTCAATCTCAACAAGGTCCACCGTTTGGCGGTGAGTTTCTCTCTCTTTCCGCAAAAACGCGACGGCGCAAATCTGAATACATTTACGCCGCTCGACACAACGGCCAATGTCCATCAACGCGGATGGTTCTTTTCAGTAAACGAACAGGCGACTTTCACCAACCACGCACTGCTGCAGTCCAGCTTCAGCTTGAAGCAATTTGATCTCGATGTCTTTGGAAATAGCGACGCACCTTTTGTGATTTCTCCTGCCACGCGCTCCGGCGGCTGGTTCACTCGACAGCAGCGCAACAGCCGGCGTGCTGAGTGGCTTGAGACGTTGTCCCTGCCGGAAAAGAAATTTGACGGTGAACATGAATTTAGGTTTGGAATAGATGTAAGCCACACCACGTTCGATGGTATTGACACATCGGCTCCAATTCGGATTGTGCGCCGCAATGGAACGATGAGCCAGCTACTTACGTTTGCCGGCGCCGGAACCTTGAAGCGTAACAACAGTGAGCTTGCAATGTTTGCGCAGGACACCTGGCACCCCAATGGCAGCTTAACAATCGATTTTGGCTTGCGCTGGGATCGCGACGCGATTAGTAAAGACAATAATTTTGCCCCGCGACTGGGCCTTGCAGTGCTGCCTTTCGCAAACGACCGCACTGTCATTCGCGGTGGCATAGGATTCTTTTACGACAAGATTCCTATCAGCGTCGGGATTTTTGACCAGTACCAACAGCGCGTCGTGACGACCTTTGCCGCGAACGTTTCGACGATCGTCGATGGCCCGCGAACATTTCTGCACGTGAACCCGAGTAGCGACCGCAATCCATATAGCGTCGCAGCAACGCTGCAGATTGATCACGAAATCAAGCGATTGCTGCTGCGGTTTGGTTTCGAGGAACGTCGGACGCGACGCGATTTCATCCTCGAACCTATTGCTGACGGCAGGTTGCTACTCAGAAATGACGGCGTGTCGCGTTATCGCGAATTCCAGATAACCGGTCGTTTGCGTTTACAGGAACGAAGACGTCTCTACATCGCATACGTCAGATCACACGCGACGGGCGACCTCAATGCCTTCAATAATTATTTCGGTACCTTGCGCAATCCGGTGATTCGCGCGAACGAGAGGTCTCTGCAACCATTCGATGCGCCAAATCGGCTGCTTTTCTGGGGGGACATTGGACTACCAAAACAGATTACAGTCTCGCCGGTGATGGATTGGCACACCGGCTTTCCATTTTCGCTCGTTGATGAGAACCAGAATTTTGTCGGTCCGCGCAACCGCGCCGGCCGCTATCCAGCGTTCTTCTCAGTAGATTTGCAGATAACGAAGGGTTTGGCGCCGCGTGTGCCGAACTGGGGCTTCATTCCCGCGAAGTTCCGCGGTCGCAAGTTTCCGGGACGATTCGGCGTGAAGCTTTTCAACTTGACCAGCCACTGGAACCCGCGCGATTTTCAGAACAACATCGACGCGCCCGATTTCGGAACTTTCTACAACAGCCCGCGGCGAGGCCTGCGCTTGAAGTTTGAGTTTGTGAAGTATTAGAGGATGCGCCCTACTAGATCGTAATCCTGGGCGTCAGTAATCATGACGTCTAAGATTTCACCTGCAATAGGTGAGATATCTTCCGGCGCGTCATTGATTAAAACACACCCATCGATATCGGGCGCCTGAGTTTCCATTCGTCCTTGCCAGAGCCATTCGCTTTCGTTCGATTCGCCTTCAAACATCACGCGAACGGTTTGGCCGATCATCGTCCGGTGTTTGCGTTTCGCGATCTTCGCCTGCTCTTTCATCAACGCATCACGACGACGCTTTGCAGTCTTTGGATTGACCTTGTTGGTTAGATTGAACGCCGGCGTACCTTCTTCGTCTGAATAACTGAAGACTCCGACACGATCGAATTCGACGTTGCGGACAAACGTCAGCAACTGGTTGAAATCTTCTTCCGTCTCTCCGGGAAATCCCGTGATGAAAGTCGTGCGCACTGCGATTCCTTGAACGCGGTCTCGCACGTGCTGAATCAATCGTTCGAGCGAACCACGATTTCCGCCACGCTTCATCAATTTCAAGACGTTCTGCGAAGCATGCTGCAGAGGTATATCGAGATACCTCACGGCCTTTGGTTCTTCGGCGAGCACATCGAGAAAGGCATCGCTGATGTGGGTCGGATAGGTGTACATCACGCGCACCCATTCGATGCCATCGGTGTGCGCCAGCTCGCGCAGCAGACGAGCCAGCGCATCCTGTTTTCCCAGGTCTTCACCGTAGCGCGATGAATCCTGCGCCACCAGCACCAATTCCTTCACGCCTTCTTCGGCGAGTTGATGCGCTTCAGCGACAATCGATCCGAAACGCCGGCTGCGAAAATGGCCGCGCATCTGCGGAATGAAACAAAAGGCGCACGGCCGATCGCAGCCTTCCGCGATCTTGATGAAGGCATAATGCGATGGCGTCGCCAGCACGCGCGGCGTCGACTCATCGTAAAGATAAGTCGCGCTCTGATTGCCGAGCGGAATCACCGGCAGCGAGCGCGTGTTCGTTTTCGGATCGCAGACATTCAGGATGTCGTTGATCTGACTCGTGCCGATGAACGCATCGACTTCCGGCATTTCGGCTTTCAGTTCTTCGCGGTAACGCTCGACCAAACAACCGGCAACTACCAGTCGTGTCGCTTTCCCGTCAGTCTTCAATCGAGCCGCTTCGAGAATCGCTTCAATCGATTCTTTCTTTGCCGTGTCGATAAAGCCACACGTGTTCACTACCACAGTGTCCGCATCTTCGGCATCCGCGGTGATTTGATAACCATTTTGCTTGAGCTGCCCCATCATCACCTCGCTATCGACGAGGTTCTTGGGGCAGCCCAGACTAATAAATCCAACTTTATTCATAGTGCTTTCACCACAGAGGACAGAAGGGGACAAACAGCTAAGAGCAAAGAGCTAAGGGCGAAGAGCCAGCAGAAACTGTCGTGGCCTGCGCCAACCGTCTTCTCTTTGCGCTTGGCCCTTCGCTCTTTGCACGTTTTCTCTGACTCGTCTGCAGTTAATTATTCTTTCGATTTCGCTCAAGCCGCGACAACAAACTCTCAATCTGCGAACGCTCAGACTCAGACAACTTCTCTTCCCCAAACCGCACCCGATTGTAGGCGTTGGTGATCTGCTGAGCTTCGTTCACGCCGACCACAGAAGCAAACTCCAAAGGCGTCTGATACAGCTCGCGCTTAATTCCCTGCTTCTCGAACGCCTTGAGTAATCGTTCATAGAATTCAATCCGCGTAGTTTCTGCTTCAGTGCCTGCTTGCCAAACCTTGAAACCGCGGCGCCAACCTAAGCGGCGCACTCGTCGCGCTAAAAAGGCGGCGGCGAACAGTCCAGCGAATGAACTGACCGCGATCAGAATTGGTTTAATAAGCGAAGGCAGAGCAGCTCGCACCTGCTCGAATTTGCTGATGGAGCCTCGCTGCAAATTACTTAGTTGTCGGCGCACGGAACTGACGAGAGAGCGTTGCTCCTCTTTGTCGTATCCAACAACGTACTGAAACCACATTAGCTCGAGCGCTTCAGAATACTTGCTCAAGGCTCCGGCCAGTCCCGTGCGCTCATGCGGTTTGCGTCCGGCCGGCGGAGTCGGATCGAACGTCACCCACGAGTTCGTCTGCGGAAAATAAACTTCAACCCACGAATGCGCATCGCTCTGGCGCACTGTGAATGCGCCGGCAACTTCGTTGTACTCGCCCGGCAGGAAACCATTCACCACCCGCGCAGCAATCCCCTGCGTGCGCAGCATCACGGCCATCGCTGTTGCGAAGTATTCGCAATGTCCGGCTTTCACGTTGAATAGAAAATCGGAAAGAGGATCAGGGCCACCGGCTTTCATCTCGAGCGAGTAGCCGTAGTTGTCACGCAGGTGGGATTCGACAGCGCGAACGGCGTCGTACCACGTTCTCGCACCGCTTTTTTGGATCACTTCGCGCGCCAGTGTTCCGATGCGCGGATCGAGATTGGCGGGCAATTCAAGGTATCGCGCCGAATCGACGAAGTATTGCAGACGGTCTGAGCGCAGCGTCGCCGGACTCGGCTCCGCTGTGTCCGAATAGACTTTGTATGCGACGCGCTCCTGATCGTGCGGTCGCGTTTGCAGCGCGCCCTCGGCATCAACCCGCACAAACGGCAGCCGGCCCTGGACGGCGACAACGCGCGGCGCCCCAAAAAGAACAGGAGTATCAACCGGTTCGAGAATGTACGTTTGTTCCGTTAAGCGGCGGACGTCCTCAGTGGTGCCCAGCTTGAAAAATCCGCTTTCGCTTTCTCTCTTTTCAAATCGTTCGGCGGTGCGCGATTTTTTCCAGGCCTTCCCGGTGAACTCATCGAGCGCGACTCCACGCCAACGCAAACCGCTCGGCGGCACGGACCCGAGATTATCGATGCGTACGTGCATGAAGATTTCGTCGTTGCCTTTCAATTGACCAATCTGGCCAAGCGTGACTGTGTCGGAGAATCCGATGAATCCAGAGACGCCATTTCCGCCGCGTCTGAGCGCGCTCGAAGCTGTGCGTGGAGCAATCAGAAAGAATGGCAGCGCGAGCACGACGATCAGAATGAGCAGGCCGACAGAAACCAGTGGGAGTCGCCGCGTCTCGAGATATTTTCTCTTCCAAAGCCGCATCGGCAGTTTTCTGAAGAGCACATTGTCGGGAGGAACCAGGAGCCTGGTTTGTGTCGCCGTAACTTTCTTGCGCGCCTTCTGAATCTCAAACGCGACAACGGTTGATAACGCACAGAGCAAGTAGAGAATGAGTGTGGCGAGAAACGCCGGACTGGGAGTCAGACCCGCAGCCAGAAGTACTGTGAAAAAGGAAATAAGATAGAGAAAGAACCAGTCTCGATCGGCTTTGCGTTGGAGGAGCTTAACGGCGGAGAGAAACAGAATGAGATGGGCGAGGACGGCCACCTCGACATTACCGCGTCCCCCGGCAACCTTCGCAAACTCGCCTGCTTCGTTGATTTGGTTCAGAAAAACCGGCGCGATGATTCGCCAATCAAAGTAGAAGACCGGCAAAGAGAGCAAGATAACCAACAGCGCCACGCGCTCAGAAAATTGCCAACGCGTGCCTTCCAGCTTCCACGCCGCGACCATCACAACGGCACAAATTCCGGCCAGCCACACGCCGACGCCGCCCGCTACAAACAGCGCCAGCGCCGCGGCGGCGACGGTCGCGTAGGAAGTGAGACGGAAGTAGGTGTTGAATTGCATTGGCCCGGTAAAGGTCAAGTCTAACCGACCTTGCATCATTCATGAAGTTGGCGGGCAGATCACCAGGCGAGCCTGCGGTCCGAAGTCCCGTAGGGACGAAATATTTATAGAACGAACCGTACAATCAAAATACTTGAGCCCATTTATGGGCGACGCAAACATGCCGCTCCTAGCGGAGCTGAGGTCGATTGGTCGGCTGTTTCTATAAATATTTCGCCACTACGTGGCTTTTGTAGGTGGCTTTGGTAAGCGGCCCCGGTACAGAACCGCTCGCAGTAGCGAGCGGGTTAATTGCTCGATTCAAGCGAGAGCGTCAATCGATTTGATCCGCGTGTTGGTAAGATAGTTGAATCCTTAACCCGCTTGCTACCGCAAGCAGTTCTGTACCTCTGTCGCCCGTTCACGGGCTTCGTTTAATAACTGGAGAGAAGATCTACGCCGTCACGTTAGCATAACGAACGGCTCGGCTTGGCCTCGCTTTTCCAGGAAGATGGCGAGCCGTGCGGCGTCGGCATCGCTCATTTGCGTAATCTTTGCGCCGACGAACCACGTCGCTTGCCCGTTCGCCCCCAACCGATCGCAAGTCACC
>DATBSG010000110.1:0-10615 GCA_036559945.1 Pyrinomonadaceae bacterium
CCGTTGTCGAAAACCAGATCGTCGTCCGCGTATGAATATGTCGGAAACCAATATTTGCCATCGATCTGTTCGCGATAGGTTTCGACGATGGGAAATTTGTTGTTCTTGGTCTCGGGAATTCCCTTGCCTTTGGTTTTCACAATTTGAAAGTCGCGATCGTCCACCCAGACCCGTCCCGTGAAAAATCTCTCTTTCGTTCTCTTGGCATCGGGAACAACTCTCGGCGTGACGTCAAACACAAAAAGGTCAAGTTCGTCGATGCGCTCTTTTCCAACGTACTTAAAATTATATTGATTGATTTTCGCGGCTTCCAATGCGAACGGATTGACCCCGCCGAGATCTTCCAAATCCTCAGGCGTCATCCCGGCAAACGTCGGCATGGGAAAAAAGTTGATCTTCTCGAAACGATTTCCCTGATCGTCGAACGTGAAATCGGAAACGCGGTGATACTCGCCAATCACCTGCCCACCCATGCCGATCTCCTGAACCAGCGCGTCGCGCTTGAAGGCGTAGCTATTCAAGACGCGACGGAATTCGGTCTCTTTCGCGCTCATCTTGTGAATGATGTCCTCGATCTGGGCCGGCGTCAGCGCCGGCGAGGTGATGGTCGAGTCCGTCTTTGCCGCGGACGCAGACTCTTGGGCGAGCACGAGCTGGCCCGCGCAGATCATCAGGAAAATGGCGAGCAGCAGGAGTCTTAATCGCTCGAAAACATTGGTCATATTCGAGTTTTTGCAGTTCATATCTCGATGTTCATCAACGTGACCGCGTGCGGATTATAGCCCCGTGAGTGGTTCGTATTGCAACTTCCTCAGATGACGGACGCTGCCCGGTTGTTGCCCGCCGGCGGCGTACTGACCGCGCCTTTCGCGGCTCGCGCTGGATCAGTTTTCAAGCTAATATAGCTGGTTTGCGAATGCGTCCAGATTCCCGACTGTGGCGCTCAGCAACGTCTCGCAAGCCATGACCCAGGAAGCCATCGAAGTCCGCGGCGCCCGCGTTAACAACCTCAAGAACATCTCGTTTTCGATTCCGATTAACCAGTTGACAGTAGTAACGGGCGTCAGCGGCTCGGGCAAGTCCTCGCTCGCGTTCGACACAGTTTACGCGGAAGGTCAGCGGCGTTACGTCGAGTCATTGTCCGCATATGCGCGGCAATTTCTCGAGCGCATGGACAAGCCGGACGTCGATGAAGTGCGCGGCATCGCTCCGGCGATTGCTATCCGGCAAAAAAATTCGACACGTAATCCGCGCTCGACCGTAGGCACACAAACGGAAATTTACGACTACTTGCGTCTGCTATTCGCGCGCGTCGGCACGACCATCTGCCGTCTCTGCGGACGCGAAGTGCGACGCGATTCGCCTGAGTCAGCGGCCGACGAGACGCTTGCGGCCCTGCCCGAAGGCTCGCGGTTTCAGGTTCTGTTTCCCGCGGACGCCGGACTGTTCGCCGAACTTAACGGCAACGGATCGGCAGCAAAGACACGGAGACACGGAGACACGGAGACACGGGGAAAGCGCACGTCTCCGCGTCTCCCTGTCTCCGCGTCTCCGCGTCACTTGATTGGCGCTCACGTGATGAGCCTGATGCAACGCGGTTTCACACGACTGCTCCATCAAAGCGAACAAATAGATCTCGCGTCGCCTGATGATTACAAGCGAGATGATTTCGAAAACGTTTACGTGCTGGTCGATCGCTTGACTGCTCGCGAGGATATTCGTGAGCGGCTGGTGGATTCATTTGAGACGTGTTTCAGGGAGGGACATGGGCAAGCTGTGATTGAAGCGAGTCTCCCTTCTCCCTCTGGGAGAGGGGCTGGGGGTGAGGGCTCTAGCGCCGTAAGACCCTCACCCAACCCTCTCCCAGAGGGAGAGGGCAAGAGCGGGAAGAGCAACAGCGCCCCGAACCGTCTCCGCTTTTCTGAACGTTTCGAATGCAAGTACGACGGGATTGTGTACGCGACGCCTGAGCCGCGTCTGTTCAGCTTCAACAATCCGTTCGGCGCGTGTCCTACCTGTCAGGGATTCGGCAACACGATTGGACTCGACCTCGATCTGGTGATTCCGAATCCAGGACTGACGTTAGCCGAAGGCGCCATCGAGCCGTGGACGAAGCCGCAGTATGAATGGGTCGTGAAAGAGCTGCGCCGCTTCTGCAAGTCGGAACGGATTCCGCTGAACGTTGCTTTCAATCAACTGACGCGTCAACAACGGAACGCCATTATCAACGGCAAAGGCGAATGGGACGGCGTACGCGGATTCTTCGATTGGCTGGAAACGAAGAAATACAAGCTGCACGTGCGTGTATTCCTTTCCAAGTATCGTGGCTACGCGGTCTGTCCGGATTGCGAAGGCGGCCGGCTGCGTCAGGAAGCACGTGACGTACTTGTCGGCGGCCAAACACTGCCGCAGCTTTGCGCGCTGTCAATCAAAGATGCGTCCACGTTTTTCGAAGCTCTGAAACTTCAGGACGAACAATCAGCAATTTCGGATCGCGTTCTATTCGAGATTCGACGGCGGCTGAAATTTCTGGTCGATGTCGGCTTGGATTACTTAACGCTGGACCGCCTCGCTTCAACCCTGTCCGGGGGCGAAGCGCAACGAATTCAACTTGCGACAAATCTCGGTTCGTCTTTGGTCGGCGCTCTTTACGTGCTTGATGAGCCCTCGATTGGACTGCACCCGCGCGACAACGATCGTCTGATTCGTTTGCTGCACAACCTGCGCGACATCGGGAACACGGTGCTGGTCGTCGAGCATGATGAAGAAATGATGCGGGCGGCGGATCACTTGCTCGACATCGGGCCGGCAGCGGGCGAACTCGGAGGAAAATTGATTTACGAAGGCGATTTTCCGGGGTTGCTTGAGAGTCCACAGTCCTTGACGGCGCGCTATCTCCGTGGCGACGCAGAAATCAAAGAGCCGAAACACCGGCGGCCTTTGCAAATAAAACGACTTAGCATTCGCGGCGCCAGCGAACACAATCTGAAGAGCATCGACGTTGAAATTCCGCTAGACATGCTTGTCTGCATCACCGGTGTCAGCGGTTCAGGCAAATCGACGTTGGTTCACGATTGTCTTTACGCGGGTCTGAAGAAGCAGCGCGGCGATTGGCAGGGTCACCTCGGCGCGTTTCACAAACTCGAAGGTGGTCAGCACATCGACGAAGTGATTCTCGTCGATCAATCGCCCATCGGCCGCACGCCGCGCTCGAATCCGGTGACTTACATCAAAGTTTACGACGCGATTCGCGAAACGTTCGCCTCGACACGCGAGGCTCAGGCACGCGGTTTAGAGCCTTCTCATTTTTCCTTCAACGTGCCGGGCGGCCGCTGCGAAGTTTGCCAGGGCGACGGCACCGTGACAGTCGAGATGCAGTTTCTCGCCGACGTTGAGCTCGTCTGTGAAGAATGCAAAGGCACGCGTTTCAAACAGCAGATTCTCGACGTGCGTTATCGCGGCAAGAACATTCACGAAGTGCTGAACCTGACCGTGCACGAAGCACTGACTTTCTTTCGCGATGTGCCGAAGATTACGAACAAGCTGCGGGTGCTGGACGATGTCGGGTTGGGTTATCTGCGTCTCGGCCAATCGGCGACAACGCTTTCGGGTGGTGAAGCCCAGCGCGTGAAACTGGCGGCGCATTTGTCGAAACGCGCCGGCGCGCGCGCGCTTTACATCTTTGACGAGCCGACAACGGGTCTGCACTTCGACGACATTAACAAACTGCTGACCGCCTTCCGCGCACTAATTGACGCCGGCGGATCGCTGCTGGTGATCGAACACAATCTCGATGTGATCAAGACCGCGGATTACATCATTGATTTAGGACCGGAGGGCGGCGAAGCAGGCGGCCAGGTGGTGGCGACGGGGACGCCGGAGCAGATTATAAAAGCTAAGAACTCTCACACCGCGCGATTCCTCAAGAAACATCTCGCGTCCGGCAATGGCAAGCCCACTAGATTTACTGAAGAATGAACGTCGCTACGATCACGAATGTCGCGACCAAAGTCAGCAACGCGGATGAGATTACAATGCCAGCGACGGAGAGGCCTCTTCCGCGCAAGGCGCCATTTGATCTTTTTATCTGCACCAGCGAGCCAACGCCAAACGCAACACCGCCGACTTGCGTAATTCCAAACAGCGGAATCAGCGCACAAATGAGACTGGCGATGGCCATGCCGTTCATTTTTGCGTTCGGAAGCGACGGCGACGGCGGTTGACTCTTAACCCAACGACCGACCGCCGGCAAACTCAGCAATACGAATGCGAGGATTGCGACGAGCGGCCCGAATACAGTCAAACTCAATGGCAAATCGAAATGAGGAAACAATTGTCGAACCGGGGGACGAATCGAGTGTTCTTCCACAAGCCGCGTGACGTATCCGCCCAGGATATATGCGGCGAACCAGGCGACGAAGCATGAAACCCCTGCAGCATATCCGACAGTCCGGCCCCATCGGCAATTGAACGCCAGCGCCGTCCCGGCGACGATGAAAAATAGTCCCATGTCGACGTAGATCGACAAGTTAATGACATAGGGGAAAAATAACGCGTCTGGCATGGGGCGACTATAACTGTAGGTTCCCACCGTACTGGAAATCCCGATGATGTCCCAAATCGCAAGCAAGGAACCCATCACGATGAGAAATAAGGCGATCGATTTCACGACTTGTGGCGCAGGCGCCGGCGCATGCCCTGGTGAAGCGGATGCTGGTTGTTCATCAGTCATGTGTTCAACCTCGTCAGGGTGTTTCGATGATGACGTGACCTTAGCCCGCGTGCTGCTAAGACTTATGAAATGAATAGCGACTCCTGTGCCGATCCGCGCATTGGCTGCGCTCGGCAATGGTCTACGAGAAGAACGCGCGGCATCTTAGCGAAATCACGGCAGATGCGCTAGAGTTTTCGGCAATGAGCCTGAAACAGCAAATCATTTCCGACATGACTGCGGCGATGAAGGCGCAGGACGCGGCGCGCACCTCGACGCTGCGGATGCTGAAAGCTGCGATCACGAATCGCGAGAAAGAGGGCAGCGGCGAAATCAGCGACGAAGACATGCAGAAACTTCTGCGAACGCAAGTGAAGCAGCGCCGCGATTCGGTCGAGCAATATCAAAAAGGCGGCCGTCAGGATCTGGCCGACAAAGAGCAAGCCGAGATTGCGATCATCGAGGGTTACTTACCGCAAGCAGCTTCGCAGGAAGAAATCGATCAGGCTGTCGCCGCCGCGATTTCCGAAACTGGCGCTAGTTCAATGAAAGACATGGGCGCGGTGATGAAAGCGGCAATGGCGAAACTGGCGGGAAAGAACGCAGACGGGAAGATGGTTAGTGAAACCGTGAAGACGAAGTTGACCGGTTAATGTCGCGTGGGGGGACAACTGCGGACGGGGCGTCCGCGTTCCCAGCGGTTTGCCTCGCCTCCCTGCTTTCCGTATAATCCACCTTCTTATCGGGTCTGCGGTGTCGTTGTCCGGTGGGTTTTCGCCCACTTTTTCTTTTGGGCGAAAGTAGCGCAAGTTGGCAACTTGCGGGACTTAAAAAGAACGCAAGTTAACAACTTGCGGTACATGATCATGGACCAGGGGTCGGTTGCAGAGCGCGTTCACGAACTTGCCGAGCAAACGGCCATCGACCACGGCGTCGAGCTGGTGCACGCGGAAGTCGCCGGGCCTGAAGGCCACCCGATAGTCCGAGTGTTCATTGATAAGCCGGGAGGTGTTACGCACGACGATTGCTCAGACGTGAGTCATCACCTGGGCGCGGTGCTGGACGTGGAAGATTTCATCCACTCGGCATACACGCTGGAAGTCTCCAGCCCCGGGATCGAGCGCGGGCTCTACAAGCCGGCTGATTACGAGCGGTTTGCTGGTCATCTCGCGAAAATCAAGACGCGCTCGCCAATCAAGAATCAGCGGAACTTTCGCGGACGAATTGTTGGGCTCGCTGATAGCGAAGTGATTTTTGAAGACAACACGAGTGGCCGCGTGCGAATTGCGATCGGAGACATTGCGAAGGCGAATTTGGAAATCGACGTTGAAGAGGAATTCCGGCGCGCGCGTGAACGTGAAGCGACCGACAAACATTTGATTAGACAGAACAGCAGATAGGAAATGAGCGCGCAGGACGCGCGCGAACGCCGACAGGATGTCGGCGCTCCAAACAAATGAGTACGAGCATCGCGCAAAATATTGAAGCCCTTTGCCAGGAACAGGGCATTGACCGCGAATTGGTAATCGAAGCGGTGAAGGAAGCCGTGCGCGCGGCGGCCAAGAAACAGTTCCGCGCCGGCGAAGAGATTCAAGTCGACTGGACTCCGGAAACAGGCCTTGAACTGTCCGCTTCGAAAGTCGTGGTTGACGAAGTAACAAATCCCGCGGCCGAACTGTCGATCGAAGAAGCGCGCGAGCTCGGCGGTGAAGATGTCGAAGTCGGCGATGCGCTGCTGCTGCCGATGCCGATGGAGGACCTCGGCCGGATTGCGGCACAGACTGCCAAACAAATTCTGTTTCAAAAAGTCCGCGACGCAGTCCGCACGAACGTTTACGACCAGTACATCGATCGCGTGGGTGAGTTGGTGAACGGCTTCGTCAAGCGCTTCGAGCGCGGCAACATGATTGTCGATCTCGGAAACCTCGAAGCCATCCTGCCGCGTTCGCAGCAGTCGCGTGGCGAGCAGTGGAACCAGGGCGAGCGCATTCGCGTCGTCATCACGAACGTTTCGAAAGAATCCAAAGGGCCGCAGATCGAAGTCTCGCGTACGTCGCCGGAATTGCTCGAGCGCTTGTTCGAAATGGAAGTGCCGGAAATCTACGACGGCACGGTCGTCATCAAGTCGTGCGTGCGCGAACCTGGCGAACGCGCGAAGATCGCTGTCGTTTCGAATGAGCGCGACGTCGATCCGGTGGGCGCGTGCGTGGGCATGAAAGGCTCGCGGGTACAGGCCATCATTCGCGAGCTGCGTGGCGAAAAGATCGACATCATCGAATGGTCTGAAGAGCCGTCGGTGTTCGCCGCCAACGCTCTATCGCCGGCAAAGGTCAATCAGGTGCGCATCACCGACATTGAAAATCGTCAGATGGAGGTGATCGTCAACGAAGATCAACTCAGCCTGGCGATTGGCAAGCGCGGACAGAATGTGCGGTTGGCGACGAAACTGGTTGGCTGGAACATCGACATCCGCAGCGAAGAAGAGCTGAAGAAGGAAGTTGCGGAGGCCATGGGCGCAATGATTGCTTCCGGCGAGCCCGTGCCGCTGTCCGCGATTGAAGGCGTGACCGCGCAGCAGACAGACGCTTTGGCTGAACACGGCATCACGGACATTGACGGCCTCGCGAACACCTCGGTTGACGACTTGGTCGAGTTTCTCGATGTCAGTCTCGACGAAGCCGAGCACATGCTTGAAGCTGCCCGCGCGGTGATTGCCGTGCGTGAGCAGAGACTGGTCGAACAGGCTGGCGAGGCCGCTGGTGAGCAGCACGCCGTCTCTGCTGAGCTTGACGAAACCGCGCCGGCCGCCGAAGTGGAACCGAACGAAGAGATGACGGCCGAAGGTTACGACGAAGCGGTTGAAGAAGGCGTACCGTACCACGCGGAAGAAAAAATTCGGGCCGAGTATTCCGCCGATCCCGTCGCTTTGACTGAAGCTGACCCGATGACTGTTGATGAACTGCAATTGCAGGAAGCCGGGCGCGATCTGCGGCCGGACGTCATCACGCCATCGCCGGACGTGACTTCGACTGCCGTCGCGGATTTGGAAGAGAACATCCGCGACGAGCAGGCTGAACTGGCCCGAGAAGAAGCCGAAGAGTCTCGCCAGGTCGGGACTGAAACAGAAACTGAATCCCCTCTCGCGTCGTCATCTGACGAAACTGCCGCGAGCGAGAGTGACACACAGCATGATCTCAAATGAGGTCTCAGATGTTTAATCTGAAAGCGATGTCAAATTATGCGGCCAACTAGTTGCAGTTTGCGCAAGGGCGCAAGGCTGCTCGCCTCAAGACGCTTGCCGTAGCAGGCCGATCCTGCCATGCGCTTGCGTAAGGTGGCGACCGGCCACTTTCAAAGAAGGAGCGCATGTCAGTAGCCACTTCCAAAGTTCGTCTTTACGATCTAGCCAAAGAGCTGAAGATCGATACTAAGCGCCTGATCGAAGAAGTGCGGCGCGAAGGTGTCGATGTCAGTGTACCCTCGAATTCCGTCTCGAAAGAGCTCGCCGAAAAAATTCGCGAGAAGTACTTTCCGAAGCAGCCAACCGCCACGAAGCGGGCCATCAAAGTTGTAAAGAAAGCGGCTCGTGCGGTCGAGGAAGCGCCGCCGGTCGAAGAAGCACCCGCGGCCCCCGTTGAAGCTGAACCTGCGCAAATCCCCGAGGCCCCAGTCCCCGAAGTCGAGGAACCCGCGAAGCCAAAAGTCACGCGCATAATCAAGAAGCTCGCGCCCGCGGCACGTGCTGAGAAGCCCGAAGCCGCACCGCCAATAGCGGTTCAGGAATCGCCCGAGACTGTCGCGGCGCAATCAAGCGAACCTGCGCCGGAGCCTGCACCGCCTCCAGGACGGCAGGTGCGCGTGTTGCGACCAACCGCCGCCGCACTCAGTCAGGGCATTCGGCCCGGCGAGCGTGCTCCGGCGCCGCCGCCCTCGACGACGACCACGCATACGCGCGAGCGTACGGTGCGTCCCCGCGTCGAGTACGCCGGCACACCGGGCGAGACCGCGACACCACAGACGACTTACATTCCGCCACCTGACGCGGGCCGGCGCCGTTCACGCCGCAGCACGCCACGCGGCGGCAAGCGTGCAGGCGACGGCAAAAGCAAACTGGATCGGGATTTTATTCCACCGCCGGAAGTGCGCACGTTGGAAGAGCGCATCGCCGGCCGTCTCCAGATGCCGTCAGTACCCGGCGAATTGAAGCCAGTGCGGCTGGTCGAAGGATCGACCGTCAAGGAGCTTGCGGAAAAGTTGGGCATTAAACCTAAAGAAATCGTCGGACTGTTACTGCAACGCGGCGTGTTCGCGACAATCAATCAGGCTTTGAACGATGACGTTGCTGCCGAACTCGGCAAACGCTTCGGTTATGAAGTGACGTTCGTACCGTTCGAAGAGATGGTCGCGGAAGAGGAGTTTGAAGAGCTGATCGCGACCGACGCCGATGATATTGAAGTTCCACGCGCACCAGTTGTCACCGTGATGGGCCACGTCGATCACGGAAAGACTTCGCTGCTGGACGCCATTCGCGCGACGAATGTCGTCGCGGGCGAAGCCGGCGGCATCACGCAGCACATTGGCGCGTATAGCGTCGAAGTTCCGAACCCCGACAATCACGACGAGAAGCGACGCGTAGTGTTTCTCGACACGCCGGGCCACGAAGCCTTTACGTTGATGCGCGCGCGCGGCGCAAAAGCCACCGACGTCGTCGTGCTGGTGGTGGCCGCTGATGACGGCGTCATGCCGCAGACGATCGAGGCCATCGAGCACTCGCGCGCGGCCGGTGTTCCGATCGTCGTCGCGATTAACAAGATCGACAAGCCGGACGCGAATCCAGATCGCGTGCGACAAGAGTTGTCTCAGCAAGGCCTGAATGCCGTCGCGTGGGGCGGGGAGACGGAAATGGTCGAAGTTTCGGCTAAGAAACGCGAGAACCTCGAGACGCTGCTCGAAACCATTTTGTTGACTGCGGATATTCTGAATCTGCGCGCAAGTACCACGCGTTTGGCGTCGGGAGTTGTTCTGGAAGCGAAGCTCGATCGTGGGCGCGGCGCAGTCGCGACGGTGCTGGTGCAGCAAGGCACTCTACGCTCGGGAGATCCGTTCATCATCGGACAAATCTTCGGTAAGGTGCGCGCGATGTTCAATGATCGCGGCGAACCGGTCGATGAAGCCGGTCCCGCAACCCCCGTCGAAGTGCTGGGGCTGCAAGGCGTGCCAGAAGCCGGTGAGAGTTTCCAGGTTGTCGCCGACGTTTCGCGTGCGCAGCAGATTTCCCATCACCGCCAGTACGTCGAGCGTCAGCGGACGCTGATCAAATCGACGAAGCGCGGCATCGAAGCGCTCGGTGAAACTGAAGTCAAGGAACTGCTCGTCATCATCAAAGCCGACGTACAGGGCTCAGTGGAAGTTTTGAAATCGACATTGCAAAAAATGTCGACTGAGCGCGTGAAAGTGAAAGTCATTCGCTCGGGGGTCGGCGCGATTACCGAATCCGACGTGCTGCTCGCTTCAGCGACGCAGGCGGGATCGGCGTCCAGCGCGGTCGTAATCATCGGTTTCAATGTGCGGCCGGAATCGCGCGCGGGTGACCTTGCGAAGCAGGAAAGCGTGGACATTCGCCTTCACTCGATCATCTACAAGGTCGAAGAAGAGATTAAGGCCGCGATGATCGGAATGCTCGAGAAGATCGAGAAGGAAAAGATCCTCGGCAAGGCCGACGTGCGCGAAGTTTTCCGCGTGCCGAAGATTGGATCCGTCGCCGGCTGCATGGTCATCGACGGCCTCATCAGTCGCAAGGCGCGCGCGCGGCTGATTCGCGACGGCGTCGTGAGCTGGGAAGGCAACATCGGCTCGCTGCGACGATTCAGGGACGACGTTGCCGAAGTTCGCGAAGGCTTCGAA
>DATBSG010000111.1:0-3087 GCA_036559945.1 Pyrinomonadaceae bacterium
GGGCGAGGTGCGGCTGAAGCTTTATCGCGGGAACGTGATCGTCGTGGGACGTCGTTCTCCGAATTCGCTTTATGACGAACGCATCGCGACCTTCGAATCCGACACGGTTTACAACCAGCGCGACGCAGAAGGATTTATCAAGTTGAACGCTCTGCGCTTGAGATTGCGGAGTAATTCTCGGTGACTCTGTGGTTCTGTGGTTATCCGACGTTTGTTCACCACAGAGGCACAGGGGATCGCACAGAGGCACAGAGAGAAGAATGAAATGAAGCAAATCGAAGTCGACAAAATTGGATCAGCGACATCACCGCTGGGCCTTTCGCGAACCGTCTCGATTGTTCCTTCAAACGGGGCCGCGCGCGCGGGTGACGTGGTTGTCGTCCGCGTGCTGACAGACAACGCGACTTACAACATGCTCGAACTGCCGACCGGTCGTTTAGCGAAAGTAAATCCCGGCGACGTTCTCGCGGGCGTGCTCGGCCGGCGTCGTGCTTTGAAGGGCTTTGTCGGCGACGTTCCCGAAACCGTGAAGGCCGGAGACGAGCTTCATCTGCTCAATCTCGGTGGGGTGATTGGCAGGTGTAGCGGCCATCACTCCAGCCTCGACGATGCGATCAAAGTTGAAGTCCTCGGTCTCGCCACGAATGGCGGCTCCGCGATTAAGAACATCGCGGATGTTGCCTTGCCGTTGCGCGACACGCTCGGGCAAACGGCGCCGCTGGTGGTGATTGCCGGCGCCTGCATGAACAGCGGAAAGACTTATGCGGCGACTGAGATCATCCAACAAGCGACGCGTGCGGGAATGCGCGTGGCGGCCGCAAAGTTGTCCGGCATTGCTTGCTTGCGTGACACCTTGAACATGCAGGATCACGGGGCGATCGCGACGGCGAGTTTCCTCGATTGCGGACTTCCCTCAACCGTCGGCGCAGAAGATCTGGCGCCGGTGGCGAAAGCGATCATCGCGCGGCTCAATGAAGGGGCGCCCGATCTGATCGTGATTGAACTCGGCGACGGCATCCTGGGCGGCTATTCGGTTGAATCAGTTTTTGATGACGAAGAACTTCGCCAGGCAATGACAGCCCTCGTTTTCTGCGCTTCCGATTACGTCGGTGCGTGGGGCGGAATTGAATTGTTACGTCGCCGCGGGATGAAAGTAGATCTTGTCGCGGGCTCGGTAACTGATTCGAAGATGGGCGAAGATTATATCGAACGCGAGTTTGGCGTCCCGGCGGCCAACGCGCGAAGGAATGGTAACAAGTTGTTTGAAGTAGTCAGAACCGCCTGCGGTAGCGGGCGGTTAACCGTTGCTATCGATTAGTTCAGGAAACGAGAGATCAACCGTCCGCTACCGCAGACGGTTCTGACTTCAATGTCGATCAAGATCGCAATCTTTGGTGGCTCAGGTTACGGCGGAGCGGAATTGCTGCGCATTCTCCTGCAGCATCCTCATGCCGAGATTCAGTTCGTGACTGCGAATGAACACGCAGGCAAAGCGGTCAGCGATGTTCACAAGAATCTACTCGGACTGACTGATTTGAATTTCACCAAAGCCCCGGAAGACGTCGCAAATCTTTCAGAAGTCGATTGCGCTTTTTTCGCTCTGCCGCAC
Organism: Pyrinomonadaceae bacterium; assembly: GCA_036559945.1. GTDB lineage: Bacteria > Acidobacteriota > Blastocatellia > Pyrinomonadales > Pyrinomonadaceae > UBA11740. Next base: position 1,610 of record DATBSG010000111.1, read on the forward strand.
GGGCAGGCAATGGAAATCGCGCCGAAGTTACCCGCAACTGTAAAAGTGATTGACCTGTCTGGCGATTTTCGCTTGAGCGATGCGGAAGTGTTCGAAAAGCATTATGGCCGCGAGCACACGACGATGGATGCCCAATCCCAATTTGTTTACGGGCTCACTGAAACGAATCGCGAAGCCATCCGATTGGCGCAGTGCATAGCCAATCCGGGGTGTTTTGCGACCGCGACGCTGCTGGGACTGGCGCCTCTGGTTGCTAACAATCTCTTAAGTTGTCGCGTAATTGTCGATGCCAAGACTGGCTCTTCAGGTTCAGGCGCGAAGGCCGCAGCAAACACGCATCACCCGCAGCGATCGAATTCGTTTTACGCATACAAGCCTTTCACGCATCAACACGTGCCTGAGATTGAGCAAGAGCTGAAGTCAATTGGCCAGTGGAACAACGAACTGATTTTCATGACGCATTCGTTGCCGGTGTCCCGCGGCATCTTTGCGTCGATCTACTGCGAAACCAAAAACGAAATCACCGCGGCAGATGCGCGCGTGATGTTCGCTGACTTCTATCGCGAATCCTTCTTTGTGCGGCTCGTCGAGGGCAGCCCTGACATCAATTGGGTGAAGACGACGAACTTTTGCGATATCGGATTTGCCGCGCGGGGGCGGCAACTGGTCGTGTTCACGGCGATTGATAATCTCGTGAAAGGCGCGGCGGGACAGGCAGTACAGAACATGAACTTGATGTACGGGCTGGATGAGAAGACGGGACTGATGCTGATCGGAACTAATCCGTAGGAGAGATTACCACAGAGGGCACAGAGCAGAACGACGTGCAAAGAGCAAAGCGGCAAGCGCAAAGAAACAACGCGTTAGCACGCAACGACTGAGAAATATTCTATTAACTCTTTGCCCTTACCTCTTAGCTGGCCTTTTGGTTCTTCTCTGTGTCCTCTTTGGTGAAAATTTCGTGCGAACTCTAGACGATATCACTCAACTGGAAGAGCAGTATCAGCTCGCGACTTACAAAAAAATGCCGGTCGTCGCTGAACGCGGCAAAGGTGTCTGGGTTTACGCGAGCGATGGCGAGCGATATCTCGATCTTTACGGCGGTCACGCAGTCGCCGGGACCGGCCACTGTCACCCTCATGTGGTGAAGGCGATTCGTGAACAGAGCGAGAAGCTGCTCTTCTATTCGAATCTTGTTTATTCAGAGACGCGTGCGCGCGCGGCTGAGAAACTTGTTTCGATCGCGCCCGATTTGCTGACCAAGGCGTTCTTTTGCAACTCGGGAACCGAGGCTAACGAGAACGCAATGCGCATGGCGCGCATGGCGACCGGTCGCGAAAACATCATTACGTTCAGCGGCGGATTTCATGGGCGGACGGCGGATGCGATCAGCGCGACCTTTCTCGGTAAGTATCGCGAGATCGGAAAGCCAAACGTGCCAGGACATTTGAAGGCAGAATTCGGCGACATCGATTCAG
>DATBSG010000112.1:0-7223 GCA_036559945.1 Pyrinomonadaceae bacterium
AGCGCTTCGTCGATTGAGTTATCAACCACTTCATAAACCAGGTGATGGAGTCCGAGTTCACCCGTCGAGCCGATGTACATTGCCGGCCGCTTGCGCACCGCGTCGCGCCCTTCAAGCACGGCTATCGTCGATGCGTCATAAGTCTCTTTCTTATTCTTCAACTTTGATGTCGGTGTCGCCAATTCGTCTTTTCCTTTACTATCTTTGTCGTTTTTATCAAATGGCATTACGCGCTCACTGATGCTGCATTCACGGTCTGCTCAGCCGTCGCAACTCCGGCGCAGACTTCGTAAAAATTAGCCCGGTTTTCGAACCGCTCAAAGTGACTTCTCTTTGATGTTGTGATGAATGTTTGAGTGCGTCCGTCGAGGTATTCCAGCAAGCGGTTAATGCGGGTTCCGTCGAGTTCAGCGTCCACGTCATCAATGAGGAATATCGGGTAATTCTGATGCTTGGAATAATACACGGAAATCGCCGCTAAATCAAGTGTTATCAATGCGCTACGCTGTTGTCCGGAGCTGCCAAAACTGCGTATGTCGCGGCCTCCGAAGAGCACCAACAGATCGTCTCGGTGAGGACCGATCAGGCAGGCGCCGGAAAAGAGTTCTGCCTGTATTCTCGTTTGCAGACGAGAGGCGATCAGCGACTGGTAATTCGCGAGATCGCCTTTGCCCTCGAGCGCCGAAACGTAGCGGATTGAAATGTCATCATGGAAGAGATTGTGATCGAGCGCTTCGTTCAGAAGATCGACATAACGCGTGCGCGCGCGATGGATGTGAGTAGCGAGATTGATCAACTGTTCGTTCCAGGGTTGGACGAGGTTCGCGATCGCCTCGAGGGTGAGGCGATCTTCCGCGGCTTGTTGCAGAAGACGCTTCTTTTGCTTGATGACTTTGTTGTAGTCGGCAATCGTTTGCGCGTACGCGGGATGAAGCGAGACCGCGCCCCGATCGAGAAAATTGCGGCGCGCTTCCGGTCCACCGCGAATAACTTCCAGTTCATCGGCGGTAAAGCACACGGCGTAAAGATGCGCCGCGTAACGTGAGATTGGTTCGCGCTTGCCGTTGATTAGTGTCTGCCTGGTCGTGCCCTGAAGGATTATTTGAAGCTGGCGTTCGAGATTGTTTCCGCTGCTGACGATGCCCTTAATGAAACTGGTGTGCCCGCCGAACTTTAGCGTTTCCTTCAGATGATGCGTCCGAAACGATTTAGCGTGAGCGAGTAAGTAAATCGCTTCGAGCCAGTTAGTCTTACCCTGTGCATTGTTGCCGTGAAGGATGTTGAGGCCGGCTCCCCAGGTACTCGCACCAGCCAGGTTTCGGAACTGGTTTACTTCAATTGACCTGAGAAACATCGACCAATTTTAACATAGTGGGCGTATGTCGTTCAGGTCGAAGATTGACAAAAGGGGGCGCCAAAAGCGCTCCCTGTGGAATCCTGATGTGAATTAAATCGGTGGGTGCGAATCAAAGTCTCATCGGCATTACAACGTACCGATAGTCGTATTTCTCGTCAGTAACCGGCCGTAACTGAGCTTGTGAATTTCCATCTTTGAATTCGAAATTGACTTGCTCCGATCCCACGACGTTCAGAAAATCCTGAAGGTATTGCGCGTTGAATCCGATCTCTGTTTCATCGCCGGCGAACGTCGTGGCTAGCGTCTCTCGCGCTTCGCCCTCTTCGGCGTTCTGCGAACTGATCAGCAATTGTTCTTTCGCGATATGGAAACGAATCGCGTGGGAACGGTCGTCAGCCATTAAGGCAACGCGCCTAATTGCCTGATTCAGGCCCAACGTATCGAAGGTGGCGGTGCGGTCGTTGTTCTTCGGCATTACCATCTCGTAGTTTGGAAACTGGCCGGACAACAAACGCGAAATCAACAGACGCGAGCCTACCTGAAAATACACATGATTCTCATCTGCTCCCAGATTGATGTCGCCGTCAAAATCGGACGTCAGTTTTGTCAATTCCGCTAATGTTTTTCGTGGAATGAGCACGTCGAGCTCCTCTCCTGTCCCATTCGATCTCGTCGTGGAAACGAAGGCGAGTCGATGGCCATCCGTTGTCACCATCTTTACGTTTTTCTTGTCGAGTTCGAATTTCGCCCCCGACAATGTGTAGCGACCTTCCTCCTGCGTAATTGCGAATATCGTCCGCTCGATCAGCATTCTGAGCACCGACGCTGGCAACTTCAGCGGAGTCGATTTGAAGCCCGGCAACTCAGGAAAGGTTTCTTTAGAGACGCCCGGCAGACGGAATTTCGACCGATCGCATTCAACCGTCACCCATTCGTTTTCTTCTTTGCGAAAACTGACCGGCGCATCAGGAAGCAGCCGCGCAATATCAAAAAGCTTTCGCGCCGGCACACAGATCGCACCCTGCGTGGAAATCTCTTGCGCGTCGACATCGCAACGAATTGTCACATCGAGATCGGTACCGCTGATGCGAATGGAATCTTCACCGGCTGACTCGATAAGAATATTAGCGAGAACCGGAATTGTGTTCTTGCGTTCCACGATACCCTGGACGAAAGCCAGTTCTTTTTGCAAAGCATTTCGACCGATTACGAATTGCATCTTCTGCTCCTTCAGGTCAAAAACCTTTTCGGTTTTATACCACAGCGCTCGCGAAGTTCAGAACAGCCTTTCAAACGGCAAGCTAAACTATGATTTGAATTGATCTATAGTCGTAGTAGTAGAGCATGTGAAAGCTGTGTAAAGCACAACGCGATAGCCGACTTTCTATAATTTTCCAGTGAGTAGCGTTCGAGCTTTCCTTCGACCCGAGGCGTGGAAAAACGCGAATTTAAAACCTAAGCATTCACAGCTTCTATCAGACGGTTGATAGTGGCGGCCAGTTCGCCGTTTGAGTTTATGTCTTTCTCGATCTTTTCCACAGAGTGAATCACAGTCGTGTGATGCTTTCCACCAAAATGCCTGGCGATTTCTGGGTAACTCTTCTTGGCGAGTCTTTTGCACAAGTACATTGCAACCTGTCGCGGGACCAGGAGGTGGCGAACATTCGAACGCGCTTTCAAGTTTTCTGCATCGATTTTATAGTGCTGCGCTACCAACTGCTGAATCCTGGAAATTGAAACTTCTTCCTGAATTGCCTGATTCGAGACACCGCGGAATGATTCTTCAGCCAAACTCCTGGTAAGCGGTAGACCGCGAAGTGAGGCCATCGCCAGTAAACGGATCAACAACCCCTCCAGTTCGCGAATGTTGTGTTTACTGTGGCGCGCCAACGCCAAAGCAACGTCATCAGGAATGTAGAGACCGTGGGCTTCGGCCTTGCGCTTGATGATCACGATTTTTGTTTCCAGATCGGGCGGCTCGATATCTGCAATCAATCCCCACTCGAACCGGGAATGCAGACGCTCTTCGATTTCCGGGATGTCTCTTGGCGGGCAATCTGAGGTGAGAACAATCTGCTTCTGCCGATCATAAAGCGCATTGAACGTGTGAAAGAATTCTTCCTGTGTTCGTTCTTTGCCGGCTATGAATTGGACATCGTCGATCAGCAGAACATCGATACTGCGATAGCGCTCGCGAAAAGCATTGGTCTTGTCATACCCGTATCGAATAGCGCTAATCAGTTCGTTCATGAACCGCTCAAGCGAAAGGTAGGCAATCCGCAAAGTCGGGTTGGCCGCCGCGATTGCGTGTCCCGTGGCTTGAATCAAGTGAGTCTTGCCAAGACCGACGCCACCGTAAAGGTAAAGCGGGTTATACGTCCTGCCCGGCGAATCGGCGACCGCCATAGCAGCGGCGTGAGCCAAACGATTGCACGAGGCGACCACGAAGTTAGAGAACGTATATTTCTCGTTCAAGCTGGAAACATCGGAAAGAGCGAAATCCGCCGACTCGCTTGCCAAAGGCTCATTCCCGTCAATCGGCGGAGTAATCGGCTTCGGATCTATCGCGGGCCTGGAGGCCGAATCGCTTTCCCATTCAATTCGTAATGAATCAAGTTGTGACTCGTTCAATGATTGCTGCAAGGGCTCAGCGTACTTGGACAGTATCCAGTCTCGGACCACGTTGTTTGGCGTGGCGATGTGGAGGACACCCTCGGCAGCGCTGCGTTGGAATCGCAGCGGGCGAAACCAGGTTTCGAAGGCCTGGTCACTTAGTTTGCGCTGGATCGCCTGAAAGAAGGGTTGCCACTGAGCGTCTTGATATCCTGTGTACATTTAGGGAAATAACGCACACTACTTAGTACAACAAAATACATTGTTGCCCTAAGCCGAGCGGTTGATCTGTCGACGGCAGAACCTACCACAAGCGGAAAAGACGAGGCAAGGAAAACACCTGATAAGTTTGCAATCTACTTGTGCTCTAAATTACTTTGCGCTAATTCGTGTCCTAAGGCTGATTTGTTGAGGCTGGAACAGAAGGTCCAAGGGCGCCGTGATTGAGCCATGAATCGATCTCGTTAGCTCGCCGCTCGTACTACACTTAGTAGCATAATGCGTGTTACCCTGTGGATGCAGAGGCCACCATTTGTTGATCGGAGGACGTGAGAAGGTCGTAGAGGCGGTTTAGATCTTCGGGACTGTAGAACTCGATTTCGATGCGACCTGCAGTGCCGGGCCTCCCTGCAACAATTCGAACTTGGGTCCCAAATCTGCGCCGGAGCTTTGCCTCAGCCGCTCGGAGATTTGGGTCTTCGAGTCGATGCGCTGGGGGCGTAGCCGATGGCTGACGCGAGGTGAGATTTCGGATTCTGTTCTCGGTCTCTCGTACTGACCAGTTGTTCTTATGAATCCGTTGGGCGAGACGGCGCTGCATTTGCGGATCTGAAACTCCGAGGAGGGCGCGCGCGTGGCCAAACGTAAGCTTCTCCTGCTCGAGCAAGGATTGAATCTCAGTCGGAAGTTTCAGAATGCGAAGGTAATTGGTGATGAAGGTTCGGTCGCGTCCCACGCGTTGCGCAACTTCCTCCTGCGTTAGCCTCAGCGACTCGATTAGTCGTCGATAGGCATTCGCCTCTTCGATCGGGTTTAGTTCCTGTCGCTGAATATTCTCGATCAGCGCAAGCTCAAGCAGGTTCTCGTCGGGGATATCGCGAACGATGGCTGGAACTCGCGTGAGGCCCGCCAGTTGAGCGGCTCTCCAGCGTCGTTCGCCGGCGACAAGTTCGAACAAGCCGCCTCGTCGCCGGACCAACAGCGGCTGAATGATGCCGCTCGCCCGAATGGACTGTGCGAGTTCCTGGAGCTTGGCTTCGTCGAAGCTGTTACGCGGTTGCTGTTCGCCGGGACGAATTAGATCGATCTCGATCTCCCGCAATTCTTCATTTTCCTGCGGCGACGGCGCTGTGGAAATCAGGGCGCTCAGGCCTCTGCCCAGTGGCTTCCTGTTCATGGGCCAATACCTCCTCTGCGAGTTGCAAGTAGCTTTCGGCTCCGCGTGACCGCGGATCGTAGTAAAGCACTGGTTTGCCGTGACTCGGCGCCTCGGCCAGTCGGACGTTTCGCGGGATAAGCGTCTGCAAAACCAGGCTGCCATAAAAACCGCGGAGATCTGCCGCGACCGCGGAGGAAAGGTTAATACGGTCGTCGTACATGGTCAGGAGCAATCCCTCAATTTTAAGCATCGGATTCACGGCGCGACGGATCGAGGTGAGTGTATTGAAGAGCTCGGTGACCCCCTCCAGCGCGTAGTATTCACATTGAATCGGCACCAGGAGGGAATCGGCCGCCGCCAGGGCGTTGACGGTAAGCAGGTTAAGTGCCGGCGGACAATCGAGGATGATGTAATCGTAATTGCTCTTGATTGGTGCTAAGGCTTTCGCCAGCAGGAACTCTCGTTCCTGGATTTCAATCATCTCGATTTCAGCGCCAGCCAGATTACGGTCGGACGGTACCAGATCCAAATCAAATTGTGTCGTAATGATTAGGTCACGCAGCGGCTCCTGGAGAATCAACGCGTGATAAATGTTATGTGTGATCGAGTGGCGTGGAACTCCGAAGCCCGACGTGGCGTTAGCCTGAGGATCGACGTCCGCAACGAGAATTCGCTTTTCGGCCCTGGCGAGCGCCGCAGCGAGGTTAATTGCGGTAGTAGTTTTACCAACACCACCCTTTTGATTCGCTATGGCGATTGTTTTTGCCATCCAGCCGCGATTCGCCGACAAATTTAAGGTGATACATTAACACGGTGACGACAAAATGCCTAGCATTTCTGCCTGGTTCGGGAGTGTTACGGCTGTGCCATTTTTAAGCAGCTACCGCAGGGTTACTATCCGAAGGACGGTGTTACACGTGAAACGGTTAGGTCGAAAAGGGCGACAACTCAGGTGTGGAGAGCTTGCGGTGCCTGTTGAGTGGCAGTCAAATAAACAAGCAAGTTTGAAAGGGCGGCTGGCGTGAGACCGGGAATCTTGCGCGCGTCGCCGAAGTTCCGCGGCCTGACTCGTTCGAGTCGCTCCACCATCTCGTGCGACAAGCTGCCAACGGCCTTGAATGAAAGACTCTCGGGGATCGCGAGGGTGTCGTGCTGGCGCAGACGGCGAGTGGCCTGGTTCTGCGAGTCGAGATAGCCGGAGTACAGAGTGTCGGCAAGCGCGGTTTCGATGTCGCGCGGCTGGAACCCCAACTGGTCCTGGGCCGGCAGGAGGTTAATGATCTCACCGGCAGTGATATTCGGCCGAAGAGCGAGCTGGCCGAGCGTTATTGAGTCGCCCAGTTCCTGGCCGGTTACGCGACGCAAATGTTTGTACGCCGGGTGCGAAGGCCGAATCTTTGTTGAGGCTAACAATGCGCGCACTTTCGCAAGTCGTTCTCGCCTGTCGTTGAAACGTTCCCACTCGCTGTCCCCTACAAGGCCCAGTTCCCGCCCTTTCGGCTCGAGCCTCTCGTCAGCGTTGTCGTGCCGGAGGGATAAGCGATGCTCTGATCGCGAAGTGAACATCCGGTACGGTTCATCAACACCCTGTGTGATGAGATCATCTATCAGGACGCCGATGTATGATTCCTCACGACGGAGCCGGAAACCAGAGCGGCCAGTCGTCCACAATCCGGCATTGAGGCCCGCCATAAGGCCTTGGCATGCGGCTTCTTCGTATCCTGTGGTGCCGTTGATTTGCCCGGCGAGAAATAATCCCTTCACGCGCGCGGTTTCGAGAAACGGAGTCAATTCTCTGGGGTCGACGAAATCGTACTCGATCGCATAACCGGGGCGAATAATCTGAGCTTCGTCCATGCCCGGAATCAGATTGAC
>DATBSG010000113.1:0-6432 GCA_036559945.1 Pyrinomonadaceae bacterium
GCCCGGGGAATCGCGCTTCCGGAATCGTTGACGCCAATTCGGGGGGTTCAGGGCGTACTGGCGGAAACGCTGGAAGGGAAGATCATCGCGTCGCAGTCAGCGGACGAGAAGTTCAATCCCGCGTCCTCAGTCAAACTCGCGACAGCCCTTGCCGCGCTCAGAAGTTTCGGACCGAACCATCGGTTTGTGACGGCGGTTTGGGCGGGCGGCACAATCGACCGCGCGACCGGGACGCTGACTGGTGACCTGGTTGTAACGGGTCGCGATCCTTCATTCCGCTACGAACATGCGGTGATGTTGGCGCGTCAGTTGAACGACCTCGGCATCAAGACTGTCACCGGCAATCTGATCGTCGCGCCAGGATTTACGATGAACTTCGATTGGTCGGCGCGCCATTCAGGTGAAGAGTTGCGCGAATCGATGGATTCCATGACGCGGTCTGCGAGCGCGACGCGCGCATGGCTCGATGAGCGTTTGTTGCTCGGCGATCAGCAAAGTCTTAGTTCGGTTCCTAGTCTCTCAATCGCCGGCGAAGTAGTGGTTGGTTCGACGCCGCCGCAAGCCACTCCACTGCTTACGCGCCGATCCAGCAAGCTGGTGGACATTCTGAAAGTGCTGCTTTGCTACTCGAACAATTTCATGGCGGAACGGATTGGCGAGTCGCTTGGCGGTGCCGATTCGGTGCGCACGCTTTTGATCAATTGGCTCAAGATAAATCCCGACGAGGTGTCTTTTGCGTCCACAAGCGGGCTCGGTGTGAATCGCGTGACGCCGCGCGCGATGATGACCATTCTGCGCGGGCTGCGCGATGAGCTAAAGAAGAACAATTTGAAGTTGTCAGACATCCTGCCGGTCGCGGGAATTGATCCGGGCACACTCGAAGACCGCTACACGGACGCGATGGAGCGCGGGAGCGTCATCGCGAAAACCGGCACGCTCGTTCGTACCGATGGTGGCGCGAGTTCGCTGGTCGGCCAGATGAACACGAAGAGTGGGCGCGTCGTCTTATTCGTGATTTTCAACCAACGGGGCAGCGTCAATCAGTTTCGCGACAACCAGGACGCAATCGTGTCGGCAATTCAAAACGCCCTGGGCGGACCTGCGCCATTTTCTTACCGGCCGATCCAACTCTCAATGCGGCTGGCTACTTCAGACTACGAAGCCGCAAAGGCGCGCGGCGAATACGAACCTCGTGAACAGTAGCTTTTCCGCTCTGTTCTTTCACTCGCAATTAAGTCTTGACACCTGTTGACGCAGCGGGAATGATCCAGAGGCTGTGAGCGAGTAACTGTTCACTGCGCACTGCTTACTGCCAACTGACGCATGCCTGACATACTTCTCGTCGAAGACAAAGAGAGCCTGCGGCGCGTGCTGCGCATGACGCTGGAGACGGCCGGGTACTCAGTTACGGAAGCTGCCGACGCCCGCGCGGCAATCGAAGAGATCGCTCGTGTGCCGCACAAGATTGTGCTGACCGATTTGCGTATGCCAAACGGCTCAGGCATTGACGTGTTGCGCGCGGCGAAGAATGCCGACAGCGATGTGCCGGTAATTGTGATGACGGCGTACGGCTCTATTGATGAGGCAGTCCAGGCCATGAAGGATGGCGCGCACGACTTTCTGCAAAAGCCCGTCGATTCAAACCACCTCTTGCTGCTGGTTGAGCGCGCGTTGGAACAAGCGCGGCTGCGCACCGAGAACCTTTTGCTGCGCGAGGAGTGGTCGAAGCGCTACGGATTTCCGCGCATCCTCGGCGAATCGGAAGCGATCAAACGCTCGGTGGCTGAGACACAGCGCGTGGCACAGACGGAGGCGACCGTTTTGCTGCTCGGAGAATCGGGCACTGGCAAAGAGCTTTTCGCCCGCGCGATTCATCACCTCTCGAACCGGCGCGACAAACCATTCGTGGCGATCAACTGCGCGGCAATTCCTGAGACACTGATCGAAAATGAGTTGTTTGGGCACGAGCGCGGCGCGTTTACCGGCGCCGGTGAACGGCGGCTCGGAAAATTCGAGTTGGCCTCAGGCGGAACCGTTTTCCTCGATGAAATTGGCGAGCTGCCACTGGCAGTGCAGGGAAAGCTTCTGCGTGCGATCGAAGAGAAAGCCGTGGATCGGATCGGGGGCAGAGCGCCGATTCCCGTTGACCTGCGCATTGTCGCCGCGACGAATAAGGATTTGCGCGCAGCGGTGGACGCGTCGGAGTTCCGTGGCGATCTTTTCTTTCGGCTTGCAGTCTTTCCCATTGAGATTCCACCTTTGCGAGATCGCGGTGAAGATGTGGTGTTGTTGGCGCGCCACTTTGCGGCGGCGCTCGGCAAAGAATTGCGGAGCCGGGAAGCGATGCTCAGCGACGCGAGCGTCGAGGCGATTCGCGCGCATCGCTGGCCGGGCAACGTTCGTGAATTAGAGAATGCCATTGAGCGTGCCTGCATTCTTGCGGACGGCGCGAACCTCGAGCCGCGCGATCTCGGTTTGGCCGCCGCAGAAGCGGGTGAGGCAAAATCTCTCGGTATCGACACGTCTGGCACTTTGGGAGAGGCGGCCGCGCGGGCAGTGCAATTGGTCGAACGACAAAAGATTGCCGAGACTCTCGCGACCTGCGATGGCAATAAGATGCAAGCCGCCGAAGCCCTGGGCGTGAGTTACAAGACGCTCTTGACCAAGATCAAAGAGTACAATCTGTGACGCCAAGATGAACGACGACCCGCAGGACAAAAGTCCCGAGCCCGAAGTTCCCAGTCCAAATCTTCCGGACGCGTCAAAACCTTCATCTCCCGCCGATGATCGCGAACATTCCCAGCGCCATCACAACGCCGGCGAAGTCGCCGGAGAAACAATCGCAATAGTTGGCGAATCGACGGGCCGCTTTCCGCGCGTTGACGTTGATGACAGCGGGCATGGCGAAAGCACCGGCCGCTCAGCGTTTATGGTCGGCGCCGGCATCCTGGTGAGCCGCGTCATCGGGGTTATTCGGCAGCGCGTCTTCGCCCACTACCTCGGTACGTCGGACGCAGCGGGCGCATTCAGCGCCGCTTTCCGGATTCCCAACTTTCTTCAGAACGTCTTTGGAGAAGGCGCGCTGTCTGCTTCGTTCATTCCCGTTTACGCAAATCTGCTCGCCCGCGGTGACAAGAAAGAGGCTTCGCGAGTTGCCGACGCAGTGCTGACGCTGCTGGCCCTCGTGACCTCGATAATCGTGCTGGTTGGCGTTCTGACGACGCCTTTGTTCGTGCGATTGTTCGCCGCCAGTTTTGATCCGGCGACGCGCGAACTGACTACCCAGCTCATTCGCATATTCTTTCCCGGCGCCGGCTTACTCGTGATGTCAGCCTGGTGCCTTGGTGTTCTGAATAGCCATCGCAAGTTCTTTTTGTCGTACACCGCGCCCGTCGTTTGGAATCTGGCAATCATCGCGACGCTAATTTGGTTTGGCGGTCGTGAGGATCAATTTCATCTGGCGACGTTAGCGGCCTGGGGCTCAGTCATCGGCAGCGCGCTTCAGTTTGGCGTGCAGATGCCCACGGTAATCATGCTGATTCGCCGGGTGCGACCGGTGCTGGATATTGCGTCTGCAAACGTGCGGACAGTTTTGAGAAATTTCTTCCCGGTCTTCATGAGCCGTGGCGTCGTGCAAATCTCTGCGTTCGTGGATGCGATGCTGGCGGGATTGATCAGCCCGCAGGCCGTCGCCGCGCTGACTTATGCGCAAAGTCTCTACACTTTGCCGGTGAGTTTGTTCGGCATGTCAGTTTCAGCGGCAGAGTTGCCGGCGATGTCGAGCGCGCTCGGCTCGCGCGATCAAATAGCAGATCAACTTCGGGGTCGATTAGACGAAGGACTGCGACGCATCGCGTTTTTCATCGTGCCTTCAGTGGTGGCAATGATGGCGTTTGGTGATGTGATGACCGGCGCGCTCTATCAAACGGGCCGCTTCAATCGAGCTGATTCGACTTATGTGTGGGGCATACTGGCGGGCTCGACGATTGGGCTGCTGGCATCGACGCTCGGGCGACTTTACGCGTCAACTTACTACGCGCTGCATGACACGCGCACGCCGCTGAGGTACGCAGTGATTCGCGTCGCGCTTACGACCGGGCTGGGATATCTCTGCGCAATTCCGCTCCCGCGATTGATCGGTATCAATCCGAAATGGGGAGCGGCGGGATTGACCGCCTCAGCGGGTATCGCCGGTTGGATTGAGTTCGCTTTGCTGCGTCGCAGTCTGAACCAGCGCATCGGACGCACCGGGTTGAGTTCAACTTTCGTCGCGAGGTTGTGGCTGTCAGCATTTGGCGGCGCAGTGTTGGGATGGGCAATCAAGTTAGCTATTCCGCGGCTGCACCCGATTATTATCGCAGCCGTTGTGTTGGTCCCTTTCGGGTTGGCGTACTTCGGAGTCGCTTCCGCTCTCCGTGTCCGCGAAGCCGACGCCGTTATTGGACGTGGCCTGCGGATGTTTGGCCTCAAACGATAACCAGCCGCTTTCGGTCAAATAGACTGAGCGCGCTGGATTTCCCATAAAACTGCACCTTGAAGAATTTTCTGGAGAACGCCTGAGATTACGCCTTTACCTGAGTATCCCGAAAAGACGGATGGGCTGGAGCAGCGGCAGCGGCGGGGAAACCCGGACCGCTTTTTTTGTTTTGGCCTCGTCAGGTTTTGCCTTTCATCCACGACCCTTGACTGGGAACTGACCACGACCCTTGACTGCGGTCAATTGACCCTCATCTAACCTTCTCCTTATGATCCTGGCGTGCAACCCGTACTCACGTCGGCGCAGATGCGCGAAATCGATCAGCTCACGATGGAACGTTACGGCATTCCGTCGCTCGTGCTGATGGAGAATGCGGCGTCCGCAGTGGTGCGAGTGATTGTCTCGGCATTTTCCGGTGACGTTGCCAACAAGAGAGCGCTGGTCCTCTGCGGCCGAGGAAATAACGGCGGTGATGGCGCGGCGACGGCAAGACTGCTAGCGCATGCCGGCGCTAGTGTTTCTGCGATTCTGTTTGGCAACATCGGCGACGCAAAAGGGGATGCGCGCACGAATTTCGATGCGTTGACGAGTCTGGCTGAAGGCGACGCGGAATCGGCAGCGAGTTCGATTCGATTTGTGCAGTGCCCAAACGATGACGATGCTCGACGCGCTGTTGAAGAGCAACTCTCTCCGCCGCCGGACGTGATTGTCGACGGGTTGTTCGGGACTGGTTTGACCCGGCCGCTCGACGGCGTTTACGGCGAAGTTGCTCGGCGAATAAACGGGCTCCGCGAACACGCGACGGCGAATTCGTTGGTCGTGGCGATCGACATTCCGTCTGGATTGGATTCTGACAGCGCCGAACTAATCGGCGCGGCGATACAAGCCGACATCACCATCACAATGACGGCGCCGAAACGCGCAAACGTCTTGCCGGCCGCGTCGAATTACAATGGCCGCCTGGTCGTGGCCGAAATCGGGTCGCCGCGCGAGCTTATCTCTGAAGCCAGGGCCGATCTGTTTCTCACGGAAGAAGCTGACGCCCGACGCTGGCTCATCGAGACACGCTACCAGCCGGATTCTTACAAGAACACGCACGGACACGCGTTGATTGTGGCGGGCTCGCGCGGTTTTACCGGCGCAGCGACGTTGTCCGCGAATGCCGCGATGCGCGCGGGCGCCGGACTCGTGACGGTTGCCACACCCGCATCCGTGCAAGCGCTCGTTGCGTCGCACACGATGCCGGAGGTTATGACCACGTCGCTGGCTGAAACGGATCGAGGCGCGGTGAGCGACGAAGCTGTCGACTATGTCTTAAAGTTCAGTGAACGAGCTGACGTGATTGCGATCGGTCCCGGCCTTTCGTCAGAAGACGAACGAACGCGAATGTTCGTGCGCCGAGTTGTCGAAGGTCGGCGAACACCTGTTGTGATCGATGCGGACGGATTGAATTGTCTTTCGCCGTGGCCCGATCAACTCCGCGGTTCGAGTGAACTGCCTATCGTTCTCACCCCACATCCGGGCGAGATGCTGAGGTTGATGGGAACTTCAGACAAGACGGCATTACACGATCGGGTTGCGTCGGCGCGACAGTTCGCGACTCGACACGAAGTCATTCTGCTGCTGAAGGGCGACCGTTCACTGATTGCCGCGTCCGACGGTCGAGTGTTCGTTAATGCAACGGGCAATGCGGGACTCGGCACCGCAGGCGCCGGCGATACCTTAACGGGGGTTATTACCGGTTTTGTGGCACAGGCGCAGGCGTATGCACCGGCCAGCAGGGCAAAAAGGGTCAGCGTTCTCGAAACAGTCATCGCCGCACTTTACGTGAGCGGACTCGCCGGCGATCTGGCGGCGCGCGAACTCGGCATGCGTTGTATGGTTGCGTCGGATATTCGTGAGCATCTCAGCGCGGCGATCTGTTCTCTTGATCCGTGCGGTGAACAACCCTAGCT
>DATBSG010000114.1:0-4152 GCA_036559945.1 Pyrinomonadaceae bacterium
TTGAGGAACTGGCACCCAACTATTTTGTGATTGTCCTTAAGCTCGTTACTAGTAAATAAACCTTGAAGCACCAGTGGCGCTCGGACGAAGTCTGCTCTTTTTCAATTGACGTCCGTCACCTGCTTCATAGATAGGGCACTACCAACGACGGTCTTACCGGTAAACGACCTCGCCGAAAGTCAGTGACAGGAGCCAAAACCGTCGCGCACTGCACCTGAGAATTTGGTTTTAATCTCGCGTATGAACTTATTGGCGCTAAACGTAACTGTTGACACGGAAAACTCGCCGCGAGTAACATCCGAGGCACGTTCGCGTTGCCAATCAAACGTCGGCCCGGCGACGCAATCGACTTGCTGTCGCGCTCTCTAATGACTGCCGTCGCTATCCCCGAAAAGCTTTTCTTCAAGATCGGCGAAGTCTGCGACCTGGCAGGGGTGCAAGCGCACGTCTTGCGGTACTGGGAAACTGAATTTCCGATGCTGGCGCCGCAGAAAAATCGCGCCGGGCAGCGAACGTATCGCCGCCGCGACGTTGAGATGGCGCTGCGCATAAAAGAATTACTTTACGACGAGCAATACACGATAGCAGGAGCGAAAAAAAAGTTGGCAAACGAATTACGTGGCGGCTCCGTCCGCGAAACTGATTCGGCAACTGCGGCGAAGCCTTCAATGCGCAGTTTGAAACCTCCGCCGTCGCTGGCTGCGCGATTTGCGGCAACACCCGCCGCCGCGGAAGCGGCAACAAAAGCGACGCAAACTAGCGGGTCAAACAACCAAGAGAAAGAAGCAATGCGACAGGTTGCCAAAGAGCTGCGCGAGATTCTGGACTTGCTGGACGAGACGGACCGCGAAGTCAAAATGAAGAGTGCCAGGTCGCGAAAGTAGATCCAGCTCGCGGTTTGACAGTCATGATTTTGGCGTCATACTAAAAAACAGTTGACGGGACGTGGCGCAGCCTGGTAGCGCGCACGCTTGGGGTGCGTGAGGTCGCTGGTTCGAATCCAGTCGTCCCGACCAATTCAATCAACCACTTGCGGCGATCGGTAACGGTCGCCGCTGGTTGTTTGTGGGGAAAAGTGCGGGGACTCTTTTAGGACCCGCAAGATTCTCCATCGCATCTCTTAGTCCAAGCGCGCGTGGATGGGTGTATCGCATGGCCACGCGAACGTCTGACCAACCCATGATCGCCGCCAGCTTGATTGCGTCAACGCCGGCATCTCCGAGCCTCGTGGCCGTCGTGTGTCGTAAATCGTGAAAATGGAAATCCACGATTCCGGCTTTAAGACGAGCCGTGGTAAAGGCGCGTTTGATGTCGGTGTAGGGAAGTCCGGTGTCGGGATTGCAGAAGACAAACTCACTACTTTCTTCTGCCGCCATTTGTTCCAGCAAGGCGCGCGCTTTTGAAGTGGCGTTGAAAACTTTGGCTTGGCAGCAATTACGCCGGCGAAGATGCTTTTGAAACTGAGTGAGCGATCATGACTACAATCGAAGCCAAAATTCCTGAACCCGTGCTCAAGCAGGCTGAGGAATTGGCCGACCGCGAGAAGATTCCATTGGAACAGCTCATCAGCCTCGCGGTTACTCAGGCTGTGGGCATCCGGAGCAACGAAAGCTACATTGCGCTCCGCGCCAAGCACGCCAGCAAAGAAGACTTTCTGAAGGCGCTGGATCAAGTGCCCGATGTCGAGCCTGCCCAGTACGACCGCTTGCCTGAAGGATATCAACCTAAGACGCTCTGACGCTTAGCCGATGACTATTCGCACAGCCTTGGCTCTTGGTATCTCAGTCGTGAAAAAGCGTCAAAGAACAAAGCTGATGGGGAACGATAGGTGTCTCATTTGACGCTCATGACGTTCACTGCGCCTGGGCGCTCGAACGCACACACGGAGTGCCGTAACGGAGTGGATGACTTGGAGCGCAGCGGAGAGTTGTGCGGTCGGGCTATCGCAGGTAATGTTAACGAGAAGGGAAACGACTTCCTTGGAGACCAACGACTGACAGCTTAAAGCTGGAGCGTTCTGTGACAGCGACATTGAGCGAGGGCTTTTCAGTTTGCCGCCTGATTTCCAAGGCACTTCCCCCGATGAGAGTCCTGATCCATTCCTAAACTCGCGTGCCGAGGTTAATCCAGCTAAAATTAGCGGCTTCGTAAACCCCCGGCGAGGTGGCCGAACGATAACCGTCAAAGCAGGCACAAAACTGGGTCGCTACGAAATCCGGTCGAAGCTTGGCGCGGGCGGGATGGGTGAGGTGTATCTGGTTGAAGACACCAAACTCGATCGCAAGGTTGCTTTAAAGATTCTGCCTGCTGACCTCGCCGCCAATCACGATCGCATGCGGCGATTTGTGCAAGAAGCGAAATCCGCGTCCGCATTGAACCATCCCAACATCATTACCATTTACGAGATTGACGAAACGGAATCAGGTCATTTCATTGCGACTGAATTCATTGACGGAGAAACGCTGCGCGAGCGTGAATTGAAAGCGCCGCTGAAGCTTGCTGAATCACTCGACATAGCAATGCAGATCGCCAGCGCGCTCGCGGCTGCCCACGCCGCAGGCATTGTTCATCGCGACATCAAGCCGGAAAACGTCATGCTGCGGCGTGATGGCATCATTAAGGTGTTGGATTTCGGTCTGGCGAAACTAACGGCGCCCCCGTCGATTGATTCAATTGACTCTGAAGCTTCCACGCGCGCCAACGTTAAGACGGATCCGGGCGTGGTTATGGGCACGGCCGTTTACATGTCGCCTGAGCAGGCGCGCGGACTGCCAGTCGATGCGCGCACAGATATTTTCAGTCTCGGCGTTGTCATCTACGAGATGGTCGCGGGCCGCTTGCCATTCGACGGTTCGAACCGCAACGAAATCATGGCGTCGGTCCTGAGCGACAAAGAGCCGCAACCGTTGACGCGTTATTCGTCCGAAGCGCCAACTGAGCTGGGCCGCATTGTCTTGAAAGCGCTGCGCAAGAACAGAGACGAGCGCTATCAAACGATCAAGGACATGCTGCTGGACTTGAAAAGTCTGACGCAGGAATTGGAATTCGAGCGAAAACTCGAACGTTCTGAGCCGTCGCGAGCCGATGGCGTGTTGCCGAGCGCACAGTCCGGCATTCCGCCTCCAAGCGTCAGAGCCGCTGACATGAACACCGGGCCGCCTGAAGGCAGGACTCCCAACCCCACCGCCGTTTCCAGCGCTGAATACATCTTCAGCGGGATCAAAGAACACAAATCAGCGGCAGTCATCATCGCCGTTCTGTTACTGGTGGGCATCGTTGGCGCGGGTTATTGGTTTTTCATGCGCGGTGCCTCAACACCTGTAAACACGATTGATTCAATCGCTGTCCTGCCTTTCGAGAACGCCACGCACGATCAAAACAATGAATACTTTGCGGACGGCGTGACGGATTCACTAATCAACAGTTTATCGCAATTGCCGAACATGAAGGTCATCGCGCGTAATTCAGTTTTCAATTACAAGAATCAGACGTCCGACTTGCCGAAGGTGGCGCAGCGCCTTGGCGTGCAAGCAATACTGACCGGCCGAATAGTCATGCAGGGCGACACGCTCGATGTCAGGGTTGAATTGACGGACACGCGGAACAACATTCAACTTTGGGGCGATCACTACGTACGCAAAGCCGCCGACATCTTTGCCGTGCAGGATGAGATTGCGCGTCAAGTTACCGAGGCGCTGCGCGTGCGTCTGACCGGCGGGCAACAGGAACAAGTTACCAAGCGCTATACGGAAAACGCGGAGGCGTACCGGCTCTATAGTCTGGGACGCTATTACATGAACGGACCTCGTGAAGAAAACCTCAACCGCGCGGTTTCATTCTTCGACCAGGCGATTGCGTTAGACCCGCGTTATGCTCTTGCCTATGCCGCGCGAGGGGAGTGTTTCTTTGCCATGGGAGACTTAGTCTTGCCTATGAGCGAAGCGAAGCCGAAGGCTAAGCAGGACGTTGCGGCGGCGCTAAGCATAGACGATAAACTGGTCGAAGCTCGCGCCATTCTGGCAAACATCGAGTTTCAGTACGATTGGGATTTTGCCCGCGCGGAAAAAGATTTCAAGCAGGTGATCTCATTGAATCCGAATTATGCTGAAGCGCACCATCAATATGGCGCCTTTTATCTCCCGATGATGGGCA
>DATBSG010000115.1:0-5636 GCA_036559945.1 Pyrinomonadaceae bacterium
GTCACCGAGTTCTACATCGAGCGCGGTGAAGAGAATCAGGGTATCGTCGGCAATCTTTACAAAGGCCGCGTAATGCGCGTCCTGCCCGGCATGCAATCGGCGTTTGTCGATATCGGACTTGAGCGCGACGCGTTTCTTTACGTTTCCGATTTCTTCGACGAAGAAGCCGAGTTCGAACGTATCGTCGTCGACAGCGGAAAGAAAGGCGATACGACCGCAGCGCAGAAAGCTGCTGCCGAAAAGATCGAGCAGGCGCGCATCGAACGCGAGCATCACATCGAAGCCACGCACGAGCGAGTCGGCCCATTGCTCGAGGCTGAAACTGAACCTGCTCCCGCCGAAACAGCGGACGAGGAGCCAGTCGAGGAAACGGGCGCACGTCGTCGCGGCCGTCGCGGCGGACGAGGCAGACGACGGCCCACGAAAGCGGAAAGCCAACCTGCTCCGGAAGAACGCAGTCTGATTCCGCACGAGGTCGGGCCTTTCGACACGCCATTTGTCTCAGCAGCCTCGTTCGAGCGCGTGAGCGACGAGGAAGAGCGCATGCTGAATGGCGAGATGCTGAAAGACGCTCGGCTGCAAGAGCGGATCATGGACGAAGTTCATGCCATCGAATTCGATCTGGAAGATGTGCCCAGCGCTCCCGTCGGGTCCCTGCTGTCCGACGAATTCCGTGAGAGTGGCGAATTTCAGCGCGTTGCCGACACCGAAGAAGCTGACGCAATCGGCGCTGCTCGGCCTCCGGTCGTCGAAGAAGCGCACGTGCGCGACTTCGTCGATGAGATCGTCGATGAAAGCTCGCGCAGCCTGGCTTTTCAGCGCGTGAGTGACGATGAAGAGGCAGGGGCGTCAGAACTGCCGCCGCGAACCTCGACCACGCGTGGCCGCAAAAAGGCCGGCGTCATCAGCCGTTTCTTCAAATCAAAAAAATCAGATGAATTAGAGGGCGAAACCGAACCGACGACCGAAGCCGGCGAAGAATTGAATTCGGATTCGGAGGCCGGTATCACAACCGCTCGTCTGCACGAAGAGTTCGCGACGCGACGCGGCGGCCGGCGGCGACGAAAGCCGAAGCCCTCAGCGACCGGCGAAGAAACAAACGGTCAGGACGCTGAAGCAGAAGCTGCCGAAACAGATACCGAGTCTGATGACATGCCCGAACCAGTTGCCGAAATTGCAACGACTTCTGATTCCGGCGACGACGCGGCGGACGAGACTACTGTGTCACGGCCAACTCGACGCCCACCGCCGCGCGGCAGCCGCCGCAAAAATCCGCGGCACGAACGAAAACAAGTGGCGATCAGCGAACTCTTGCGCGAAGGCCAGGAAATCCTGGTACAGATAGCGAAAGAGCCAATCGCTAAAAAAGGCGCGCGCATCACTTCGCACATCGCGCTGCCCGGCCGCTATCTGGTTTACATGCCGACGGTCGAGCATCTCGGTGTGTCGCGCAAGATCGATTCAGACACTGAACGATCTCGTCTGCGCAAGCTGATTCAAAAAATTCACACCGAAGAAGATGTACCGTCAGGTGGCTTCATCGTGCGGACGGCCGGCATCGGTGCGACAGAAGAAGAGTTGCGCGCGGACGCTCGTTATCTGATACGCACCTGGCAGGACATTCGACAGACAGCAGAGAAGACGAAAGCGCCCGCGCTCGTCCATCGCGATCTCGATCTGGTGCAGCGCATCCTGCGTGATCAACTGTCGGAAGACTTCACCGCGATTCGCATCGATTCGGAAGACGAGTACCAGCGCATCGTCGAATTCGTCAATCGGATGCAGCCAAAGATGGTCAAGCGCGTCAAGCTTTACACGCGTGACGAACCGATCCTCGAGCAGTACGGCGTGCAGGGTGAGATAGACAAGGCGATTAAGCCGCGCGTGTGGCTGAAGTCCGGGGGTTATCTCGTCATTAATCAAACCGAAGCGCTGGTTGCGATCGACGTGAACACGGGCAAGTTTGTCGGCCGTGGTGCGACCCGCCTGGAAGACACGATTACGCGGACAAACATGGAAGCCGTTGAAGAAATCGCACGCCAAATTCGTTTGCGCGATTTGGGCGGTATCATCGTGCTCGACCTGATTGACATGGAAGAGCGGCGCAATCGAACGCGCGTGATGGCCGCTTTGCAGGATGCGCTACGGCGCGACAAATCGCCGACGAAGGTCCTTTCATTCAACGACTTCGGTTTGGTGATCATGACGCGCAAGCGCGTGAAGCAATCGCTCGAGCGGACGCTCTGCTCGCCGTGCTCGTACTGCCAGGGCGCGGGTTTGGTGAAGTCGCCGCAGACTATCTGCTACGAAATTCTCGAACAGGCGCGTCGCCTGTCTCGTGAAGGCGAAGGCGACGGCTCGCGTCAGGCAATGCTGCGCGTGAATCCCGAAGTGGCGCGCGCGCTTCGTAACTCGGAGCGCGATGTGCTCAACGAAATCGAGGACTATCTCGGCGCTCTGGATGTTACCAGCGATCCGATGATCCATCAGGAACAGTTCGACTTCGCGTTTGTTTGATTGACTCCCTCTCTTTTTGGGAGAGGGAAGAAAATCGGCGATGGAGTCCGCCATTAACCGCCTGCTCGGCTGATGACTCCTACCAAGTTTTGTCGGAACCGCCTGCGGTAGCGGGCGGGCAAATACCTGGTTAGGAGTCAGATTCGTGGGCAAATTATTTTTAGCGGGCATTGGCGGGTTCATTGGCTCGGCGCTTCGTTATGCAGTCTCCGGATTTGTTCAGAACTGGAGCGGCAGTATTCGTTTTCCGTTCGGAACGCTGGCGGTAAATCTCGCTGGTTGTGTCCTCATCGGTTTTCTTTCTCAACTGGCTGAGACACGCGGAATCTTCAGCGCTGATGCGCGCACCTTGATTTTTATTGGCGTGCTCGGCGGCTTCACTACCTTCTCCGCTTTCGGAAACGAAACCATCAATCTGTGGCGAGATGGCGAGAATGCTCTGACAGTCGCCAACATTGCCGCGCACGTAATTATCTGTTTAGGTGCGGTTTGGTTGAGTCGCGCCGTCGCATTTCAAATTTGGAGGTGAGGCAACGCAAGTTGCTAACTCGCGTTGTAGCGCAAGTTGTTAACTTGCGTTCTTTGATTTGACAGGAGGAGGTTCATCATGATGCTACCGGCTGAAGGTTACCTGCTGCGCATTTTCATCGGAGAGAGCGATCGACACGACGGCAAGCTTTTGCACGAGTGGATCGTGATGAAAGCGAGAGAAGAAGGTCTCGCCGGCGCAACAGTGCTGCGTGGCATGATCGGTTTCGGCGCGCACAGCCGGCTGCACACTTTCAAGATCGAGCGCCTGTCACAGGACCTGCCAATCGTCGTTGAAATTGTTGACACGCGCGAGAAGCTCGAGAAGTTTCTCGACCTAATCGATCACGAAATCGAAGAAGGAATGGCGACGCTCGAGGAAGTGCAGATTCATTTCTATCGCAGCGGCAAGAACGTGACGCAATGAAGTCAGTACCATCCGCGTTGGCGGATGGATCGAACGTCAATGTGGAACCTTGAAAAATTATCCCCCCGCTTACGCGGATGGTACTGACTTCATTGCGCAGTCGATAGAATACCTTTCAGTCTTGAACGGCCTAAATCCTCGCGCCAAATAATTCGGTAGCGCCGCCGGATCATCCAGCGTGCAGGTGTGCAGCCAGACGCGATTTGCGCCGTCGGCCCAGGCTTGCTCGGTTGCGCAAGTCAGCAGATGTTTTCCCAAGCCACGACCGATGAATTCAGGCAGGAGTCCGAAGTAAGCAATCTCTGTCGAGCCGTCTTCACATTTTCGCAGTTCGAAATAGCCCGCTCGCTCGTCGCCGTAAGTCATCAGCCAAACCGTAACTTCCGGCTGCGCCAGGTGCGCGCGAATGTCTTCGTCTGTCCACGGCAGCCGATCGATCCAGTGATAGTTCTTGCCGACTTCGACGTAGAGAAAGCGAAACAATTCGACTGAACAATCGCGCGGGACTTCGATTTGAATCTCTGGATCGTCAACCTTCGCTCCATTTAGTTCAGATGGCTCGCGCATTTCGAGGTACGTGCGCGTGACTTCGATGGAGGTTGCAGTTGTCATCTAAGAATTTCGTCGAGATGTAGTCTGGAATTCCTCGGCGTCCTCTGCGAAATCCTCAGCACCCTCTGCGGTTCATTGGGGCGTAGGAATATTTAACCGCAGAGGAAATAACTGAGGTCTGCGCAGAGGCGCGCAGAAAAAACCAACGCTAAAACTCTTCGTCGAGCATTTGTATCCGGCGCACGTGGCGGCCGCCTTCAAATTCCGTTTCCAGCCACACGCGCACAATCGCGAGTGCTTCGTCCAACGAGATCATTCGCTGGCCCAGTGAAATCACGTTCGCATCATTATGCTGCCGTGCGAGTCGCGCTGATTCAACGTCCCAGCAGACCGCGCAGCGAATTCCTTTCACACGGTTTGCAGCCATTGCCTCGCCGTTGCCCGAACCGCCGAGGACGACGCCCCGGTCGGCTTTGCCGCGCGCGACGGCAACTGCGACGGGATGGATGAAAAGCGGATAATCGACCGGCTCCTCAGAGTCGGTTCCAAAATCCGTGACGTCGTGCCCCAAAGTCCTGAGGAATTCCTTGATCTTTTCCTTGTATCTAAAGCCGGCGTGATCAGAACCAATGGCGATTCTCATTTGTATTTCCCTGGTCGTTTCAACATTGACGCTCTCATCCGCTCGCTATCCCGACTTGTCGGGGTTCTGTACCTTCGCCCGGGGATGAAATCGGTCATAAGCCTTGCGCATGTGGAGGTCGGTGATGTGTGTGTAAATCTCCGTCGTTGAGATGTCGCTATGCCCCAGCAGCGCCTGCACCGAGCGCGAGTCCGCGCCGTGTTGCATCAAATGCGTTCCAAAGCTGTGCCGCAAAGTGTGGGGCGAGATATCCGGCACCTGCGCTTTCGCGGCGTACGTCTTGATGATGCTCCAGGCGAGCTGCCGAGTCAGCGCGCGTCCGCGATTCAAAAACAGAACCGGATTGTTGCTGCCGAGTCGATCTCGAACGGCGATGTACCGCTGCAACCAATGCACGGCGCTCTTCCCGATTGGGATGCGTCGTTGCTTGCTGCCCTTGCCGTAACAGCTAACAATCGCGCCGTCGAGATCCACGTCCGCGACTTTCAAGCTGCACAATTCGGAAACGCGCAAACCGGCAGCGTACATCAGCTCGATCATCGCGCGGTCGCGAACACCCACTTCGGTTTTGATGTCCGGTGCGCGCAGCAGCCGCTCCATCTCCTCTTCAGTCAAAAACTTCGGCAGACGGGAACTTTGCTGGGGCGTGTGAATGTCTTCCGTTGGGTCGCGCTGCACGTGGCGATCCAGCATCAGAAATCGAAAGAAGCCGCGGGCGGCACTCACGGCGCGCGCAATCGAGGACGGCGCTAATCCCTCGCGCGACATCGACGCAATCCATTCGCGCAGGTCTTTTCGCTCGAGCCGTTCGATGCGCCTTCCTTTGTCCGCGGCCCAGGCTTGCAGCCGGCGAATGTCGCGCGCGTAGTTCTGGAGCGTGTTCGCAGAGAGACCTTTTTCGACTTGAATGTAGGTAAGGAATTCGCGCGTCAGATCGCGTGTGACAGTGCGCTCGGACATCGAGAGGAT
>DATBSG010000116.1:0-7356 GCA_036559945.1 Pyrinomonadaceae bacterium
ATGGGTGCTCTTCTTTTTTCATCACTAGCAATGTGCTCGACGCTGGCAGGGGGCTGGCTGGCAATCGCCGCTCGGAGACGCATTCATTTATTAATGGGGCTCGGCGCGGGCGTTCTGTTGGGCGCAGTATTTTTCGATCTGTTGCCTGAATCATTAGACGTCGCCCGCGATAATGGATGGAACGTTCGGATTGTCCTGGCGACGGTCGTAGTCGGTTTCTTGCTTTTCTATCTGACTGAGCGACTGCTCGTGCTTCATTCCTGCGCCGAAGAAGATTGCGACAATCAAGTGCACAGACACATCGGTCGGATGAGCGTGATTGGACTAATCGTGCACAGCACTCTCGATGGCGCGGCCATCGGCGCCGCGTCGCTGGTTAATTGGCGCACCGGGTTACTGGTTGCGATGGCTGTGATAGTTCACGATGTGAGCGATGGCCTTAACACGATTTTGCTGGTTACGCGCGGCGAGAAAGTTCGGCGTGGCGACCTTGTATTTCTACTTTTGGACGGTATCGCGCCGATAGCAGGCGCCCTCTTGGCGCTTATATTCCTGCCGCCACCGCACGTGCTGGTGGCCTTCCTGGGCTTTGCTTCGGGATTTTTTCTTTACACCGCGACGAGCGATCTCTTGCCAGAAGCACATCGGCGCTCACCCAGCATTATGGTAGCGGTAGCGACAGTTTTCGGGATTCTGTTTATCGGCGTCGCCGTTCGCTTGATTGGAACGTGATGCCAAGGTGACAGGAAAAGAAAAAGCGTGGATGCTGAGCGGTGCTCAACACCCACGCTCTATTATTCGATGAGACTCCTAGAAGAATCTAATTGTGTAAGTGACTCTAACTCCCCGTCCCATCTCTGGCGCAAAGTCCTTGATGAACGAAAGGTGGTTGCGATAGAGACGATCCCCGAGGTTGAAGGCATTGAACGTAATGATATGCGCGTTGTGTTGGTGCGCAATCAAATAGGAACCGGAGAGACTAAAGACTCCATACCCAGCAGTTCGTGTCTCGGTCGTGAAGAGCCGCTCCTGATGATTGGCAAAGACAGCCTCAGGATTCAGGATCAAGCCTTTTACCAAGTGCAGTTCCAAGCCGGCCCGACCACGCCACGGCGGAATCCGCGGCAGCGGCGTGCTTGAATCGGTCAACTCTGCATTCACGTAATCCGTTCCCAGGTTCAGCCAAACACGCGGATGCAGTTCTGCATCGAGGCGCGCTTCCATTCCTACAAACCGGGACGTGGCCTGTTCGTAGTTGGCAATGATTAATCCTGAGCCCGGATCGGTCGCGCCTGTCGGAGCCAGAAACACAAAGTTATCGATGTGATAGTAGAAGCCGTTACCCTCAGCGCGAACTCTCTTCGAGGAATGACGAATGCCGAAGTCGAGACCGTCACTCAGTTCGCGAGTGAGCGTTGGATCGCCGACTTCAAAGGTAACATTCCCACCGTGCGGCCCGTTATTGTAAAGCTCTTCAAGAGACGGCGCGCGATAAGAATGCGTGAAATTTGCCACAAAGGCGCCGCCGCTCCAGGTATTAACGCGCAGACCGACGGCGCCGGAAAATCCGGTGAAGCTTCTATTTGGAAGAGTTCCGAAGGTCGTGGTCGTCGTTGGACTGTAGCGATTATTTTCCACGCGCCCGCCAAATTGCAGGGCCGCACGTTCGAAGTTGATCGTCTCAAGCCCGAAGGCGGCAAAAGCATTTTGGGTTGTTGGCGGCGCGAGGGCTTCTTCGCCTGATGCCTCGAAGCTGCGATGCAATCCCCAGGCGCCGAAGCGTCCCGTCAATCTCCCTTGTCTTTTCTGATCGAGAATTCCGTTGAAAACGATCGTGTTGTTCTTGAACGCCGTGTTGACTTCGCCGGTCTCTGAATTTATCTCGCCGTGGCGATAGCGGTTGTATTGCACGGCGAAGTTTCCCGCTTCAATGAACGATCCGCCTTCTCTGAATCCCGCATTCAATTTGAAGCTGTCTCGGCGCGGATTCAGATGGACGATTTCAGGATCGACTTCATTAGGATCGTAAGGAATTCCATAGCGTAGCCGGCTCATTTGATAGTTAACGCTGAAGAATCCCTTTCCGGGGTAGTATCCGAAGCCAGTTCCCAAACCATAATTCCTTGAGAACGAGTTGGGCACGACGCCATCCCGCGTCTTGTAATCGCCGGTTCGTTGGCCGCCGCCATTTCCCCAGAAAAGCCATTTGTCGGCACCGTATTCAATTCCGCCGCTCGCGCCCGCTTGGTTGTTGTTCGAGCTGCCAATCCCCGAGAGAAAACCGCTCGTGCCTTTCCGTGCGGCATCATGGCCTTCGATGACATTTACGACACCACCAATCGCGCTGCTGCCATAGAGCAACGTGGCCGGACCCTTAACCACTTCGACCCTCTCAATAGTTAAGAGGTCAACTGGTTCACCGTGGTCTCCGGACTCAAAACCCAGCGAGCCGATTCTTTGCCCGTCCTGCAAAACCAGTACACGATCCCCATCGAAACCGCGAAGTACCGGCCGCGCCGTTCCCGGGCCGAAACTGCGTTTGGCGACGCCAGGCTCGCGGTCGAGTGCTTCACCGAGTGAGACAGGGTTCTTCTTTGCCAGATCAGTTGAGCCAATCACGTCAACCGATTGGATGGAACTCGACACCGTTTGTTCAGTGCCCGTCGCGGTAATCGTCACCTGCTCGTTGACGCCAGTAAGTTTTAAAGTGATGTTCAGGGTATTCGCGCCTTCGGTTACGTCAACGCTCTGGACGGCGTCGGGCACGCCGCTGAGGTGGGCGAGCACGTCGTAGTGACCTGCTGGAAGATTTTGGAACTCGTACTTTCCATTTTCGTCCGTGTAAGTAGTTTGCCGCAGTTGGATAATAGTAACCGTGGCGCCGTGCACTGTGCTGCCGCTGTCGCCAAGCGTTATCGCGCCACTCAGCGTGCCTTTGCCCGTCGGCTGCTGCGCCTCGAGCATTAATGTGATCGGCGCTGTCACAGCCTTGGTCGTTAACGCGGCTCTTGTGACTCCAAAACCGGGAGCTGAAGCCGAGAGTTGATAGCTATTGAGTGGGACGTCGACGAATCCAAACGACCCGTCGTTTGCCGTGTTGGTGGTTCGGGCATAGCCAACCGTGGAGTTGGTAATCGCGACATTCGCGTTGCTGACAGCCCGGCCACTGAGATCGAGCACGATGCCCGTCACCTGACCAGCAGTTGACCTTTGCGCGATCGCCTGGAGAGACGCTGCGGAAAACGTTACGAAAAGAACAAATGCGAAGATAAATATTCTCTGAGCCTTAGTCATGCTTGCCTCCTATCGGAAACAGATCACCAGACGAAGTTTAGCTAAATCACCGAGAAACGTCGCTGGCCTTTTTTGGAGAACGCGCCAAGCTAAATACGCCGAGCGCGCAGGAACGGCGATGGTGGCTTAGAGAATTGCTGGAGGAGCGCGACCTTGTTGTGTGGCCGTGAATGCAAAAAGATGGACAGATGTCGCTGGTTGAAAATTCGAAAGTTGAGCTTCAGTAGTTACCGCGCCGGCCCATTGAGTTAAGACCGTCGTCGCCAGATTGTGGTGAAGTTGGCAAATCAGACATTCGGTCCCCGGCTTCGAGCGCGATGATGATTGCTCGGATTCGTCGGAAGTAACGACTCCTAGGTCGGCTCGATCTTGTGAGAGAGTCGCTTGGCCCGTCTTGCCTTCAGTGGTTGTCGCAGCGCGAACTCCGTGGTTATGCGTGAACTCAACTGTGCCGCCCCACGCAATCGCTGCCAGAAGCACAGCCGCGATCAGGCGCGGAACTCGCATAGATTTTTGATGGCGGTTGAGCACGGCTACTGAATAAACTGGCTGATAGTGTACTTTATGATTGCGACCGCAACAAGTTCATTTGTGGCCAAGACTAACGAGCATGGCGCCTGATCATCGGCTACGAAATGCAGCCATCCGAATTCTGCTTTTCCTGTTTCTTTTCGCTGGGCTTAGTGCCGGCGCACACGGGCAAAAACTCAATGTAGGAATTCAAGTTCTTCCCGGCGCGCCGGGTCGACTTCTGATCCAAGTGTCCGGCCCGTCGCAATCAACGTGGTCCTTTTCGGACAGCTATGCTGGTGTACTTGGGCTCGGCAATCGCATTCGTGGTTTTCAGGCTTTCGATTCGGACGAGAGGGAAGTCGCAGTTCGCAAAATCGCGCCGGGCGAGTTCGCATCCGCTGAACCAGGCGTTAAGTTCAAATACGAAATCGAGCTAGCTCCGCCGGCGCGTTCGTCCGATGCCGCATTGATCTCGTGGCTCGATTCGGAGGGCGGAGTTCTGTTGTTATCCGATTTGCTGCCCGCATTGAAAGTGGCGCGAACGGCCAATGCCAGGGTGAAGGTGAGCGCGCACTTCGCCTTGCCCGCAGGATGGACTTCGTACTCACCCGAAGCGCAGGGCGACCAGGGACAAATCGAAACGACTGACATTGAACGAACCACAATCGCCGTCGGAAAGAAACTCCACCGCTCGCCGCGCACAATTGTGAATAAAACGTTTGCGCTTGTAACAGACGAGGGCTGGACATTTGCCGATGATGATGCGCTGGATACGGTGGCCGATGTTTTGAAAGTCCACACTGAACTGGGCCGGCTTCCATGCGAAAGCACGGCGTTGATCCTATTGCCTCTCCCGCAAGCAAGTAGCGCGAACAAGTGGAGTGCGCAGACCCGGGGCTGCACCGTGACGTTGCTGATGGGCAAGTTGCCTTCGAAGGTTAGCGCGCTGTCACACCTCGGTTTGGCGCTAACGCATGAGCTGTTTCATCTCTGGGCGCCGAATGGTTTGGCGTTGAGCGGAGATTATGATTGGTTTTACGAAGGCTTCACGATGTACGAAGCCGCGCGTGCGGCGATGCGACTGGATTTGCTTACATTTCCGCAGTTACTAAACGCCATCGCCGATGCGCACGATGGCTCATCCGGCGCGAACGCACAGGACTTGTCATTAATCGAAGCGTCGAAGCAGCGATGGACAGGCGGCTCTTCATCTGTTTACTCGAAAGCGATGGTCGTCGCTTTTCTTTATGACCTCAATCTACGATATCACAGCAAAGGCAAGCGCTCACTGGATGACGTCTATCGAAAGATCTTTCGGGAGCATCTCGGCAAACCAAATTCGTCCACGACTGAATCGGACGGGAATGCCGTGGTGGTTGCAGGTTTACGCGAGGAACTGTCGACGCCGGAATTCGTGGATCATTTCGTCATCGCGCGCTCGGTGATTGACTTGTCGAAAGAGCTGGCGCCGTTTGGGTTGCATGTGGAAAAGCCTGCATTGCGAACGCACATTTACGTTAACGAACAACTGACAGGTCGCCAGCGCGATTTGTTGCGACAGTTGGGTTACAATGAGCCGCGCCCACGTTGATTTGGGCCGATCAAAAAGAATGATTTTCAAACGTCAAAGTTCGAAGGGCTCTGCGAGCGCGCTAAAGCTCGTCACTGTTTTCGGTGCTGCAGTTTTGCTCGCCGGATGCAGCGCAATCGCGAGTCGCGGCAGTTCGGGCGTCGTCGTTTCTCGACGAGCTCAAATTCGCAGTTCGACCGCGGTCGTGGCAGCAGATCTGCTGGAAGTCAGTCGCGGCGATTCGTTGGACATTCTCGACTCGATGGAGGTCCCAGATCCGACCGACAACAGCAAGAAAGAGCTTTGGTATCGTGTGCGCGCGCGTGATGTTGACAAGACTGAAGGCTGGATCGAGGCGCGCAACATCATGCCGGATGATGTGCTCGAGAAATCGCGGAAGCTCGCCGATGAAGACAAGGGTATCCAGGCGCAAGCAACGGGACAGTTGCACGCGAGTTCGAATCTGCGACTGACGCCGGATCGAAGCGCAAATGAAAACATCATGATGCGCCTCGACAGCGGCTCGACGTTCGAGATCGTCGGATGGAAACGTGTTCCGAAGACAAAAGAATCGGCGCCCGACGAAAGTGATGTCGCGCCGAAGCCAGGGAGTGCCACGACGGCCAGAAGCAAAGCTGATCGCAGCGAAGAAGAGGATCAAGAGGTGCAAGAGACGACTGAGCTCTGGTACAAAGTTCGTTTGTCGCCCGCGAACTCACCCGCCCCGGCCGGATGGATTTTCGGCAAGCAAGTCGAGCTGACAGTGCCAAGCGATATCATTTACTACCGAACGGGAAGAGAATTCGTCGCGTGGCGCCGGCTTGATGAAGACACTTCGGACGAGAGTTCTGCAACGAAGACGAAAGACGTGGCGAAGGAATCGCGACCGGGAAGCTGGGTGATTCTGGAGAAGAGTTCTTCGAAAGAGCCGCACAAGATCGGCGAGCCTGACTTCGATCGCATCTACGTGCTGGGTTACGAGAAACACGATCAGGACCATTACACGGCTTATCGCAGTCCTGACATCGAAGGTTACTTGCCGATGCGCGTCGAAGGGCGTGGCGCCAACAGAACTTTTACAGTTCGAATCAAAGATGACACGGGCCAGGTCAAAGATACGACCTTCAGTTTGTATCGAGACGAACACGGCGTGATGCGCGTTAATCCGCCGGAGCAGATGAAGGCAGCGAAGAGAAAATAAAGCGGACAACGGGACCGCGACGGAAGTATCTAACTTCAGCGTCAGGAACGCGTGGGCAAACCTAGCGGTGATCCGCAACGAAGTTAGCGTTGAAAAAACTTCGTCCCAGCGCTTGACTCTGCGACACTTGTCCGTTAAACTCCCCGTTTGCTTAGGGCAAGGCCAAGCTGTCCGTAGTGCAATCAGACAATTTGGATTCGATCTTTGAAAACTAGATAGAGCGTGTCCGTCTCAATTAGACCTTTGAGAGTCAAACGCGAACGATAAAGTTCGCGTCAAAACTCTGAAGAAGAGTCATTATCGAGACTGATATAGACCAGTAAGATAATGTTCCAGTGAACAAACTTATAACGAGAGTTTGATCCTGGCTCAGAATCAACGCTGGCGGCGTGCCTCAGACATGCAAGTCGAACGCGAAAGTTTCCTTCGGGAGACAAGTAGAGTGGCGCACGGGTGAGTAACACGTAGGTAATCTACCTTCGGGTGGGGAATAACCCAGGGAAACTTGGGCTAACACCGCATAATGCAGCGGCACCACATGGTGACAGTTGTTAAAGCGGGGGATTTTCGGACCTCGCGCCTGAAGAGGAGCCTGCGGCGGATTAGCTAGTTGGTGAGGTAACGGCTCACCAAGGTCACGATCCGTAGCCGGCCTGAGAGGGCGGTCGGCCACACTGACACTGACATACGGGTCAGACTCCTACGGGAGGCAGCAGTCGGGAATTTTGGGCAATGGGCGAAAGCCTGACCCAGCAACGCCGCGTGAAGGATGAAATCC
>DATBSG010000117.1:0-5484 GCA_036559945.1 Pyrinomonadaceae bacterium
AGCGAATTCCAATCCGGGAATGTCTTGCGGATAACCCGGTGGCGCGGGATAGCGACCGAGGCGTTGGAGAATGTCGGCACGATTCAATCCCGCCGCATGCACTCGAACGCGCACGCGATCCGCGGTTGGTTGCGGCGCATCTGGAACATCGCCGACCTCCAGGCCTTCGACACCGCCAAACGAAATGATCTTCACCGCTTTCATAATCCGGTTGCCATTCTAACATCTGAACGGTCTTGCGCTTTGCTCTTGCCGCTTCGCGCTTTGCCGCTTTGCCATTTACACTACGGCGCATGTCTCTCCTACACGGCGTGTTGATGTTCGCCGCTGCTTTTGTGGCGGGCATGGTGAATTCGATCGCCGGTGGCGGCACGCTGCTCACTTTTCCACTTTTGATTTGGCTGGGACTCGATCCGAAAGTTGCGAATGCGACGAGCACGGTCGCGCTTTGGCCCGGGTTATTTGGTGGTCTGTTCGGTTATCGCCGCGAGATGAGCGACAGCTCTTTGATGCTCATGCGGCTCGGCGCAGTGAGCGTGGTCGGTGGTGGTGTGGGCGCGTGGCTCTTGATCGTGACGCCGTCGCCGATCTTTGCGCGGCTGGTCCCGTTTCTGATTCTGTTCGCGACGTTTCTGTTTATGCTGCAAGGTCCGGTAAACCGCTGGTTCCGCGTTCCATCGCCGACGTCTGGTTCACAAAAGAGTTGGTGGACGATCGCCATTATTGTCCAGTTTTTCTCAGCGGTGTACGGCGGCTATTTCGGCGCCGGCAACGGCATTTGGATGTTGGCCGCGATGGGCCTGCTGGGATTGCACGACATTCATCGCGCCAATGGCATAAAGAATTTTCTCGGTATCTGCATCAACAGTGTCGCCGTCGTCGCGTTCTCGATCTCGCATCTGGTCTCTTGGCCACGATCCTTGTTGATGGCGGTCGCAGCTCTGCTCGGCGGCTATGTCGGCGCGCGCACGGCGCAACGGGTCGGACGAGTATTTATTCGTCGCGCGATTGTGGTGATCGGATTTGTGATTACGGTCGTAATGTTGTGGCGGATGAGATAACGAGAATCCGCAGATTACACAGATAAGGCAGATAAGACAGCCACAAAAAGGCACAAAAGGCGCAAAAAGAGAAAAATCTTAAAGCTCCAACTTGGACGTTTGTTCTTTGGTTTCTCTTGATGTTGATTCGGTCTGATCTTTTTTGTGCCTTTTGAGCTTTTTTGTGGCTAGTTGTTTTCAGTGTAATCTGTGTAATCTGCGTAATCTGTGGATAACAAACTGCCTCGCGAATTCTACACACGCTCTGACGTCCTCGAAGTCGCGCGCGATTTGCTTGGGAAGAAACTTGTGGTTCCGAACGAGAACGACAAGCGTGTGGCTGGAATCATCGTTGAGACTGAAGCCTATCGCGGCCCGGAGGATCGCGCGTCGCACGCTTACGGCGGGCGGCGAACGAATCGCACGGAAACAATGTACGGGATTGGTGGCACGGCCTACGTCTATTTCGTTTATGGCATGTACAACCAATTCAACGTCGTAACGGACGTCGAAGATATCCCGCACGCAGTGCTCGTGCGTGCGCTCGAACCATTTGAAGGGCTCGACATCATCCGTCGCAGGCGGCCCGATCGATCCGAATACGAGTGGACGAGCGGCCCGGGCCGTTTGTGCGTGGCGCTCGGAATCGATCGGAAGTTAGACAAAGCCGATTTGCTCGGCGATCGCGTCTGGATTGAAGAAGGGGCTTCCGTCTCACCACGCCAGATCGCGCGAGGACCACGTATCGGAATTGATTACGCGGAAAAGTGGGTGACAAAGCCCTGGCGTTTTTGGATCAAAGACAATCCGTTTGTGAGTAAGCGTTGAAATAACCACAGAGGACACAAGAAACGAACCTGCAAAGAGCGAAGCGCGAAGTGCAAGGGGCCGCAGACTCTATTGAGATACCGTCACTTGGCTCTTTGCCCTTAGCTCTCTGCCATTGCTTCCTCTGTGTCCTCTGTGGTGAAAACGTTTTAGTCGCGTGCCAGCTTTTTCCAAACGCTCGCTTCGCCTTGACTGCGGACCATCTCATTCACTCTCAGATAGGCATCGGCGTAAGAGGCGCGCATATCAGCTTGCGAACGCGGATGTTCCAGCCTTTTCTCCAGTTCCTCGTCTGAGAGTGCGCCCCGGCGTGCGCGCGAATATATCGCGCCTTCGCCGGAAAGATAAATCGCGAAACCTTCTTCCAGCCAACGCGGCGCGCGATTGCGGCTGACGACATCGATGATTACATGCGCCAACTCATGCTTCAGAGTCGTATTCAACACGCCACGTCGTTTCAGAATTGCAACCGGTTGCAGTTCAATCTTGTTTCCCTTAGTAGCGGCGGCGGCCCACCACGGCTGACCCGTGCGCCCGACAAAATCTCCCGTCGATTCGTTAACGCGGATTTGAAGCAAAGGTAAGTTGTCAATCGCAACGGAAGCATTCGCTGCCCGACGCAAATAATCCGCGCGTGCATTTTCGAGAACGGTCAGCACCTGATTTGCATCGCGGCGTTCGGTATCGGCGGGATAGGTGACGCGGAAATGCTCGGAGGAAATTGTCATAAGTCCCCTCTCCCTCTGGGAGAGGGTTAGGGTGAGGGGCGTAGCTAGCGTGGGATGAAAAACACTTTCCTTCTTTTGTTGAGTTTCGGGTGCGGAAAGAAAAATAAAAAGAGGCGGACGTTTCGCTAAGCCCTCACCCCGACCCTCTCCCAAAGGGAGAGGGAGAAAATCTGACTTCCATTGATTACCCGAATTGGTTTTCTCCGCGTCTCCGCGTCTCCGCGTCTCCGTGTCTCTTCCCACGCTCGTCCCCGGAAAATATTTCTCCAGAATCCTTTGATAACTCGCGCCGCGCGCCGCCATCACATGCGCACCCTCCTGACAGAGGCCGAGGCCGTGGCCAAAGCCGCTGCCGCGGAAAACAAAATTCGATCCGGCGCGTGAAACTTCGAAGCGCGAACTCTTCAAAATGTTCCAGCCGAGTACGCGACCAACAATGATTTTTAAATCCCAGCCGCGCACAACCTTTCGCTGCTCGCCTTCGACGGTGATGAATTCGGCGCGGCCGGTTTCATCGCGCTTGCTGACTGTGATGTGATCCAATCGATTGCCAACGTCGGTGCGCGAATCGCTTTGCAGAGCCCGCAGCAAATCGGCGCGCTTAATCGTGTCAATCCAATGCGCATGCGGACCCGTTTCGCAGAACTCGTCGCGCACACCTTCAAGATGTTTGGCGGGGGACGTGCCCCAGAGCGTCGCGACGTTCGCTGTCTTGCCGCCGCACGATGCGCCGAAGTATGAATCGATGAGTTCACTACGCTGGTCGAGCAGCACCTGTCCTTTAGTCGCGCGGACGGCATCGACGATTACAGCGTCAGGGCGCGCAGGATGCGCGCGATCCGCCCGCATGGGTACAGGCGCTCCTGCGAATCGCTGGCAGTGTGTCGTCGAGCAAAAGTCGTAACCATCTTTCGCATGGCGGCCGATGTTCTTCAGCGCGAACGTGCGAACTGCGATGGCCAACGCTTTCAATGCCTCCGGCTCAGTTTCCATCGTGCCTTCCGCGCGCATCACGCCAAGCACGTAATCTTCCAGCGACAGTTCACGCGTGACGTTGTCGTGGACCAGGTGGACCCGAACTGGAGACGCGGAGGTGGGGAGACGCGGGGACGCGGCGTCATCTGTAGTGTCGTCGGAGCGATCTGTGGTTGATGCTCTCTGTGCCGCAGTATCTCTGTGGCTGATCTCGTTGGCATACGCCTCGAATATCGGTCGCGAGATTGTTGCCGCTTCGGCGCCATGTGCCCGCGGGAGAAAAACGATCACAGCAAGTTGAATGTCCGCAGGCTCAAGCTCCCGAGTAGCATCGGCCGCGCCCGCAAAGCCCACAAACCAGCCGTTAGTGCGGAATCCTTTCGGCGGCTGGGCTGTGCCGGTTTTGCCGACGATTGTGAGCGGCAGCGAATCGAGTTTCGCGCCGCGCGCTGTGCCGTAACGAACCGCGCCGGCCATTCCTTCAATAATTGTCCGTCGTTCTGCCGCTGAAATGTTGATTTGGCTGCGTTCAATTGCGTTGAAGCTATTCGCGCTCGCCGTCTGCGGCTGAAACAAGTGGCCACCATTCAGCAGTGCGGCGTAAGCGGTCAGGAGTTGAATCGGAGTGACCTGGATATGATCGCTCTCGCCCAGAGCTTCGCGCGCGCCGCAGTCGGCCCGTTGCGAAGCTTGATCAGTTTGCGCGGATCGAATGCGCGCTGCATCTCCGGATTCGCAGGGTTTGATGACGCCGGTCGCTTCATCTTCAGCAAGACCGGTCGGCTGCCCGAAACGAAACGCGCGCAGCGTTTCCGTGAGTTTGTCCCGGCCCAGCCGCTGGCCCAGCGTCGCGAAGTAGTAGTTGCACGAATACGCAATGGCTTGCGAAGGGTTGAATGGCGGCAAGTGATCGGCGTGAACGCAGGGCAGCGAAAAGCTGAGACCAGTAAATCGGCCGGGACAGACCGTCCGCGAGTCCTCATCGATCAACCCCGCACGCAAAGCCGCCAGCGTCGTGAATGGCTTGATCGATGACCCGGGCATCATTGCCTGCGAGTAAGCGCCTTCGGGATTCACCGTCGCGCGCACACGCCCAGTCTGCGCGTCCATGATAATGATCGAGCCTTCACGCTGACCCAGAGCGTCTTCGGCGGCTTGTTGCAGCGCCGAGTCGACTTCGTTTTCATTGGCGGTTGAAAAGTTTGGCCACGTGAGCGCAGGCCAGACCGCGTGCTGTCTGGGCAGATTGAACAGCAGCAGAACCGCGCACACGCACGTGAGCAGTAGTGCATGAGCGCGAGTCAAACGTCCAAAAAGTTCAAGCGCCCGAACCATTACGCGGGTGACTCAGCGACCGTTGCCGGCGCTTTGACTTCAACCGATTCCGTGGTCGCACTGGCGCGCAAAAGCGTAATGACGGTGACAATCCAGCCAATCAACGTCAGCACGAACGCCAGCACCAGTCGCAAAATGAACACAGCGAAATCTGTCTTCGTGCCTTTGACAGTGATTGGCACGAACAGAATCAGATAGGGACCAAGGACGAACAGAATCAGTCCCAGTCCGTAAACGAAAACTGAATCGGAACTGCACGCGCGCGCGAGCGCGCGGCCGATCGTCCCGAAAATAGTCTTGAGGCCACCCGCGAATGATGCGCGCACATCACACACTGACGCTTCAATCCATAAATGAATCGTGACCAAAGGAAACGCGACGCCGAATAGAACGAAACGAAGCGTCGTGATCAAAAGCGTCGGCCAGTGAATGGGTTGCGATTTTGGCGGTGCCGGCGCGAAGACGATGGGCGCAGGCGGAGGATGATATCGAGCCTGCAGTTTGTTCATCAGCCACCACAGAAACGCGCCGACGATAATGATTGGAATTGTCACGACTGCGAGTTTGATCGCGTCGAG
>DATBSG010000118.1:0-39910 GCA_036559945.1 Pyrinomonadaceae bacterium
ATTTCCATGTCGAAGAGTCGCTCGATCTTTCCAATCTCGGTGCTGCCCAGAACTTCATAAGCACCGTCAGCCGCAGGAGTGATTTCCGACTCTGCTTCGCCGCTGATGTCTTCGTCTTCGATTTCGCCGACGATTTCTTCCAGGATGTCTTCGACGGTCACGAGCCCGGCGATCCCGCCATACTCGTCAATCACAATCGACATGTACGCGCGCGCCTTCTGCATTTCCTGCAACTGCTTCGCGACCGGTTTCGTTTCCGGGACGAAGTAAACAGGACGAATGAAAGTCGTGATGGGCGAATCGGCCTTGCCGAGGGAAAGCGACGGCAACAGATCGCGCACATAGACAATCCCTTCGATGTTATCGATTTGCTCGCGATAGACGGGCAGGCGTGAATGCCTTGATTCAATGATCATATCGCGCGCCTGACGCACGGTCGCGGTGTTCGGCAACGCGACAATCTCAGTGCGCGGCGTCATGACTTCGCCGACGCGTGTATCGCCGAACTCGATCGCCGACTGAATCAGCTCGCGTTCTTCTTCTTCGATAATGCCCTCGGCCTCGCCAACGTCGATTAAGGCTTCGATGTCGTCGCCGTTGTCATCTTCATCCTCTTCTTCGACGGCTTCGTCCAAATCTTCCTGACGCATCCGATCGAATTTGCGATGCCAGGGCTCGGCCCCAAATGACAACACACGATAGAACGGAGAGACGATCGGCAGCAGCCTTAGGAGCTTCCCTTCAGGATTTCGCAGGGAGATGAGCCGCGGAATGAATTGCCGAAAAATCCCTGCGAGCATCAAACCGATGAACAACGAAACGAACAGGCCGAAGCCGTTCGAGGAAAACCATGCGAGCGAAACGAACGTCACCAGCACCGTGAACGCGACGAGCAGAATCTGGATCGCGGCTGAGAGCGTGAAGCTAAATCGCGGACGGTTTTCGAGAATTTCTTTGAGCAGCGGCGTGTAGCGTGCCGTCGGGTGCTCTTCGGCTTCGGCGGCAAGACGGCGCAATCCGACGTCGCTCAACTGGCCGAACGCCATGTCAACCGTAGCAAGAAATGTCAGTGCCAGCAGCAGGAGAAAGCTGACGGCTAATGCAATTTCCATAGAGGCTGGTTAATGGTAAATCGTAAATCGTGAATAGACAAAAACCGCGTTCAGAGTTCAAGCTTTAGCTGGTTCGATGCAGGCGCAACCTAAAGGTTGAACTCTAAACAGTCTTACTAAATCCTCAGCTTTTTCCGCAATTTCAACTCTAAACGATTCATCTCGCCGTTGTCAGTTTCGTGATCGTAACCACAGAGATGCAGCAACCCATGGAGAATCAACTGCTGAATTTCATTCGTAAGAGACAATCTATTCGCTTTCGCTTGGGCGGCCGCGCGCTCGATTGAAACCACGACTTCGCCAAGTTGAGACTTCCCTTCGAACGGCTCGGGCTGCGCAGGAAATGAAAGCACGTCTGTCGCGCGATCTCTACCGCGAAAGTCGCGATTCAATCTTCTGATGGCGGCGTCTGAAACAAACACGACGGCAGCATCGCGATCGCCAACGTCAATCGCCGTCAAGGCACACTGCGCGAATTCGCGCATTCGTGCGGCGCTAATTCTACGTTTCCGCTGGCGATTGATGACCTCGATCATTGCCGATTGCCAATTGCCAATTTCCGATCGGCGGCTTGCCCTTTCAATCCAACCAAATTGGCAATCGGCAATCGCAAATCGGCAATGCTTCACATCTCGCTCTTTTTTGTATGCGTCTCGTACGCTTTGATGATCATCTGCACGAGCTTGTGTCGCACCACGTCTTTTTCGCTGAAGTAGATGAACTCGATCCCTTCGATGTTCGCCAACACGCGCTCGGCTTCGACGAGCCCACTGCGTTTTCCGGTCGGCAGATCGATCTGCGTTACGTCGCCGGTGATTACCGCTTTCGAGCCAAAACCAATGCGCGTCAGAAACATCTTCATTTGCTCACTGGTCGTGTTCTGCGCTTCGTCCAGAATCACAAACGCGTCCGACAGTGTGCGGCCGCGCATGAATGCCAGCGGCGCGATTTCGATCACACGTTTTTCCAAGAGGCGCGTCACGCGCTCGTAATCAACAAGATCAAATAGCGCGTCGTAGAGTGGCCGCAGATAAGGATCGACCTTCTCCTGCAAGTCACCCGGAAGAAACCCAAGCTTCTCTCCGGCTTCAACCGCTGGACGCGCCAGCACAATGCGATTCACTTGTTTCTGCATCAGCGCCTGCACGGCCATCGCGACGCCGAGATAAGTCTTTCCGGTGCCCGCCGGCCCGATGCCGAAGACGATGTCTTTTTGCTGAATCGCCTCGACATAATGACGCTGCATCGCCGACTTTGGCGCAACCTGTTTCTTCCCGGCCGGACTGAAACGCGAACGCGTGAAGTAATCACGTAGGCTGTACGCGCGGTCCTCGGCAATTTGCGCAAACGCTTCGCGCAATTCTTTGTCGGTAAACTGCCGGCCCTCAGAAAACAGATCTGCGAAGTCCTGAAGGATTTGCTGGACGGTCTCAACGTCTTTCGGATCGCCGTCAACGGACACGCTGTGGCCGCGCCCGTTAATCTGAACGTCGAGCAAAGACTCGAGATACTTTATGTTCTGGTCGTGAACGCCGAAGAGCGTTTCCAGGCCTCTAGGTGGAAGCTCAATTTGCTTCAAATGACTACGATAATCTCCTTAATGAATGCGTTCTTTGCAGAGTTTTTGAGGAATGAATTGCGAAAGCAATTTGTCGCATAAGCGCGTACCGGCAAGCTACTACACGCCTCCATCAGTGTCAATTACTGAGTATGAGAGCAAGGACTGAGCAATGAGGACTGAGCAGCGGAGTTTTAAGTTCGCGACTGGACTTCTGCCTCCTGCCGTCTGACCCTGCCCCTGCTTTCTGCTTTCTGCTTTCGTACGTTATATTTCTTGCGGTCGCGGAGGGGTCGCATAATTGGTAGTGCAGCGGTCTTGAAAACCGCCGCCCGCAAGGGCTTGCAGGTTCGAGTCCTGTCCCCTCCGCCATTTCTTTTCAACACTTAGAATCCCTCTCCAAAGTCCGGCCCTTACGCTCTTTTTTCAAAACCCACGAGTGCTGACCGCGGATGCGTTTGGCGCGTTTACCGAAGCGGGCGGGCCATACGACAAAAAGGTCGCGGAACGTTTGCGCAAGAGTATCTTCTCAGTTGGCAACACGATGGATCCGGCGGAGGCTTACCGAAACTTCCGCGGGCGCGACCCACGGGTGGAAGCGTTGATGAAGAAGCGCGGGTTTAGCTCGTAGTATTCCCACGCTGAAAGGGTGAAATAGAATAGCCCAGGGTAAGCGCGTTTTTTTGCGCGCCACCCTGGGTTTCGTATTTCTAATAGAATCATCGCCCTGAAGGGGCGAAATAATATGCCGCCCCTAGTCCTCAGTTGTTAGAAACGCGCTTCATGTAAGTATTCGCCTTGATGTGGAAGCTCGCACACAGTGTAGGTTTCACTTTAGGCAAATCGTTCCCATAGATAATGGTCGGTTAATATGTGAAGCTGCTTCGTGATATGTCGCAGAGCTTCCATTAAGAGCCGAACTATGTCCTCATAATACTGAATAAATTCCTTGTTGCCTTGTGTCGCGTAATCGCATTTGCGACTAATTCGCTGGCAAATTTTAGGAATGGGCCAGCCGTCTGCGGTTTGGTTCCGCGCTGGATGATAATAACTCCGGTCGCTTTCGCAGAGATTGAGGCCAACGCGTAGTCGGCCGCTTGTTCGAGAAAGTGGCCACCGACATCGTTGCGAATTTGCCCTAAACTCTTGCTCGTGATCGACGAGAAACGTAACTGCCGCCCGCCAATCCGCTGTTTCCTCCGGTGTGAAAGATCGCAAAACGTTTTGGAATTCAGGACACTGGTCCAACCGTTGGAAGCCGCCTTTCATTTCCAAAACAGTGGCGATTGCGCGTCGGACGAAATACAAGCGGCGGTAACCATCTCCGATGTGATCGCAGGCTTGGATCTTGCCGCGTTCTGCAATCGCATACATTTCAATTCTCAAGTCCTCAAATAGAACAGCCAGTCTGGCAATGCGCACATTCATGGCTGAATGTGGCAAGGC
The DNA here is from genome assembly GCA_036559945.1 of Pyrinomonadaceae bacterium. Lineage (GTDB taxonomy): Bacteria > Acidobacteriota > Blastocatellia > Pyrinomonadales > Pyrinomonadaceae > UBA11740. The sequence continues at coordinate 4,117 of DATBSG010000118.1, forward strand.
TTTCTGAATTTCCTTGACGTGTGTGATCGACCTTAGATACCGAGAGCTCATTAGGTAAGCATAACTGTCACTCGGTAGGCTGGCCAATGAAGCAGAAGGTAGCCGATGACGTGTCCTATTTCGCCCCTTCAGGGGCGATAAAATCAATTCATAAACGAAACCCAGGGTGGCGCACTTCGCGCTTACCCTGGGCTATCTTATGGAGCGCTTTCAGCGCTTTACTGACGCTCGCTCCGCGAGCGTTTCTTATCACCACTTCGGCGTCACGCCGAGGTTGTAGAAGAAAAAGGCGTAGATATCCGCGGTTTGTTCCAGTTGCTTTGTCGTGCTGCTGGCGCCGTGTCCCGATTTCGTGTCGATGCGAATGATCACCGGGTTGTCACCGGCCTGAGCGGCTTGTAATGCGGCTGCGTACTTGAACGAGTGTGCCGGCACAACACGATCGTCGTGATCGGCGGTCGTCACCAAAATCGCCGGATATTTGGTCCCCGGCTTCACATTGTGAACCGGTGAATAGGCGTAAATCGCTTTGAACTGGGCTTCGTTCTGCTCGCTCGACCCGTAATCGGAAATCCACGCCGCGCCGATGGTGAACTTGTGAAAGCGCAGCATGTCCATGACCCCCGCGTGTTGATGCACCGCGCGGAACAGATCCGGACGCTGATTCGTGACGGCGCCAACCAACAAGCCACCATTCGAAGCGCCTTCAATCGCAAGCCTGCTCGGCGACGTGTACTTGGTCTTAATCAAGTACTCGGCTGCGGCGATGAAGTCGTCAAACACATTCTGCTTTTGTAGCTTAGTGCCCGCTTCGTGCCACTTCTCACCGTACTCGCCGCCGCCGCGCATATTCGCCGACGCAAAAACCAGCCCCTGCTCGAGCAGGGCTATGCGCAGCGCGCTGAAGTTTGGATTCGTCGTAATATTGAAGCCGCCGTAGCCGTACAGCAATGTCGGATTATTGCCATCCAGCTTGATGCCCTTTTTGTAAGTCAGAAACATCGGCACGCGCGTGCCGTCTTTACTGTTGTAGAAAACTTCTTTTGTTTCGTAGGCGGCGGGAGCAAACCCTGGGATATCGACGCTGCGAAACACAGATGATTTTTTTGTCGCGATGTCGTACTTGTAAATCGTGGGCGGATAGTTGAAAGACGTGAAGGTGTAAAAGGTGAACTTGTCATCCATGCGCCCGCCGAAATTGCCGCCCGGGCCCAACGCACCCGGACCGGGCATCGCGATTTCGTTTTCAAGTTTTCCATTGAGACTGTAAACATACGCGCGCGTAGTCACGTCCTTCAGATAAGTCACAAACAGCTTCCCGCCGACGGTGTTGGATATCTCCAGCGGTTCCGGTTTTTCCGGAATGACATCTTTCCATGTCTTCGTGTTCGGATCGTACAAGACGATTTTGCCGTTCGGCGCGTTGTGATTCGTCTCGATCAGAAATTTGTCACCGACGTTGTCGATGACGCCGTAATCATCGTCAGTAATTTCGGCCACGATCGGGGTGAACTCTTTTTCGTTCTTCGAAATATCGCGGAAGAAAACTGAATTTCCCTTTTTGCCGATAGTCGAGTCGCTATGCGTGAGAAACTCGAAGCGCAAATCATCCGACACACCGACGCCGTTGAACTGGCCTGGATGATTGTTATCTTCGTAAATCAAAACGTCCTCTGATTGTGGCGTGCCAACCTTGTGATAGTAGGTCTTTTGATACTCGTTCTTGGCGGCCATCTTTTTGCCTTCTGCGGGCGTCGGGTAACGGCTGTAGTAAAAACCGTCGTCGCCTTTCCATGAAGCCCCGGAAAACTTGACCCACTGCAAATCATCTGCGAGAGGCTTTCTGGTTGCCACGTCCAGGACATGAATCTCGTTCCAGTCAGAACCGCCTTCAGACACGCCATAGCCGACGTACTTCCCGCTGTGCGAGATCGAAAACGAGCCGAGCCGCGAAGTGCCGTCTTTCGAGAACTGGTTCGGATCGAGCAAAACTTCGGGCGCGCCGTCCAAACCTTTCTGGATGTACCAGACACTCTGATTCTGCAAGCCGTCGTTCTTCGTCGAGAAGAACCAATCGCCGCGGCGCGTCGGCGCGCCGTACTTCGGATAGTTGTAGAGTTTGGTCAACCGCTCTTTGATCGCGGCGCGATACGGAATCTGGTCGAGATAAGCGAAGGTAACTTTGTTCTGCGCCTCGACCCACGCGGCGACTTCGGGAGCGCGATCGTCCTCCAGCCAGCGATAAGGGTCTGGAACTTTGGTGCCGAAGTAATCATCGACGACGTCAACTTTCTTTGTCTCGGGATAAGTGATGGGAGAGTTGCCGCTCCCATCGCCATTTTTTTGCGCGTCGACCAGACGCAATGGCGCGGAAACGGAAAGTGACAGAACGGCCAGCAGCGCGAGCAGCAAGCACAGCGACTTCATGTTCTTCATGCGAAAAGCCTCCGAGTATTTCGTGAATTCTGTGTCTGGGCGCAGATACTTTAATCGACGCGCGGCCGAAATCCAAAGCCGTCGCAGCCGGTAATACTCACGTCTCACGGGCAAAAGAAAGTTCTTTATCTTAGCCGGCGAATTGGCTATTATTCGCGCCATAGGTTTGGCTCTCTCCACAGGTTTCGGCTGAAACTCTTTCCCCGCGTTACGCGTAACAAGCAGCAACCAGGCTCTCCTCGATTTTTCAATTTATCGCAATCGAAGGAGAAGCTAATGAAATACCCGGCATTTCTCAATTTTCTCCCTTCGGCTAATTACAGGTTCGCAAAATTGGTGGCGCTGGCAGCGGCGGTCGTCTCGCTAGTCTCCCTTGCCTTTCTGTTATCTGCTAATTCGCAGACGCGGCCGCGAACGACTTCTGCGGCGGCAAACTCGAACGTTTCAGGCGGCACCGACGAAATCGTCAAGGTTGACGTCGATTTGGTGACAGTCGATGCGCTGGTGCTGGAGAAAGAGACGGCGCGGGTGGTCGGCGATTTTCAGAAAGGTGATTTCGTAATTTCTGAAGATGGCGTCAAACAGACGATCACGCATTTCAGTCAGGACAGTTTGCCGCTCTCGGTGCTATTGCTTGTCGATCGCGGCGGATGTCTCGATCCGTTTGGAACTGAGGTAAGAGCCGCCGCGCGGGACGCAATCGCTCGTCTGAAACCGACTGACGAAGTTGCACTGATGACTTACCACAACGATGTCGAATTGTTGCAAGCGTTCACGCGGGATCGCGGGTTGATTTCAGCAGCGCTCGATCGCGTTCCGCCTCACGATGAAGAAGCGCGGCACTGTCTGAACAAAGCATTCGCAGAGGCTTCGAGTTACTTAGAGCACGCTGGCAATCCAATCGGCCGGCGCGTGATCATAGTCGTAACCGGCGTTACGCGCGATTTCGACTGTGATGGTGGCTTGTCGGCTAAAGCCGCGTCGCAAGCAGTATATGAGTCCGGTGCCGTGGTTTCCGCCATTCTTCCCAAGAGCGGCGAGCAAACCATGGAGAATGGTTTCATGCGTTGGGCGACGCGATTAGGGAAACTGGGCGGCGCGTCCTACATCGACATTCAGACGCTGGCAAACGAAACGGGCGGCGAGATTTTGCAGGACAAGCCCGAGAACCTCGATACAACATTCGCGACGCTGATTAGTCACTTGCGCACGCGTTACAACCTGGCCTTCGTTTCGACTAACAGAAAACGCGACGGTACGACTCGCAAACTAAAGATCGAGATGGCAAGATCGGCGCAGAAATCGAAAAGGAAACTGATAGTGAAAGCACGACGCAGTTACGTCGCGCCAAAAAGCTGACGAAGTGTGCGACGGTACGGGCTTACTTCTTTGAGAGTTTTGGCGGGCTGGAGCTAATGCCGCTGCCGGCGGCTTGCGCATCTGGGAGCGCACTGTCTGACGACCGCTCGCCCGCGCCGAGATCGGCAGTGGCCACAATCACGAGCAGCGCGGTGACACCGAGGGTCGCGAGGACATACAGCAGTTCGGTCTTCTCAAAATAGATCAGGAGAAAGACCGCGACCGCGAGACCAAATATCCAGAGATACGTCAGGCCTCGGCGCTTCTTTGTTTTCGTAGACTTTATTCGTTGACTCATTCGTCGCTTTGATCGATCCGATGAAATCAATATACGGGCAATCTTTGTGGGATGATTCCAAGAGTGCTCGTTGCCATTCCTCGGAACAGATCAGCCAGGCCCTTGCCGGAAAATGTGGAGCTACGACCGACGTCAATTATGTCGTAAGGCTGTAGCAGTGGATCCTCAGCTCGCCCCTTCTTGATATCGTCGTAGTTGAACTTGAGCGGTTCGATCCCGTTTTTTCCTTCTTTCTGACGATAAATGAAAACTTCCGATTTCGCGAGTCTTTGCGGACCACCGACCATCGCAATCGCTCGTTGCAGGGTCATGTGCTCTTTCAAAACAATTGGGCCCGGCTGCACTACCAATCCGGTGACATAAACGGGTAGTCCTTCCGTAACAATGACGATGTCGCCCGGACGAATGTAGGGATCGTCCGATCCAAACCCACCCTTGAGCGTGTTGATGGTAATTATTCTCAGTTCGCCAATCTCCGGCTCCTTTGAGCCGGCGGTATTTGGTGTCGAATCGCTGGTGGCAGTTGGAGCGCCCGCCGTTGTGTTTGCGGCCGTGGGGTTTACTGAATTTCTCGCGACGAGGTTATTGGCCACATCCTCCGGCTCCGGACACAACTCAGGTTCAGTGTGCATGATTTGAATGGTGCCGCTGGCGTTGGCGGTTATGCCACCGGCTGTGGCGAGCAGTTCGTGCAGCCTTAATCGCCGCAGCATCGACACCCGGGTCGGCGTCCGTACCGCGCCAAATATCGAGGCAGGCTGCCGGCTGCGCCGCTCGAGGACGCGAACACTGACCCGAGGCTTCACAATGTACTTCGCATAGGCTTCCGTGATCGCTTTTTGAACTTCCTTTTCATTGCGGCATCTCGCTGGAATCGGATCCTCAATGAAAGGCAGCGACGAAATGTTCCCGTCTTCGTCAATTTCTACAGTTGAATTCAAATCCGCCTGGCCGAACACGCGGACATCGAGAAGGTCGCCCGGGCCGAGGCGATATCGATTTACTCCCTGGTTATCAACCGCTGAAGATCCCGGCTGAGTTTCCGGCGAAGTGCTCTGAGATGGCGTTGTGGTCTGGGATGGCGTTTGCGCCGCGGCGCCAAAGACGCCTGATAACGCGAATATTCCGCAGAACGTAAAAAGGAGTTTCTTGCTCATCACTACCTCGATTTATTGGGAAGAAGAACCACGTTAGCAGCCGATCCTAAAGCGCAAACGAAAGCTCGCATCAGGCGCGACGCTTCGCCGATTTGCGGGGAGACAATAAGATGCCAAAACCGGTGAATAACCAGTTGCAATGATCGCACAAAAGGCGGCGTATGCCAACCAACCGCAGGTACCACGGCGTGTGCTGGTAACCACGACGGATTCTGCTACTGCCGCACTTGGGACATTTGCGCGTGATACTTCGCAAACTATTCTTCCTGAGGGCGGTTGCCACCGCGCGACTCGGTATCGACGGCGCGTTTCGTCACCATGCGCGCCCGTAACAGTTCAATTTCCCTGGTAATTTGCTCGGCCGCAAGCTGATGATCGCCATCGGCGCGCGTCAAGTAGAATAGGGCATCACGATAGCAATCAATCGCTCGACGATAACGTCCCTTAAAACTCGCGCGTTGGGCGAGTTCCACCCAGTGAGCCACGCGACTGGATGTCATGAATTCGCGCACCGCGGCCGCCGAACGCCGCAAATCCTCTTCTTCCGGATACTTCGCCAGCGCTGTGTCAATGCACTCGAGCGCGCGATTCGCGGCCTCGATCTTTTCATGAAGCCGCGCGCGTTGTTGAGCTTCATGGGTTAGCGAACGCGCGGAGTTGCGCGCCCACCCGAGCAGATGATGTTTCTGTAGAATGCGGACGCGATCCTGCCGCGCACGCACCGTCAAGCGACGCTCGGCCGAGACATTAGGCGAGGTCAAAGATTTCTCCGCAGCCTCGAGAAAGTCGCCGCACATCTGAAATACTTTCAGGTGCGCTTCCGGAAGCGAGTTGCTTGCGTCGGCGTCCGCTGATTGTTTCTCCAGCACGCGCAAGATTTCAGTTTGGGATAACGCCGGCGCCTGACTCCGTTGTTCTGAAAAATGTGAGCGGTCGAATTTCTCGCGCGGCTCGTCGTCGAGCAGATACCGGGTCCATGCGCGGCGCATGACAACTTCGCGAGCCGAGGCGGCCACCAGCATTACCACGCTGGCTGCAAGTCCGGCCGGCACCCAGGGATTGTCCTCGCCTTGCAGCATCCACCACAATAGAAAGAAGAGCGCTGCCGACGCGGCCGCGGCGGCAACCATATAGGCTGACGTTGAGGGGATTCGGCGACGTGTGGGCCGCGCTCGGGAATTACGCGCGTTATGAGTCGCTTTCTCTCTGCGTTCAGGGCGCTCCACAACGGCAGATAATAACAAGAGAAAAGACGCTCGACCTAGTCCCAAATTGCATTTGGTTGGGCCTTTCAGCTTCAAAGTCAGAGAGCGACTCATGGTAAATCGCGCCGCTGGTGTGCAAACATAAGCAGCCGCTTCTTGCGATTAATATCGTGGCAAAATACACATGGGCCGTTCAGACACAGGCCGGAGGGACATCAATGGAGAACGATTTTGCCGGTAAGTCCGTCATGGTTACGGGAGCGACATCCGGTATCGGACGGGCGATAGCACGCCGTTTCGCGGAAAGCCAAGCGCGGGTAACGGCGATTGGGCGAAATCAGGATGCTTTAAGTGAAGTGCAACGCACCATACGCGACGGTGAAGGCGAAGTGCTGACGCTGGTTGCTGACGTGACGGATTCAGACCAGACGCGGCGCGCGGTCGAACAAGCGGTCAGCACATTCGGGCGTCTTGATATTTTGGTAAATGCCGCCGGCCACATCTCGAATGGCACGATTGAAGACACTTCGCTCGCGGCCTGGGATGCGATGATGAACGTTAACCTTCGCGCGGTATTCCATTTGATGCAGCTTTGTGCGCCGCACCTAATTCAAACGCAGGGAAACATTGTGAACATTTCCAGCGTCACCGGACTGCGATCGTTTCCAGGCGTGCTTGCCTATTGCGTTTCGAAGGCGGGGCTTGATCAATTAACGCGTTGCGCGGCGCTTGAGTTGGCGCCAAAAGGCGTGCGTGTTAACGCGGTAAATCCGGGCGTGGTAGTGACTGAAATCCACAAACGCGGGGGGATGGCGGAAGATACCTACGCAAGATTTCTCGAGCACTCCCGAACTACACACCCACTCGGCCGTGTCGGCGATCCTTCCGAGATCGCCGATCTCGCGCTCTACCTCGCCTCCGAAAAGGCAGCGTGGATAACCGGAGCGACGTATTCGATTGACGGAGGACGTGCACTGACCTGCGCCCGTTGAACTAACGGTTTCTCGAGCCCTCGCGCAACAGCCGATTTACGGTTGTCGTCAGCTCGCTCATTTGCTGTGGCTGCTTGAGAAATGCATCCATGCCAGCCCGCCAGGCGTCGCTTTCGTAATCCTTCGCCGAAAGCATGATGATCGGTGTTCGGCGGCGATGCGTAATCTTGCGCGCTCGCTCAGCCAATTCAAAACCGCTCAATTCGTTGACGGTGTTGCCAATTAGCAGGACATCGTAATGTTCGTCGCCGGTAAGATTCCGGAGCGCCGTGTCCACGTCCGGGCACAATTCGACCTTCCAGTTTTCCGCCATCAAGAGCTCGCTGACTTGATCTGCGACCGGCTTCTGATCTTCGACGTGAAGGATGCGAATTTGCGAACCCGGCTGTCTGTGAGGCGAAACCGCTTTCCGTTTAGCCTTGCGCGCCTTTGAAAACAGGTGGCTGCGCCGGGGCCGTACCGCGGAACGCTGGCCTAATAGATCGCGATGGCGACTGTTGATTAGCGAAATCAAGCTCTGATGATGCTTGAAACCAAGCAAGTGCGCGGCCTTCGTTACGGCGCCTCCTGAATCACGCAATGCTCGCTCGATTAGCGATTTCTCAAAAGCGCGCACCTGTCTTTTCACCGAGAAATTTTCCCATGACTCGGCAACCGTACTTTCCGTCTCTTGGCCAGCGGCCCTGAGAGCATCGATTACAATCAAGCCAGACCTGACCAATCGAGTCGTAGTTGACGGATCTTGCGACCGCTTCAACAAATCCGCCGCCGATTCATACATCTCAGCAAGTTCGAGCGCCGAAGTTTGTGCTGTCAGTTCTTCTATGATGCTCAACTTCGCCCGGCCCGAGCCTTCGGGGTCGCCGCAGGTCTCGGCAATCTCGATCGCGCGATCAAGCAGTTGCCGCGCTCGGACAAACTTGCCCAGTTTCGCCTTCACGATTCCATACGTCGTCAGTGCTTCCGCCAACACGGCCTGCTCGTCACCTCGTTCAAGCACCCTCACGGCAGAACGAATCAACCGTTCGGCGTCGGCATAGCGACCCTGAGCCAGGAATGTGCGCGTCCGCGTCTCATCAACTTGGGCGACGGTTCCGGAGTCTCTTAGTTCGATGAACAGTTGACGAGCCCGATCCAGGTGCGTGTGCGCGTCGTCGTATCGACCTATCGTGTGGAACAGGAAACCCAGGTTGTTCTCTACACGCGCCAGATACCGCGTATTGCCTGCCTGTTCAAAGTGAAAACTTGCGGCGGCGTATTCAATAAGCGCGCGATCAATGTAGTCTTCGCGATTATCGGGGGCCGCAAGACGCCGAAGCACGAGGCCAAACTGGTTGTGAAAAGCCCCCTGCAACGCATGGTCATCACTTCTTTCAATTATTGGGAGCGCCCTATCGTACAATCGGAGGGCTTCATGAACGTGACCCGCATCAGCTTCGATCAGGCCAGACCAAACGAGCGCGGCTGCTCGCAGATCATCGGCACTGTCGTCGAATTCTTTCAGTGCCTCAGCCAGGGTGATTCGCGCTTCATCAAAGGACCCTTCTCGCCAATAGCAAATCGCCCGAGCGGTTAAGGCTTCACCTACGCGGTTTGGTTGATTGAGAGCGTGGAAGGTTTCAATGCTCCGCGTAATAAAGTCTTTGGCCTTCTCTTGCGTGCCATAGCGTTGATCTGCGCTTCCACGCCAACCGGCCAAGACGCCTACTCTCAGTAGCACTTCGCCTTTTGTCGCTTCATCCAGGTCCGACAGATCCAGTGAGTCCGAGGCTTCCGACCAGAACTCGCCCAGCACTTCCAGGGCCTTGTCATACTCGCTGGTCTTTTCGAATTCTCGTGCCACTTGGCACGCGAACGCAGCGCGTTGCGTCCGGCTGAGTTCGTGAGTTGTTGAGGTAGGTCTGCCTAATTGAGTATTTAACTTCATGTGAGGCTTGCCTTTCTCTCGTTTTGATAATAAACCTGCTTCGGAGCTGCCTCAATTTCATTTAGGATCAACAGCCACACTTTCGATTGATGAACCAACCCAACCCCGACAAATTTAAGGAGAAAACCATGAAGAACGTTAGATCATTTTTCGCCGCCGCGCTATTGGCCTTTGCGTTAACGGTACCCGCATACGCTGACGGACCTTGCTACATGCCCGGTGAGACACCTACCGGCCCACCGTGCGGTTCAGCTCCAGCAACCTCAGGAGATGCCACGTACCCGGATGAAACGTCCGCCACGCCGCAGGTGATCGACTACGTCTCGCTCGCTGAGATAGCCGTAGAGTCTTTGCTGCTCTTCCAGTAGCAGCAAATTGAATATCAAAGATCGCGCGTCGCCATAAACTTGCACTCGGCGACGGGGTTACGTGTGTCTCCGGATGGTTGGCCCCGCGCGAGAAGCTCAGGCCCTACCTGTGTTGGCCTCAATTCCTTAGAGGCCGTAGAGTGGCGTAGCATAGACTGCCCGCGTCTGCTTTGCAACCAAAATTGCATTGAGTAGCTAACTGATGATAGATCGCTGCTTACGTCCTGTCGCTGCATTTGCAGCAGAACTATCCCTATGCCAGCGCCCACGGCAATTTGCGCTCACTTGCGGTTGCATTTGTGAAATTCACTGAATGAGCAGTCCGTTCCGAGTTATCAAAACGGAAGGTGGCTGGCTCCAGCAATTCTGGATATACTGCGCCAGCGGTTTGCGCGATGATCGCAGGTGAACCAATGAAAGCTTTCACACCGAATGCGACTCCTCCGCCGCCAGCGGTCGGGTTAGCGCGTCCAGGCCGCTTGAGCGCGATCAAAATCATCGCGGTGATTATCGTAGCAATGTTTGCGCTGCTCCTTGGCCTAATAATTCTGCTACTAATCGGGGCCGAAACAGGTTTGGTCGAGCTGATGATCGGAATGGTCTGCGCGACCTTGCCAGTGCCGATCTACGTGATGCTACTACTGTGGATCGACCGCTATGAATCCGAGCCACTCTGGATGCTGGCAACTACGTTTTTCTGGGGGGCTCTGGTCGCCATTTTTATTGCGTTGATATTTAACACAGGGATTGAAATCATCGCGACCATCGCTACACACAGCGATGAAGTCGGCGCGAACGTCGGTGCGGTCATTTCTGCTCCCATTGTAGAAGAATCTGCGAAGGCTTTGATCCTCGTGATTCTGTTTTTTTGGAAAAAAGACGAGTTTGACGGAATCGTTGATGGAATCGTTTACGCGGGCATGGCGGGGCTCGGTTTTGCCATGACTGAGAACATCCTTTACTACGGTCGGGCCATTCAAAAAGGGCCGGAAGTGCTGACCGTGGTTTTCATTCTGCGAGGCATGGCGGCCCCGTTCTCGCATCCCCTCTTTACCAGCATGACGGGCATTGGCCTCGGCTGGTCGCGACAATCGCGTAATACTTTCATAAAGTTCGCTATGCCACTGCTTGGCTTCATCTTTGCGGTTCTGATGCATGCAACTTGGAATGGATCGGCGGCGTTCGGCGGTGGCCTGGGATTCTTTGTTGTCTATTTCATGGTTATGGGTCCTGCGTTCATTGCGATCCTGATGGTCATTTACTTTTCCCTGCGACGCGAAGGACGGATCGTGCGAGAGTTTCTATATCCTGATTACCAGAGGGGTTTGTTCGACAATTACGAATATGAAAAGCTGTGCACCGTGCGCGGGCGCATGGGCATGTCCTGGAACGCATTCTGGTCGCATGGCTTTTCTGGTTGGCGGACTCGCATGCGCTGCAATCAGGTGGCCAGCGAGTTAGCGTTTCATCGCAGCCGCGTCGCGCGCGGCATCAGCCGCAATCCACAGGTCGCTCAAGAACGCGAGGCCATGTACCTTTCAAGTTTGCAGCAGCTTCGCCAGCAGATCGCCCAACGCCAGCAACGCCTGGGATAGCAGCCGTTTGTCAGAAAAACTTCGCGCCAGCCGCAATTCTTGCCTTATACTTAACGCGAACTGCGCGCAAAGCCTGACCAGCTAAACATACCCGTTGAAGATTCAACTTTTACCCAGCTCTTTTGATGCCGCCGGACGGGCGACACCGGCGCAGCGCCTCACTTGCTTCCTGATTGACGATCGCGTCTCCGTGGACGCCGGCAGCATCGGCCTCGCGCTGACTGAGGGCCAACGCCAAACAGTTCGCGACATCATCGTCACGCACACTCACATGGACCATATCGCGAGTCTGCCGATTTTCGTTGATGATCTTTTTGCCGAATTGACCGAGCCAATTCGCATCCACGCAACGCGCGAAGTTGTCGATCTGCTCGAGCGCGATGTTTTTAATGACAGTGTCTATCCGCGGTTTGCCGAGCTACGAAATCAGCACGGGCCGGTGATGAGATACGTACCGTTTAAGGCCGGCGAAGAATTCTCAGTCGCTCACCTGAGAGCAACTGCCGTGACAGTCAACCACATTGTGCCCACAGTCGGACTTGTCTTAACTGATGGCAAAGCAACGGTCGCGTTTAGCTCTGATACCGCCGACACGGAGGAGTTGTGGAGAGTCATCAATGCCGAACCACAACTCGACGCGCTTTTCATCGAGGCTTCTTTTCCGAATTCCATGCGAGAACTCGCGAAAGCCTCGAAGCATCTGACTCCGCAAACGATGGCGCAGGAATTGACTAAACTAAGCCACAATGGAATGGACATCCTTGCGGTGCACTTGAAGACTGCTTACCGGACAACGCTTATTAAGGAACTCGAGGGGTTGAAAATTAATGGATTGAACGTAATGGAAGCGGGACGAGTGTACGAATGGTAGCTGCAAGACAGGCCGCGTGCCTGCCTTACTTGTCAAATCAGCTACCGTGCGGCTTCGAATTCCTTTTCCACGTGCTCACCGGCGAAATTTTCAAGCACAACGCGGCCGCTTGGGAGCAACTGCTGCACTCGAAACGTGCGTTCCGACGCGTCGCGGCCCGGCATCAGTTCAGCGCGGAAAACCACTTCCATTCCCGGACGAGCCCAAATATCCGCCACATTACGATTGCCGCGGCGCTTCCGGCGCGCACCATTATTTCGAATCATCAAAGCTCCAATCGCGCCTATTGCGCCGCCTGCCAAAGCCAATCCTCCCAAGACCCGCTTCGTTGTCTTCTTCATATTCCGTCAATTCGTAAAAACAACTGTTGCAGCAAACCAGCGGTCGAATTCTAATTGGTTCTAACCTATCACCTGCAACAGTCGTTCCTAAATAAGAATGCGCGGCTCCCGCTTCCGTTGCCGCGGTCGCCGCGCTTTCCGTTTAATTTGGGTTTCGAATTACTGACACAATGGGTCGAGTTTCCCAGCGCTGCTCGGATAGATGGGCAGGCCGCTCGTCGCGCGTTCAGCATTTACGGCCGTAAATTGCGACCATTCCGAAGGGACCTTGTCCTCGGCAAAAATAGCTTCGACGGGGCATTCCGGCACACACGCGTCACAATCGATGCAGGTCTCTGGATTGATCACCAGCATGTCGTCGTCGACGTGGAATGCATCGACCGGACAGACAATTGCACAATCTGTATAACGACAGTTAACGCAGGGTTCGGCGACCACGTACGTCATAAACGAATCATCCTCCAGGTGTGATTCAGTTACTGCGGCTCAAACAAGAATTAAGAGCGCGGTCATCCTAACACAGAGCACCCAGCACCACGCAATTTCACCTTAACGTCTTTGATGAGTTTTCCACGTGAGCACCGGTGCGGCGCTTCTGAACTCGTAGAATTCAAGATCGACTTCCGCGAACATCTTCGCCAGTAAATTAATCTGGCCGGTATGCATGGAGATGGGAAGCGGAATGACAGCCGCTTCCCTTTCTTTTGTTTACCAGGTTTGCAGAAAAAGAGTTGACCACATTTTGACTGCTTCTTTACTCTTTGGCACCATCCCCCGACCTTGGGTTATGAATATCATCTCGGCAAAAACGTAAGTATTTGCTTTTCTAAAGCTCGCAGCCAATAAAGATTTTCGATGGCGTTACATTCTCTTCCATTCCATACGGTTCCCTATTGCCATCTGCTGTTAATGCTGGACACAAATTGATTACACGTTAATCTGACCGCACCGAGCCGGAATTTTTGTTTGCCGATCACTCTTGGGCGACCACCCTGCTGAAGGCCTTGTTGCTGGCTTCCCGTAGTGTCTGAACCACATCGTTGGCTCCAGCAACTTCAGGCACCTGTGTGGCCAGAGTTTCGGCCTCTTCAATAGCCACGTCATAATCCTCTTTATACTGGATCTGCTCGATTGCTTTCTTAAGCTGAGTCTGTGCTCCAGAAATGTCATTCAACGGCAGTAAACCCACAGCCAAATATAGCCGCGCTTTTGCGTCCGCCTCGTTCAATTCCAGTGCCTGCCGGAGAGTGTCGACAGCTGCTTGGTACTGACCCAGCATTAAGCATGCAAGACCTTGGTGACGGCTCGCATCATGACCTGGCGAGTGACCACTTTGCAGTTGACTCAAAACTTCCGCACAGGCTTTCCGCATTGCCTCTAGTTTCCCCTGCTTGCGATAGATGGCCGCAATGATGAGATACGCGGTTCTAAGCAATTCGAGCCGTTCATGGTTGGCTAAGACTACCTGGTCCTTAACCAGCTCGAATTCCTTCTCAGCCTCTTCAGGCTTTTTTTCTAACACATAAATTTGACCGAGCCTGAAATGTACATCCGACCACGACTCAGGGCTTAGTTCACCGATTTTCTCGTATGCATCTCTAGCCTTTGTCCAGTTTTGCTGAATCTCATAGATCAGCCCCAGCGCGCTATATGCTTCTAATCGTTCAGGAGCGATGGAAATTGCTTTGTTGAAATGGTCCGTGGCCCATTCGTATAGTTCCGCTTCCTGGTAAGCATTGCCGATCATCAAGTGCGCTTCGTACTGATCGGTTGGCGCGAGATCCAATTCCAAAATCTGTCCGGCCATCTGCGCCAAGCCTTTCGTATCTCCTTTTTTTGCATAGAGGTGACCGAGCGCACGATAAGCTTCACCATACTTCGGGGAAATCTCCGTAGCCTTCGCATAACTCGCCATGGCCCGTTCCATGTCATTTTGTTTTTCGTAAAGGGCCCCCAGGCTGTAGTGAATGCCGGCATTGACGGGATCGATTTGTGCCGCCATTTGGAACTCGGCCTCGGCTTCACCATAACGCTTCTCATTGAACATCAGGTTCCCGATTCTTTCATGTGCTTCCGACGAAAGACCGTTAGTGGGCCGTAACTCCACTACTCGACGATACAATCTGATAGCTTCGTCCGGTCGTCGTTGCCGCTCTCTCAGCTGGGCCTGCAGCCGGTATGTCTGTGGATCATCCGGAAACGCGATCGAGGCTTGAGCAAGGACTTTCTCCATCTCCACCAGCTTGCCTTGTGCTTCATATAAGCGCGCGAGTTCGAGGTACGGACCTGACTCTTTCGGCGTCGCGTCAATTGCCTGACGATAGGATTGCTCCGCTTCGTCATACTTCTTTTGCGCTGTCAGCAAATTGCCAATAGAGACAAGCGCTGTAGACGCCAACTCAGACTCGCTGGCCATCTGCCGACAGACCTCAAGCGCTTCGTCTATCCTATTGTTGTCCGTTAGCAATTGAGCCAGATGAACATACGCTTCGCTATTGCCGGGATATGATTCAATCGCTTTTTGATAGGTACTCACCGCGTGGTTGATGTCATCTGCTGCTCGGTAGACGTCAGCAATGATGAGATATGCATCGTATTTCTCTTCTGGGTCCAGCTCCAGTTCGAGAATTTGTCGGGCCATCCGCGCCACGCTCTTCGTGTCCTTTTGCTTCGCATAAATGCGGCCACGACCAAGGTAGGCATCTCTATATTTTGGGGCGAGCCCGGTGGCCTTGATGTAATTCTTCAACGCCAGCTTCGCATCGCCCTGCTGTTCGTAGACAGTCCCTAGATCGTAATAAGCACCAGCGTTACCAGGATTGCTTTCTATTGCGCGCTGGAATTCTTGCCCTGCTTCATCGTAATGTTTCTGCGCGCGCAACAGATTGCCAATACGCACATAAGCATCTGCCGCCGCAATACCGATAGGTTGAAACTCCACTACTTTACGATACAACTGAACGGCACGGTCTACGTTGTCTTGTTGTTCAAAGACCGTCCCCAGATTGTAGTAAGCCGCCACATTGGTCGGATCACTCTGGATTGCCTGCTGGAATTCCTGCGCCGCTTCATCGTAATGTTTTTGCGCAAGCAACAGATTGCCAATACGCACATAAGCATCCGAGGCCGCAACAGCGGTCGGTTGCAACCCCACTATCTTGCGATATAGTTTAATGGCCTCGTCCGACCGCTGCTGTCTTTCTTTCAGTTCCGCCAGCAACTGATAAGCTTCGGGATTTTCCGGATCCGCCTCTAGTGCCTGAAGCACGAGTTGCTCCACCTGCTCCGGTTTGCCTCGCTGATCGTATAAAACCGCCAGTTGAAGATATGCTTCTCCCCTCTTCGGATCTATCTCGATCGCCTGCCGATAGAATTGGGCCGCTTCCTCATACTTCTGCTCGTCGGTGAGCAGATTGCCACCCGAAATATGTGCTGAATACGCCAACTGAGGCTGTTTGGCCATCTCCCGATAGGCCTCAAGCGCTTCGTCTATCCTAGTGTTGTCCGTTAGCAATTGAGCCAGCCGGAGATAAGTTTCCGCGCGCGTCGGATCCAGGTTGATCGCCTCGCGGTATGCCTCTTCGGCCTGCTCAGGTCTATTTAGATCCGCGTACAACAATCCCAGGGCTATGTACAAATCCGGTTTCTTTTCCGCCGGCTCGCACTTCAGTCCCAGACCATATACTTCGAGCGCGTCACTTTCCTTTTTTTGCCCTTCATAATATGAACCCAAATCCACATAGCTGATGCCGGCAACTTGCTTAGCCTCCTCGTAGGCTTTCATCGCTTCTTCTAACTTTCCACGGCGACGAAATAATGATCCCAGACTTGCATACGCATCGGCGCGCCACGGTGATAATCCGATCGCCGTTCGAAATTGTTGCTCTGCCTCGTCAAGCTGATCCATTTTTTCGTGCATTATTCCGACCGCAACACACGCATCAGATTTTTCAATGGGATTTAGCTCGACTATGCGATTCTGACCTCCAATAAAAGCTGACAGGTTTTTCTCAATCTCATATATCTGACAAAGTCCCCGGTAAGCTTGGATATTTGTTTTCTCGTTCCTCAAAGCGCGCAACAGCCATCTCTTTGCTTCCCGATATCGCTCCTGACTGATTCGCAATAGGCCAATGCCAACATAAGCATCTGATCGTCCCGGCTCTCTCTTCTTGCATTCACGGTATGCCTGTTCAGCCTTCTCTTGATTTCCCGACGCGCGATACTCATCGCCGATTGCCTTATCCAAATCATATAGTCTTCCAGGCGCTATCAGAATCAGACGCTGTCGACCCTCTTCAATTAGATCTTCCTTCCCCTGCATGACGCCCAGACGCGCCAGATCTATGTAACCATCGGGCATTCCATTATCCAAAAGAATGGCTGTGCGCACTGCTTTTTCAGCCTCGTCGAAACGTGACTGAGTCCTAAATATGACAGCCATGCGCAACTGGATAATTGGCGCCCGGCCGGAAGCCTTAGTCTCTACGAGGCGATAGTTAATCATCGCATCGTCAAACCTGTTCTGGATGTAGTCGAGATCGCCTAAAGCTAGATAAGCATCAGAAGTATCCGGCTCCAGCTCCCTGGCTTTAATGTATTGGTCTCGGGCTTTTGCAAAGTGGCCAATAGCCTGATACGACTGGCCGATACTTATGTAGCTCTCATAAGTCCGAGTGGAATTCAGTTGAACCAAGGTGGACCATGCTCGCACCACACCCGCTGAGTCGCCCTTCTGGTAATACAAATCAATTAACGCTTGCCATACTCCGGTTCGATCTGGAAACAGTTCCGCTGCTTCGAGAAGAGTTGTTTCCGCCTCTGAGTACTGAAAGTTATTCAAATACGCTTTGCCTAAACTGACGAGCATCTCGTTTCTCGCCCAGGGTGCGCGCTCCTGGATTAGCGCTTTCTGGCGTTGAACAGTTTCGAGGTCGTTTCGAATGACGGCTAGCCTGGCCATCGACAGATAAGCCCAAGCCCGGTGGGGATCGATAGCCTGGGCTCTCTCATACTCGCGCTGAGCTTTCTTGATCCAACCTCCCTTGGGTTGTTGCTCCGCCTTCACTAACCAAAGGTCACCGACTGCGCAATGCTCGGCGTATTCTTCTGCCGGGTCCAATTTCACTATCTGCTCTTCAACTCGCTGAAAATCCTCTAGGTAATCCGGCGAACGGAACGCGTTCAACAACAGCACGAGTAGTTCTTTTGACTCGAGTCCGGCGGCCTTTGCTTGCTGGCAGATGGCAATCACCTGATCCAGCTTGTCTTCCTGCAGGTAGAGCCTGGCCAAGGATGTGTAGGGTCTCGCTCCGGATGGGTTTAACTCCAGTCCCTGCCGAAATAATTGCTCGGCCTCGGAAGTTTGCCAAAGGCTCGCGTGCAGGTCACCCATGGCCAAGTAGGAGTCAACGCGATCCGGGGCTTCGGCAATCGCCTTACGATATTCAGCGAGTGCCTCCGGGTAACGGCGCGCGTCCCGATACGCGTTGCCCCGGCGCACCAATGCGTAGTACTGGATATCAGGACTTTGCTCGACCGCTTTTTCGATCATCTCCAGTGCGTTGTCTAAGTCACCTCGCGCCACGTAAACCTCGCTTAGCGAAAGGTATCCATTGAAGAGAGTAGGCTTGGCCTTGATCGCTTTCTGGCACCAGGCTATTGCCTCATCATAAGCCTCCCGCAATTGAGCAATCCTTGCTAACGCCAGATAGCCGCTAACTTCATCCGGCCCTTCAGCTTCACGCGCGTGTTGCTCCGCGAGATCCAATCGTCCCCAGAGGAGTCCCGGCCAGTAGTACACTGCGGCCAGTTCCGCGTGCACCGCGGCGTTGTTGGATTCGAGCTGAAGAGCTTTCTCGAGTTGCTGAAGTGCAGGTGCCAGCCGCTCCTCGTTGCGGAGATGAGTTGAGCCAATCCAGTAGCGAAGTGCACCCTCCTGCTTCGGTGTCAGCTCCCGTGTCCCGGCCAGCTCATAGAGCATCCCTAAAGCTTTTTCGTCATCGTAGGTCGCCAATTCTTTCATACCAGCCCGTAAAGAGCTGAATTCCTCAGTTTGTACAGAAGCTGCCGGCCAGTCGAGGCTGCCCAGAAACTCGAGGCAGAAAGTTACCTCGGGCCGCCCTCCAGTGGAGGTCCAGATGGCGAGTGTTTCCGCGCAAATATGGCGCACCACACTTGCTGCTTTCATTGGATCCAACTGCTGGAGGTGATAGATATATTCAACTGCAAAACTCTTTGAATCAGGATCTTTAAATCTCTTTTCACCCTCCAGAGACTTGGCTGCCCAGCGGCGCTCGAAGATATTGGCCGCGCGTGACTGTAATTCTCTCCAATGCGCTGTTACGCCCTCACGCTGGAGAAGATTGTTTCGAAAGTCCTCCTCGAATATCCAGGTTGCGCGCGTAGGGTGCGGCTTACAGAAGACTAAGGAACATAAGTACTGAAGGATTTCGTCAGTTGAAACAGTCGAAGCACGGCTGGATGGAAGCATCCCCGTCACGACCTCACGATCAAACCAATGTGGCACAGAAGAGTAAAAGACCGCTAACTCGAAATCTGGACCACGCTCAGCAGCTTGCTGGAGGACGGTCGTCACGATCGAATCTACTAAGCGATCAGATTCGGTTTTTAGTTCGCTAATGGGCATAGAAAGTTCTCATTCGGCTAGCGGCGAAGCTCATTCTCCATTTTCCTCAATTGGAGAAAGCGTGCGAATTCTCGCGGGTTGCCTTCGCACTGCTCGTGCATGTTTTGCGCTATTTCTTCAGTGAACCAATCGAAACCGAAGCCTTCTCGCGCCCAGGAGAAGAAATCTTCCCAAGTCATCGAGGGAAGCTGACCAGGGAAATAGATTCCTTTGCGTTCCAGTCCTTTAAGATTTTGGAGTCCCGTTTCGCCCGCGATTACTGTTACCAGCCCCGCTACATTGCAGGCATGTGAGGTAACCCAAACGTCTCGCAGCCATCTACTGCTCGGATCGCGGAGCTTGTGGAAGCCTTGCAGGAGGAGGACTACGGTGAAATGCCGTGCGACATCCTCAAGGCAGCCGTTCAATTTACGGGCAATTTGCAGGTCAGATAGGGTTTGGGAAGAATCCCCGCGGAAACTTTGATCGATATCATCCAAAGCCCGCTCGAATTTTGCAGCTTGGCTGTTCACAATCTCTTGTTCGCTGTTTGTTGCTGCCTTACGCAGGTTATCGAGCACTTCGACCGCGACCCACTGAGGGGCAGCAAGTGCTGGGCTGAGAAGAATCTTGGCATGAAGCAGCGGCTTTGGCCTTTCGACCTTTTGGCACATCTCCCCAAATCGATCGATCAACGAATCCAGATCTGCATCCCTTGAGTCCTGAAGACCCATGACCTGATAAGGATACTTTTGCTGCCGCTTCATCATACCCAGAAAAGTAGTTGCCACGGAGTTACGGTCCCAGTGCAATTCGCGAGCGATCAGAACGTCGGGATCCTGGGTCGCGTATTTCTTTGGTTGAGGCGGGATGGCAAGCGCTTCAGCGCTGTCTGATGGGCCAATCCATACTTGCAAGAGAGCTAATAACGACTCTTTCTTGTTCGCGTATTGTTGGCAAGCAACGTCGACCAGCGCCTCTAGCTTGCCCTGTTTTTGGGCCTCCAAAACGATGCTGTTCCAGTTGTCGACCGCCCGGTCGCTGAATTGAATCCGCTTGCGATCCACCTTGGCGATATCGACGATCGTGTAGGATTCCAGTTGCGTACCGTAGAGTCCCGCCAACAGGTCGACCAAGTTAGATTCGCGAATCAAGTCGAGAACTCCTTCTACACTATGGCACGTGCGCGCCCTTTTTCTTACCAGCCGCCGACGCAGCCGGCGGCACGGCCACGCCGAAGATATAACCAAGCAACCCGCCCAGCAAAGTAGCGACGCCTTCGCCGCTCAAAACACCCGCCATCCCGAGTATGATCACGGCCGCGACGAGGATGATGGCCATGGCGATCGAACCATAACCGCGCCCAATGAAAGGAAGCTCGATTGGTCTGACGTCCTGGGATATAGCCGCCACTTGCACCTCGCCGCGAACTGAAGCCGCGGGTTTCAGCCCGGCGGCGACTTCCGGCCTTAGTGTCGCCCTGACCTCTGGAGAAAGATCAACCTCAGACGGTTGAGAAACTTCGGCAGCGATTGTGAACGCGCCGGCGACGGTCGCGATGACCTTGACGGTGGATCCATTCTTCGGCCTCACCGTGGCCGAGCTGCTCGGAATGACTGTCCATTTTGTCTCGGGCGGAGCTGGTTCCTTTACCACAGTCGCAGTGAACTCAGCAGATTCGACTCCCACAGTTACTACGCCCGGTCCTTCAATCTTTAAAACGGCCCCGGCCGATCTGAAGGATTCTTTATCACTGTCCGGATGCACAAACGGGGCCGATGATGTCACCTTCACGGTCTGTCCGAGGCGGCCAAGTCTCTCCAGGACAGCATACGATCTTGACTGGATCTTGTAGTTGTACAAAAAGAGCATGGCAAGCGCCAGAAGAGCAAACAGAAAAGTCGCTACGATGAGCCACGGAAGCTGCTGCGAATCAATAGTGGTCGCGACTGTGCAAAGGATGACGGATTTGTTAGGGATCACACCAATTGACCAAGCCGAGTTTTGCCGAGGTACGAAGAATCCGGCTGGCAAAACAACGCAGATGATTCGGCAAAAAGTAAAGCCAAGGTCGAGGATCGATAGCATGCACATACACGTCAACCTTCCCCACATCTACACGAGTCTTTTTTCCTTTAGGGCCGTTTCAATACGATTGGCATTGATTCCTTCATTTCTGAAAACCTGTTTTTTCGTTTCGGGCTCTAGAATCCATCCACCACTGTGGTGAAGAGCTATTAGCCGCCACTGACTATCGAAAACCGGAGAACCTGAGGATCCAGGAAGCGTGTCAGTTAAATACTGAACCCTGTGATCATCTACGAAAGTGACGAGATTGTGATAGAGAGCGATCTGCTTGGGGCCGCCACCGGGGTGTTGGATGATATTAACCCATTGTGTGGCTTTGACATCGACCGGCTTGATATCGATCGAGCCCCAGTCAGAATTTGCATCACCCTTCACGCGAACGATAGTCCAATCATCTTCCTTCTCGATTGACGTTGCAAACACATCATCCGGGTCCAGATAGAATTCAACGGCCGGCAAATCAAGTCCCGCGTCCGACTGTTGGTAATTGAACTGTATGACTGCGTTTCTGGCATCTTCCTCTTTGGAAAACACGTGATTGTTCGTGACAAAGAGGTTCTTTTGAGCCAAAAATCCGGACCCCGTGGATCCGTCGGCCAGTTTGACTCGCGCTACTGAACGTGCACGTCTCACGCCCACTTCCAGAAAGCTGATAGGCAAGAACGTGCTCGTTTGCCCCATCAGTTTCTCCAGCGTGTTCGCCGGTAACTCGCTGTTCCAAGTCAGCTCTTTTCCCAGGATCGGTCCTCTGACAGAAACCAGTTTGCCGTCCTCAGCGCGCTTGAGAAAAGGATCCTCGGGATAGTCCTTACGCGCAGCTCGAATGACGTCGGGCACTCTCTCTCTCTTGTTGGCTTCATCAAGAATGGCGTGCCAATTATCAATTGCTCTTCGTTGAAACTCCACAAACGTTCTGGGAATGCCGGCCTCGTCAACGATGCGATAAGACTCGGACATCAAGGGATAGAGTCCGGCAAGCACATCATTCAAATTTGTCAGGTTGTCGTTCCAGGCCATACAATCAGTGTTCCGGACTTTTATCTAGTAGCCAACTTACAGGGTTCGACCGCGCTCTCTTAACACCTTCTTTACCAAGCAGTCGGTAATCCGTGCTCGGCGATACTTGCTATTCGTAGTTTCCGTCGATCCTAGAATAGTTATGGTTAATCTAGGTTTATGGTGGTGATTAATGGCTGGAGCGACGAGGATGCGGCTGTCGCAGGCTCTGTGGGCCAGCCGTTAACTTCCTACGAAGCGCGCAAAGAATATTAGAACTCTTACCTTTGAGTCAATAGCCTTCGCAAAACGGCGTCCGGAGAAGAAAATATCCCGTTACCCGGAAATGATAGTGTTGTAATTCTGATTCTACTTCCCGCGGAAGAATGCCTAGCTCCTTTTGCGGCTGCTGGGTTTCACACGAGCAGGGCGGAGTTTTGACACCATGGTCGGTCAAAAACTTAAGTCCAAGCGCCTAGGACTGAGAGGGCGAAAAACTCCGCAGCGCTGTATACCCTTGAAAGTCATAGAAATGCAGATCGGATGCGGTCAGTACCTTCGTAATGTAGACTACTTGGCCAACGTGCATCGAGAAGTGTTCGACGACGTGCAGGATGGCTGCCAGAGCAGAAACTTCCATTTCCTGAATCGCGAATCGATCCAGCAACTTTTGATTGTCGAAGTCGGCGAGCGTCCGGTCCGCTTCGCGCAGCGTTTCCCGCAGCCGTCGCAGAATTTCATCGCGCGGAATAACGTCACGCTGTGCAAATTCCGCGTCGCGATTCCGTGTGTCTACGGCGCCGCCGAGACCGACCACGATCCACTGTCGCACGTTACCGCTCAGGTGCAGCAGCAGGTTTCCGATGCTGTTCGATGCGGGATTAGCGCGCCACCAAATCTGTTCGTCGTTGAGTAGCGCGACGCAGCGCTCGATCTTCGGAAGATAATCTTTCGTCAGAAGTGAACGCGCTTCTTCGATAAAGGTGTCGCTGACTGCGCTCATCAATGATCCTCGACAGACGATTCCATCACTCGTCCGGCTCCGGAGGGCGTTTGTGTTTCGCTTTGCGTCCGGCAGGCCGCGCCTTTTCTTCGGGCTTTGCGTGCTCGATCGGGTGTCCCGGAGGCGCAATTGGCCGACGAATTGAATCAATGATTGATTTCTTCCGTCGACGCCTCTTCGACCGTGAAGATTTCATCGCTGAATAGAGAACTCCCCGCGATGCTAAGCTTCGGCATCGGAAGTGTCAATACAGTTTTTGTCGCGGACGACTGTTACTGAAGAGAAGCGCGGTTACGCTTCGTTCGGCTGCTGGCGGGCACGGATGAGGCTCTCGATAGCTTTTGATGTTTCGCTTCGTTGTCTTTGCTGGAAATCATTTACCCAGCTGCTAACCGTCGACACCATGTCGGTCGGCGTCTTGCGCTTTCTGTTCCGTGCTGCGCGAGCGCTGGCTTTCTTCTGCACACGCTCTTCACGCTTGATAACTTTTACAACTTTCTTCTCTGACATTTCTTAACTTGCTTTCAACGTAGCCTGCCCACGCAGGTCGTTGCTTTCTTTGAATTAGGATTAACGAAAACTATTGACGAAAGTTCCGATTGGAATTTGCCTTCTTTTCCGGAAAGCACTATTTAGACGTTCGGCGGAGGCAGTTGGTTGCAGAACGTTAGGTTTCTCTCAGTCAGGAGAATAACACGTTTGGTCAACGAAAGGCTACCCTAGCTGGCTCGCTGCTCCCGTTGCTTGGCCTCCATGTCGAGGCGCCAAAGCCTTTTCTGTGCGCGAAATGCGAGGATTCCCAGCACCAACGCGCCACCGACCGCGACGTAAGGCAGCGAGCCTTTCAGCGGCCTTAGCCCGAATTTGATAATCAGAGCATTGGCAACGATCAAGCCGACGACCATCTCTGTCGGGCCAAAGCGCGAGAAACTGATCTTAAACTGTGACGTCATCGCGAGCATTAGGTAAATGTGAAACATAAGCCCGCTGAATACACACAACACGAGCAGCATGTTGAAAAAGGCGCGCTCGGGTATCAAGAATGTATATCCAATCAGGACCGAACAAAGGAACACGTAATCAAACAAGTGGTCCACGTAGAAGCCCCACTTGTACAAACCGGTGTCGCGATACTTGCCGAGCTTCCCATCGTAATGGTCTGTGAAGTAATGAAGCACATGCATCAAATTAACTAGCCAGAGCCAGCGCAAATTCGATTTGGCAAGAAAGCTGAACGCCACGACGCCTATCGCCCAGACGGGGGCCGTTAGTGTCAAGTGATACGTCTGGATCCAACTTGGAATGCGCGGCAAGACGAATCCAGCCAATCTGCGCTCAAGCGGCACCAGTAAACCTGAATTCGACTTCCCCGCCCCGGCGAATTTCTGCGCGCCATAAACTCGCGTCGGCCAATCCGACAACTCGACTTCGTTCACAATGGTGGTTGCTTCTGCTTGCATCTGTTTCACCTCTTTGGCTACAAAACATTCGATGGAGAGCAATCATCGCGCCAAGACAAGACGTTTAATCGACCCAAGGTCATGCGCTAAAGGCCACGACGGGCGAATCTTGAGTGGAGCATTACTCCGACAGTTGGCTGAATTCTCGACGCGGGCCGTGAGTTGATGCACCGCTAGATAAAAACCACAGACTGTGACGTGGGAATTTCGAAGCGCTTGCGGCATCGTGGATTGCGGCAGGCGAGCATGTCATCGACCCTCACCATGTAGTCGCGTGATTTCGCGAATTGCGCCCGATCCTGTTCGCTCGCGCCACGTGGCGGCGCCGATTTCTTGCGGCGCGTCAGCCACCGCACGTCGTAGTCGCCGCGCTCGCGGCAAAACGGGCACACGAACGAGGCTCGTTTCGTTTCCTGTCTCTCGTTGAAAAAATCGCTCTCGCGCATCAGCTATTGACTCCCGCCGCCACTGCTTGTTTCGCCAGCAAGCGTTGGATGGATGACTCAAGGCGCAGTGCAGTCAGTGGCGTCGGTTCGTAAGCGTCCGCCCCGCGTGAAAGTGCCATCGCCGCCAAACCACTTCCCCATTCGCCCACCACGAGCACCGGCAGCAGCTTGGTTGTCTCGTTCTCACGAATGCGCGTGATGAAGTTGATGGCTTCATCGCCAGCTCGCAGGTCGACGACGATCGCCGCGAGTTTCGACGCCAACCGCTGAAGATCCAAATCGAAATCGGCTTTAGCGGTCAGTGAGAACCCACGAGCCTTCAGCAACCGGCGAATCTCATCGTCGGGAATTTCGTGGCTGACAAACAGAATCTCGTCCAGACTCACCTCACGATTAGTTTGAATCGGCGTTCCGCTCGCAAAGATCTCGCAAATACTGAAAGCTGTAGATACCTGTCTCGTGGCCGTCACTCCAGCGAAAGTTCAACGCGTAACGGCCAACAATACTCAAATCGCCGATCTCGATATCGTCAGCGATTGCCTGCGGCTTCAGCGTGCGCTCGCCGGTCCACTCGTCTACGCACTGCGCACATGGGCAGGCGCGTCGCAACGATGCAGCTTCATATTCACAGGAGCGGCCGTCTGCCCAGGTGATGCGAAGTCGTTTGTTGCTTTCCTGCGAAATCTCCGTCGGCTCGATGGCCTGCCGCCTTTGCGCTGCATAACTCATTTCGCTCTTCGCTTACCGCTTACCTCTCCCGCTTACCGCCCCAAACGCATCTTCCACGATGTGCGCTCGCACGCGACTGTGCGAAGCGTCCCATAGCAATTTGTCACCCAGAACAATCAGGGCTTGCGGCGTCTGATGTTGTATGCCGAATCGGCGCTCGATCTCATCTGAGACCTCGCGGGCGTCCTGAACAATGACTATGCCGACCGGTTGTTTGACGCGCAACATTTCCCGGTACGCCTGCGAGCTAATCCCGCAAGTGTTGCTATGCTTGAACAGAATCGCCGGCGTCTCGCGCGTTAGTTCAAGAAATCGCTCCAACGACTCGGCATTCTGAAGCTCAACAAACCCACTCCCTGACATCACTGCATCTTAAACGACGCCGGAGGAATGTCATAACCTCGCCCTCCCCCAAATCGTTGACAAGCGACGCTGGTCGTCCTAGCCTATCGGCAAATCGAGCACGACTTTGCGTCTCTAAAACAGAACTTGCTTCGCCCGGGTGCCAGGAGGAGTTATGAAACCCGCTTGTCTCTATTTTACCTGGTGCTGCTCGACGCGGCGCCAGTGACGGTGACGGCACCCAATTGAAATCCATTTATGCCTTCCGAAAAGGTACGACGACAATGAGACGCTCGAGACTCGTTCGGTGCGCGGCGCTAGTCTGGTTTGCTACTTGTGGGTTTCTTCCTGAGATCACACCCAGAACAGAGGCAAGTTTCATCGCGGCTGAACTTCGCTCCGGCTTCCAGGTACTGCCGGCGCAAGGCGCCGATGACCTCGACGAGCTAACCAGACAGTTCAATCAACTCTATCGTGAGGGGCGTTTCCAGGAAGCGGCTCGCGTCGGCGAACGCGCCTTGCGCGCGGCTGAGAAGTCCTACGGCGTTGAGCATGTCAAGGTCGCAGAAGTACTGGATGCTCTCGGGGTGACCTACAACGCGTTGAAAGATTACAAGAAGGCATTGCCGCTTATCGAGCGGGCTATCGCTATTTACAAGCGAACACCAGGAGAAGAAAGCAAGGAGATGGTTAAGGCTTTGAACACGCTGGCGATGAATTATGCCGCGCAGGAAAAATTTGCCGAGGCCCAGGATACTTACGAGAGGGCGCTCGCGATTGCCGCGAAAGTGCTCCCGCCCAACGACGAGATGGTGGCAACGCTTTATAACAATCGCGGACAGCTCTACAACGATCAGGATCAGTATAAGGAGGCAGCCGCCGACTACGAGCGCGCGTTGGAAATCCTGGAAAAGGATCAAGGCAACGCCTACTGGGACCCAAGGGTCGCCCTCACCATGAACAACCTTGCTTACGTGAAAAAGAAACTGGGCGATTATGACGACGCCATGATGCTTTACGAGAGGAGCCTGAAAATCCTGGAACGAGGCGTCGGGCGCGACAATCCAGATCATCCTTACATCGCGGCGGTGCTGGAAAATCTCGCGGCACTGTACGAGTTGAAGGGATGGAAAGAAGAAGCGCAAGAGGCAGCCGCACGAGCCAAAAGGATTCGGGCCGTCCACCGCAACTGAGAATCGCGTGTCCGCGGCGCCGCGAGCATCAGCGCAAACGATGACTTTGAGTTTTTCATGTCGGAGGTAATCACCATGCGAATCATCAAGAGGGTATGGATGTTCGTCTTTGTACTCTGCTTGAGCGCAAGCCCTTTGTGGCCAGAGGGCCTCGCGCAAAGCCCGGAGCGCCGCGCCGCCAAAAGTGGGGACGCAGTGAATCTTGCGATGAGCGCTGAGCAGCGCGCGGCGTTTCGTGCCGCTCGCACGGTACGGGTGATCTCCGAGATTTCTTACAAAGAGGCGACTGACATAAAGATCCTCGCGCGTGGCGCTATCTCGCCAACGGCCTTCACACAGCCCTTCGAAGAAATCGCACGGGCAACGCTGGAGCCGAGCGGTGTGCGCTTGGTCAGCGGCGGGAGCGGCGCGGCCGCTGACCTTACGTTCCGTGTGCGCGGCAGTTTCGAAGAAACCTTGAACTCGTTGACTCTTCAATTTGGCGGCGGCCAAGCGTCGATGCAGGTTGGAGGTCTGGGAGCGCGATGGCAGGGTACGCTGACGGTAAGCGCGCCGAACGTTCCCGACTACGCGGTAAGCTTTGCCGGCCAGGCACAATCACCCGACCGGCAGAGCAAAGAGTACCTGGACAGGCAGTACGACCAGATGGAGATAACTATGCATGTCTCCAAGGGAGCACTGGAAGCAATGCTGGCCTACGGCTCTTACGCCTTTGCGGTGACGGAAGTGATGGGCCAGGCCCACGGGAGCGAGCCGCTGCTGGCGTCGCTCAACAACATCGAGCGGCACGCGGCCTTTCGGGCAGCGGCGGCGCGGACGCTCGGAACCGTGAGCGGCGAGGGGACGCTGGAGCGGCTGCTTGAAGCGCTGAAAGATAGAGTCCCCCTAGTGCGCGCCGGAGCGGCAGAAGGGTTGGGCCGACTCGGCGACGGGCGGGCTCTCCAGCCGCTGCTTGAGGCACTGCGTCAACCGGATGAAACGCTGCAAGCCAGTGCCGCCACGGCGTTGGGAATGTTGGGCGACCAGCGAGCGATCGAACCGCTGATTGAGGCAACGCTCAAGAACACAAGCGAGAAGGTTTCGGAGATTGCATCCGAGGCGCTGGGGCAACTCGGCGGCGCCTCGGCGGTTGACGCTCTCATCAGTTCGCTCCAGGACAAGTCGGCGACCACGCGTCGGCGCGCGATCCGGGCACTGGGAAGACTCCGCGATCCGCGCGCCGTCGAGCCTTTGACCGCGGCCGCAAAGGATCAAGACCCCGGCGTGCGAGAAGCGGCCGTGCTCGCCCTGGGCCAATCAAAGGACCAGCGGAGCGTCGGGGCTCTATTGGAAGCATTGAAAGACCCAGTGACCACTATCCGCTCGGCGGCCGCTACGGCGCTGGGCCAGAGCCGCGATGCGCGGGCCGTCGAGCCGCTGCTGGCGGCTTTGACAGACGCGAACCCCAGCGTGCGCAGCAGCGTGATCAAGGCACTGGGCGAGACGGGCGACCGGCGCGCCAGCCCCCGCCTGCTACCGATAATGCAGGAGAAAGACGCCTCGATCCGGCAGGTCGCAGCGGAATCTCTCCGCCTGGTGTGCGACGCGAGTTGCGTCGAGCCACTCATCGCCGCACTCAAGGACAAGGAAGCGCGCGTCCGGGCCGCCGTCGCCGCAGCGCTGGCGCAACTTACAGATCAGCGCTTCGGTGAAGACAGGAAGCAATGGGAGAAGTGGTGGAAGCAGAACAAGAAGACTTCTTCTCCAACCCCGTGACCAGAGAGTGGTTGTTACACTTAGAGTTCATTTCCATAAGGAGGTAATTCCGATGCGAATCATCAAGAGCTTATGTCTGTTCGTTTGTTTGCTTTGCCTGAGCGTAATCGTCTTGTGGCCGGAGCGCAGCTTCGCCCAGGGCCCCGAGCGCCGGGCTTTCAAAAGCGGAGGCCCGGAGAATCTCGTGCGGGTTGGGCACCGCTCTCGTGACAAGCTACTGAGCGCGGGGCGCACGTCGACCGGCGGGTTCGAGTTCAGCACTACAGAGCTTTACGAAGCTCACCTCTATCTCGATGAGGAAGGCGCGCGCAAAGCTTTTGAACCTTTTCGTGGTCAGAGCGCAAGGTCGCTCGCGAAAGACGAGAAGTTTCAACAACTGATCATCGACACTGACTTTCCCAAGATGGTCGTGCTCACGTTCGATTACAAACGCTCCGGGCGGGATATCCGCGAAGATGTCGCCGAGCAAATCGGCCGTGGAGTCAAGGATGCCGGCAAGTTCCTTAACTATCTTCGGAAAGACTTCGAGCCGGGAAACGAAGTCGTGATTCGCTTCTCGGGTCAGGGCGTGATGACCACCGTGGCCGGAACTGACATGGAAGAGATTCAGAATCCTGAACTGGCCAAGGCGCTGCTGAAAATGTTCATTGGCATGGGTACGCTTTCAGATGCCGACCCACTGCTAAAGTAGCGGGATAGCCCCGCTCAAACTTTCGAGGAACACACACGTGGATTGGCGGAAAAAACCGCGTCCATTGCGTGAGCCGATCACAAGCCAGCGCGTGAGGGCGGCCGTTTTTCTGTCTGCCGCTCTGATCGCATTTTTCCCGCACTCTCTCCGGGCACAGCAATCCTATGCGCGGCCTCAGTTACTTCTGCAGAACGCCCATACTGATCGAGTGCGCGCCATCGCTTTCAGTCCCGACGGCAGGGTGCTCGCTTCCGGAAGTTCGGATCAAACCGTAAAGCTCTGGGAAGTAGCAACCGGGGCTTTGCTACGCCCGCTGACGGGACACACTGAGCGCGTTGAGTCTGTGTCTTTCAGCTCGGATGGAAGGCTGCTGGCCTCGGCCGGCGGCGACAAGACCGTCCGAGTGTGGGATGTGGAAACCGGAAGCGTGGTACGAACTTTTTCGGATTCCACGGCCCTTTTCCGCGCTGTTGTGTTCAGTCCGGACGGACGCATGGTCGCCGCCGCCGCGGACGAAAAAATTATTCTGTTTGAAACCAACAGCGGAACAGTGATTCGCAAGATCGATCCGCAATCCGGTTGGATACATTCGCTTGCCTTCAGTCCCGATGGAAGCCGGCTTGTCTCAGGCAGCCAATCCATAAAACTCTGGGACGTGACCAACGGAAAGTTGGTCCGAGAGTTCCCACTTAGCAACGAGGTGGCGCGCTCAGTCGCATTTAGCCCGGACGGAAAACGTCTGGCCGCGGCGAGTAGCGCTGGCGGTCCAGGCTTCAAGGCGACCCCAGGTGCGGTGAACATCTGGGAGACAGACAGTGGCAAGCTACTCCATCGTCTCCAGGGCCACGCTGCGGGCGTTCTCTCGGTGACGTTTAGTTCCGATGGACAAATGCTGGCTTCGGCTGGCGAGGACAAGGGCATTCGCCTCTGGGATGCCGGCAGCGGTGTTTTGCTGCGCACATTGCTTGGCCATGGCGGCCGCTTCGGTTGGGTTTACGCCGTTCGGTTCAGTCCGGGCGGAGAACTGTTGGCTTCCGCCGGTGAGGATCACACCATCCGATTATGGCGGCCGGGTGACGGTTCAGTGGTTCGCATTCTGGAAGGTCACAACTACCGGATTGAGAGCGTTGCGTTCAGTCCGCGAGGTAAAACGCTGGCGGCGGGTGGATTGGGACTGCTGGGCCACGTTGAGCTTTGGGAAACCACAGGAGGGCAACTTGCGCGCGCACTTACACCGGCAGCGCAAACTTCTTCACTCGCGGATGAACAATCAACTCAACAGGCAGTTGGTCAACTCGAAGAAATGTTTCGCAAATTGGATATGCTCGGCTGGGAGATCACGTCTGCGCAAACCGAGTGGGAGGGGCAGCGATCATCAAGTGGATCTTTACAGCAGGTGATGGCAGGCCTCGCGGGAACGCTGCGCCCGATGGTCTTCAGCCCGGATGGCAAGTTACTGGTGACTGGGACATTGGATCGTCGTATTCACCTGTGGGACGCCGAGAGTGGCACTTTGCGCCGCACGCTAACTGCGCATTCAGGTCTGGTGAAAGCTCTCGCCTTTTCAAACGATAGTAGCCGGTTTGCCTCGGCTGGCGAGGACAAGACCATAAAGATGTGGAACGCGTCGAACGGTTACCTTTTGGGTAGAATTGATCAGGCTCATTCCGGTCCGATCCTGGCGATCGCTCTAAGTCCGGACGGAAAGCTGTTGGCATCTTCAGCCTCGAAGGATCAAGTCACCAAGCTTTGGGACACAGAGAATTGGATTCTGAAGCGCACCATCGATTCGGGCACTAGCTATGCCCTGGCTTTTACTCCCGACGGACGCCATCTGCTCACGGGCGGCTCTGAGGTACGGCGCTGGGATACCGCAACCGGTTCGTTGGTGAGCACCTTTGAGGGGAAGTCACTGTCAGTGACGAGTCTGGATTTGAGTTTCGATGGAAGCATGCTCGCCGCCGGCACTTCCAGCGAAGGATCAGCGCAGTTGTCCGTCTTGTTGTGGGACGTGGCGACGGGCAAACTCCGCCACACCATGCGTGGGCATTCGGGTCCGATTTGGTCGGTGAGTTTCAGCCCGGATGGCAAGTTCGTGGCTTCGGGAGGTGATGATGCGACAATCAAGCTCTGGGAAAACGGCAGCGGCACACTACTGGCAACTGCCAGCGCCGTAAATCAGGGCAAAGACTGGCTAGTCACCACGCCCGATGGCTTGTTTGATGGCTCGCCGGAAGGATGGAGCCTCGTTCGTTGGCGCTTCAGCGACAAACTGTTCGACACTGTTCCGGTCGAGGCATTCTTCAACGAGTATTACTACCCAGGCCTGCTCGCTGACGTTCTGGCAGACAAAAACCCGAAGGCTGCGCGCGACATTCAGCGACTTGATCGCCGTCAAGCTCGAGTCAAATTAACTCTCACCGACTCAAACTCACCGAGCGGCATTCTCTCCGCACGTTCCGTCAAAATCGGAATCGAAGTAACTGAGAATTCCACCGGTGGAACCGCCGGCTCGGGCAGCGGCGCCCGCGACGTGCGATTGTTTCGGAACGGCTCGCTGGTGAAAGTTTGGCGCGGCGATGTGTTGAAAGGAGAGAGCAAGGTTAGGCTTGAGGCCACCGTGCCCATCGTGGCGGGCGAGAATCGGCTGACGGCTTACGCTTTCAATCGCGACAACATCAAGAGTAGTGATGCGACTGTGATCGTCAAAGGCGCCGAGAGCCTGAGACGCAAAGGCATCGCCTACATTCTCGCCGTCGGCGTCAACCAATATGCCAACTCTGAATACAATTTGAATTTCGCGGTGGCCGACGCGCAGGCTTTTGCGGAAGAGATGAAGCGGCAACAGACGAAGCTCGATCAATACGAGCGCGTCGAGATAATTTCATTGAATGATAAAGCTGCCACGAAAGGCGCGATCTCAAAGTCGCTCGCCGATCTGTCTGGCAAGACGCAACCGGAAGATGCTGTGATCGTTTACTTCGCCGGACACGGTACCGCGCAAGGCAATCGCTTTTATCTAATTCCACACGACCTCGGTTACAGCGGCGCACGCACGCAACTCGACGCCGCAGGGCTGCAAAACATCCTGACGCATAGCATCTCGGATGAAGAGTTGGAGCGGGCCGTTGAAACAATCGATGCGGGCCAATTGCTACTGGTCATCGATGCCTGCAACTCCGGACAGGCGTTGGAAGCTGAAGAGAAACGGCGCGGGCCGATGAACTCGAAAGGACTGGCGCAACTCGCTTATGAAAAAGGAATGTACATTCTCACTGCCGCGCAAAGCTATCAGGCGGCCCTCGAAGCGGCGAAACTTGGCCACGGCTTTTTAACGTATGCTCTGGTCGAGGAAGGCCTGAAGACTGCGTCGGCCGATGATCATCCGAAAGATGGTCAGGTATTGTTGCGCGAATGGCTCGACTTTGCCACGGCTCGCGTGCCTGAGATGCAGTTAGAGAAAATCGAAGAACAGCGAAAACTGGGTCGCGAGTTAGGCCTGTTGATAAAGTTCGTCGAGAGCGACACTGGCTCCGATCGCAACCTGCAGCGCCCACGCGTATTCTATCGGCGCGAACCGGAATCATCGCCGCTGGTCATCGCCAGACCCTAACAAGAAAAGTCGAGGCTGTTTTACCGCGACGGTCTTTTTTCTCTTCCGCAATGTCGATCGCTATCGCCAGCGCGATTGCGCGGCGTTCGCCAGGCGCCAGATATAGCTGAGGTAGGTTTGGGACGCGCGCTCCTTCGCCGGTACGCGGGTCGATTGCTTGCGGTACACCGTGCCGAATACGTGATCCCAAAAACGATTCGTAACGCCAAAGTTAAAATTGGGGAATTTGTGATGGATTTGATGGTGAGCGTAGAGTTTTCTGTTCCACGAACTGCGAAAATTAAAATGATGATGAATGTGATGCATGGCGCTGTAAACGATGAACCCGGTGACCAATCCAGTCATGCAAGTAACCAGGTAGTGGACCTCCAGTTTGTAGGAGAACAGGTACCAGACCAACCACAAAAAACCGGTAGTCATGAACCAGGGCATGCCGATGAGCATCTTCGGATGCTCATGATGCATGCGGTGACCGGCATGCGCCAGGGTCTCGCCGCGATGATAGACCCAGCGATGAAATACGTATTCGAACAGTGTCCAACTGAATACCCCAGCCAGATACCAAACGGCGAGCAAAGCCAGTTTCCCATGCAAGACCCACGCATCCCACACGACAAAGAAAACCGCCGTCGCCGGGTCGCTTATAAAGCCAATCCAATAATTGGACTTGTGCGCCGCCAGGCGTTCGAGCCGTGTCTCTTGCGCAGTTTGGTTCTCAGCAATTCGACTGAACATCTTTGTATGAGTTCAACAGCGCGAATTCTATTCAGAACGACTGTAATTGACAACAGGCATTTTTGGAATGCCGTGTCTTAAAGATGGGAGTTCAGGCGGTTCGTTAACTACTTCCACTCGCCGACGAGCACAAACGGGGCCCAGTAAAACGGCGCGCTGTATTTTTTCCCGGCGATCATCGCTAATTGAGCATCCCTCATCGCGGCGGCCGGTGAACGCGTGTCCGGCGACAATAGCCGCTTGTAAAAATCGGTCATGAGTTCGGCCGTCGATTTGTCGGCCACAGACCAGAGGCTAACACCCACCGTCGGCGCGCCCGCGTACATGAATGCGCGCGTCAAGCCAATCACACCTTCGCCACGCTTCTCTTTGCCCAGGCCTGTCTCGCACGCCGAGAGCATGACCAACGCCGGCCGCATCTTCAGGTTGAAGATTTCATCCGTGCGGAGAAAGCCGTCGGCGGTCGTATTGCCGACAAGCGAAAGGACGACGCCGGTAAATTGCGGCCGCTCAACGTCGAGCAATCCGTGTGTGGCGATATGAACGATGCGGTAGTTGGCCGTGTCTGCGCCGTCAATTCTCTCTTCACTCGCGCCAAGATCGATCCACGTGTCGGATTTTGCGCCCTCGGCGCGCGCTATGTTCGCAATGGCCTCGGCTTCCGCGCGAGTACCCAGCAGGCGGGCAAGCCGAAGGCGACCCGAGGGCGATGCCGCTTCTCCCGTTCCGGCGACATCAGTGACCGCGCTTTCCAGCGCGAGGCCGAGACCGCGAGACTCACCCGAAGTCTCGGCGACGCGGATACCCTTGAGGCGCGAATCGTCTGGATTAAAAACCGGATCGGCGACAACCAGAATACTGTTCACGCTCGCGGCGGGCGCGCTGCTGCTCCGAATCGCCGCGATCACGGAAGCCGAAGGCGCGTAAACGACCTCGTTCGACTTGATCAGGTAATTCAGCGACGTGTAATCGCCGGACGATGCGGGCGAGGCGCTTACGCTCCCAGCAACCAGCGCTTCAAATGGAACGTAATTCAAGGCGCCGTCAGCCACAATCACTAAACGCTTCTCACCAATCAAATTTGCGACTGGCTCAATCACAGCTTTGTAAAGCGCATTCGACGCGGCGGCAAACGCATCAACGTTTTCCGATGGCCCCTGCGATAACCCGAGGCCGCGCTGCTCTTCCGCAACATCGATCCCAACGAGCCGGCGCTGAAGCTTTGGCGGGATTAACTGTGCGCGGAAATCTGTCGCCAGTTTGTTCACGTCAGTTTTCGATGGCAGTTTGAAGAGGGAAATCCCCGCCGGAGTCACGGCGAACAAATACGAAGCCTCGTTGCCGAGCGCGTACTCCAACAGCACAGTCTTCTCGTCCAGCACTTTCTGTTGAATGTCGGCAAGCGACGACGGCTGCGCCGCGGTTAGCGAAGCGTAGCGCGGACTGGCCGTGCGAATCTGATTTTCGATTTCGTCGAAATCCGTTTGCAGCTTCTCGAGTTCCTTTTCCAGGTCTGACGGTTTGGTTTTCTGGTCTGCCGCGAGGCTGACTCCGGTAAGCTGTGCC
>DATBSG010000119.1:0-5811 GCA_036559945.1 Pyrinomonadaceae bacterium
CCCTTGCGCTCGTCGCGCGAACCGGCGTTGTACGTCACGTCGATCGAGTACGTCGGCGCTGAATGGTCCTCTGACATGATTACGTGCAGGCCGTTCTTCAACTTGAATTCCTTGATTTGAATCTTGATCGGCTTTGCCGACGGTTTGCCCTTCGCTGCGGCGCGGGGCGCGATCTGGAGCCAGGTGACGGCAAGAAGCGGCAACACCACGATGAATCCGAGAAATCTATGTTTTTTCATACGAAGAAACTCCTGGTTAGAATCAAGCGGCTGGCTCTGTCTGAAACCGAAGGCCCCTCGGTTGTGCCGATGGCGTGCGAGCGATGCTGAATCTAAACACGTCCAGCGTTGCTGTCAAGCTGCCGTTTCGCAGTGGAACACATTCATGGCGGCAACCGCCGTATCATTTTCGCCATCCAAACCAAGCCCAAATCGACCCTGTGCTTAGCGATTGCTGTCGCCTATAATGATTGCACCGGTCGACGCACAATCTATGTTCAAACAAAAGCTGCTCTCTGCATTCTGCGCTGCGTTTGTTTTGGCCACCTTCGCGGCCACCGCCAGCGCCCAACAGCCGCCCGCGCCGGGCTCGCGCTACGACATCACGAATTATCGTATCGAGGTGCAACTGACGCCTGACGATCACACGCTACGTGCGGGCGCCGACGTGACTTTCACGCCGCTCGAAGCTACTCGTTCCGTCGTTTTCGAGCTGAACGGATCGCTTAAAGTGAACACCGTTGAGAAAGATGGCCATGTTCTTACTGGCGTAGTTCAGGACCCCGTTGGCTCGGGAGCAGTGGGACCGAACGTGCGCATCGACCTCGGTCAGGTTGTCCCGGCCGGGACGCCGGTAACGATCCGCGTTCGTTGGAGCGGTGCGTTGATCTCACCCGAAGGTGGTCCGTTGGCGAGCAAGCGACTGGCTTACGTCGGACCGGAAGGATCGTATCTGATGTATGCGGCGCGTTGGTTTCCGTTTCACGATTATGCCGCGGACCGCGCGACGTCAGATATTACAGTAATCGTTCCGACGGGAATGCAGGTTGGCGGCCTCAGCGACGAGCCGGTCAATCCGCAAGTCGAAAAGACCGGCACCACCCGTTTTCGTTTCGTCAACAAGACGCCACAGCTAATCGGTAATTTCATCGCGGGTCAGTACATCACCAAGGCGCTGAAATTTGGTCGTTACGAGCTGCAATTCTTCGTCAAGCCAGGCAACGAAAATCGCATCGCGCCCTACGGCGAGTTGATGGGCCGCGCGCTGGACTACTACACAAATCAATACGGCGCGCCCGCGTTCGGCACGCGCATGATTGTAGCGCAGACTGACGATGAAGCCTTCGAAGCTTACTCCGGCCCCGGCATCCTATTTCTCGCGTCGAAGTTTTTCGAGGGGCGCGCGACGCCGGAAGATCGGCTGCAAAGAGAGATCGCTTACCAGTGGTGGGGACAGACCGTTGGCTTGAAGTCGTTCGACGATGTATGGATCTCGCAGGGCCTGGCTGAGTGGAGCGCGTTCGCATTTCGTCAATCCACACTGACCGGCGCACAACTTGACGCCACGCAGCGCGAAGAGCAGGAACGCGCGTTGACTTTCGAACAGACGTCATCGATCGTGCGCGCGCCGGCGTCGCTTGACGATCAATCGTCGGCCTACCAGTCGATCGTTTTCTACAAGGGTGCGATGGTCTTCAGCATGCTGCGCGAGACTCTGGGCAAACAGAAGTTCGACGAGCTGCTGGCAAAATTCCTTGACCAATATCGAAACAAGAACGCGTCGATTGACGATTTCGAGCGGCTGGCATCGCAACTCGCGGAACGCAACATGCGCTATTTCTTTGCGCAGTGGCTGGAAGGCACCGGCGTGCCTGAGTTCAGCGTTGACTATCAAATCATCCGCACGCGCAACGGCAAGTTTCGCACGCGCGGCACGGTCCGCCAGAATTTTGAAAACCTCAACATGCCGGTCGAGCTGACATTGCGCTCGGAAGGCGGCGACGCGCAAACGAAGAAACTGAACTTCAGCGGAAAGAGCGAAGACTTCGATTTCGAATCGAGCGGCCAGCCGATCGCCGCCGAAGTCGATCCGAACAACAAGATTCTACGCATGTCCGATGAATTAAAAGTTTCAATCGTCGCGCGACGCGGCATCGAGCTGTTCAAGGAAGGCCAGTACGCGGAAGCGCAACAGCAGATGGAGTCGGCGCTCAAGCTGGACCGGAACAACGCCTGGGTTTATTACAACCTTGGCTTGGTTTACTTCGAACAAAAGAATTGGCAGTTGGCGCTCGACAATTTCCAGGCCGCGCTCGATTCCAGCAGCAGCAAGCCGGCGTGGATCGACGTGTGGGCGCACATCAAACGCGGTAACGCGTACGATGCAAAGGGCGATCGTAACAAGGCTGTCTTCGAATACAACAAAGCGCTGCAAACCGGCAGCAATTACGACAACGCCCAAGCCGTCGCCAAAAAATTCATCGAAACTCCCTTCGATCCCAAAGCCGCCGAACAGGCGCAGGCCACACCGGGCAACTAGATTCGGCGTGACAACATATTTCCTTCCGGTGTAGTCTACGGCCATGCGTACGGTAGCTGAAATTCAAGCAGCGATAGAGAGGCTCTCACCAGCGGAGAAATTGAAGCTTGGAAAGTGGTTTGCTGAGATGCAAGCGGACGCTTGGGATGCGCAAATTGAAGAAGATATCCGAGCCGGTCGGTTGGATCATTTGATCGCGCAAGCCGAGGCGGATATTGCCGCGGGACGAACACGGCCGCTCGATGAAGTCCTCAACAACGACTGAGTTCTGGGAGTGCTACTCTCGGTTACCTCCCAAAATCAAGCAACTTGCGCGTCGAACCTATAAAACGTGGATTGCTGATCCTCGCCATAAGTCACTTCACTTCAAAAAAACTGGTAGCGTTTGGTCGATTCGCATCGGGCTTCACTACCGCGCGCTCGGGCTTGCGAAAGAAGACGGAATCGAATGGTTCTGGATCGGTGCTCATGACGAATATGACAAGATCTTAAGGGCTGGTATTGTACAGTAGCCCTGAACTTCTCATGTCACTTCGACCTCCAGATCCGTCGCACGAACTAAGATCCGAACAAGCTATCGCCGCACACACACTCGACCGACACCTTTCTGTGTCTGCTGGACCGGGGGCCGGAAAAACGAAAGTCCTGGTGGAGCGCTATCTCCACATTCTGCGCACCCAAAATGTTTCGGTAGACAACATCGTCGCGATCACTTTCACGAATCGGGCCGCGAACGAGATGCGCGAGCGCGTGCGCAATGCGATCGATTCACTGTTGCGCGAAACGTCAGGCGACGAACGGCAGCGGTGGCTGCGTCACAAGCGTGCGCTGGAGGGCGCCGTCATCACGACGATTCACGGGTTCTGCTCGCGCGTTCTGCACGAGTTTCCGGTCGAAGCCAACATCGATCCGCAGTTCGTGCTGCTCGATGAGCAACAGGCGACGCTCATGCTCGAAGCAGTTGTGGACGAAGCGTTGAGCAATGCGATTCACCACGGCAACGACAAGATTGTTAAGTTGGCGCAGGGTGTTGGCGGCCGCGGCACTCTCGCCGGCGTGTTGGCTGAACTTTACCGAAAATACCGGGGTGAAGGTCTCGCGTTGGGCGAAATCAAACAACGCGCTGTCGCTAATCATTCGACCCCGCGCGATTACGAGGTGGCGTTCGGCGAACTGGATGCGCGCATGTCTGATCTGCTTCGGTCGCGCCAGCGCACCGCGGCGGCCCAGGAAAAGCAGAGCAAACTTGCGACTGAGTGGCCGCGTCTTCGTGGGATCGTCGCGCAGCGGCCTGCCGAACAAACCATCGCGAAATACTGTCAGGCCATCGAAGACTTCCGTGAAATCCGCCCGGCAAAGAATGTCATTTCGCAGATTTCGGCGGTCGATGATCTGCTTTGGGGGGATGACGCGAATGATCGGCTGGCGGGCAAGCTCCCGCGCTTCGGATTCGATTTGCTCGCCAAGGACTACGCGTCGGCTGTTCTCAACCTCGTGCAGGAAATCGAACGGCGGCTGGATGACGAAAAGCAGAGACTCTCGGTTCTGGATTTTGACGACTTGCAGCTACGCACTTTGAAACTTCTCGATGAGCATCCGGAATTATTCACGCGCATTTCCGAGCGCTATCGATTTTTTCTGGTTGACGAGTTTCAGGACACGAATGGTCTGCAACGCGATTTGATGATGAAGCTGGGGCTGCGCCGTGGCGCGAACCTGTTCATTGTAGGCGATCGGAAGCAGTCAATTTACGGATTTCGCGGTGCCGACGTTGACGTGTTTGGCGAAATGACTGAAGCGATGGAGGGCCTCGGCGGCCTGCAACAGCCGCTGCACCTGAATTTTCGCAGCCAGGAGCCGCTGATCGATTCGCTAAACTTTATCTTTGCCAAAATCTTTTGCGCGCCCGCCGACGTTCAACCGAATGAGCTGGGCCAGCTCGGCTTTGTTGAGCACGAAGCGAGCATTGCCGAACGCGCGGCACGCGACACACCGCCCCTGGTTGAGTTCCTCGTAAGCGTTACGGCGGATAGCCGGAAGTCAGTCGAGGATTCTGAAAACGAAGAAGAGACAAAATTCGAAAGCCGCGATCTGCGCGAACATGACGCGGCACAGTTAGTGCGGAGAATCGACGAACTGATTGCGACTGGAGCGCAAGCGTCTCGCTTGCAAACAGTGCGCGAGGACACCGTCCTTGCTGACGGCAAGCGGGAAGCTTGCGCTCCAGTCAACTACGGCCAAATCGCGGTTCTCTTTCGCGCACTCACGGGCGTCGGCACGTACGAGAGCGCTTTGCGCCGGGCGGGCATTCCTTACCTGACGGTACAGGGCAAAGGCTTTTATCAGCGCGAAGAAGTTACCGACCTGATTCAACTGCTGCGTTTCCTCGACAACACGACAGACGAGATTGCGCTCGCGGCGGTCCTGCGCTCGCCGCTCTGCGGCATTTCGGACAATGCGCTTTTCGCTTTGCGTTCGGCGCCGATGGTTGGCGAATCAACGGATGGAAAGAAGCTGCCGCGACGTGATCTTTGGCGGGCCGTTCGTCAGCATCGCGAGATTCAGTTCATCGATGAAGAAGAGCATCTCGAACTTGATCGCGTCGCGGCATTCCTCGGCGATCTGATCGAACGGCGCAGTCGCTACTCAATCGGCGATCTGCTGCGCCAGGCGGTGGCGTCAAGCGACTTCATGGCCGTGATTGCCGCAAACTTCGACGGGGCGCATCGCATCGCGAACGTCGAAAAACTCTTCCGTCTGGCGGAGGCGTTCGAGAAGTCAGGTCAACTGATTCGCGATTTTGTGCACTATGTCGAAAAATTCGAGGAGGCCGGCGGGCGCGAGACCGAAGGACAAATCGATAAGACCGCGGACGTTGTGCGATTGATGACCATCCATCAGGCGAAGGGGCTCGAGTTTCCGGTGGTCATAATTCCGGATCTTCATCGCTTCCAATCATCCCAGCGCGACAATTCGCTTTTTGTTCTCGATCGGCACAAAGGATTCAGCGTCGCAGTGCCCGACGGTCGCGGTGCGGTCGCGCGCGGGACGACCTTCAAACGTCTGCGCGAACGGGCCGGTTGGCGTGAACAATTTGAAAGCATGCGCCTGCTGTACGTCGCCGCGACGCGCGCTGAAGACCGTCTGATTTTTTCCGGCGCCGCGACGCAAAACGATTTGAAGAACCTGCAAACGACGACCCGCGATCAATGGCTGGCGTGGCTGTGGCAGGCGCTGGACTTGAACGAACAGCCGCAAAGCGGCGTCTTGAAG
>DATBSG010000120.1:0-4512 GCA_036559945.1 Pyrinomonadaceae bacterium
ATGATCGTGGCGTCCGGAAGTTGTTCGCGCATGATGCGCAGGTTGGTTGGGTTCTGCACACCGAG
This sequence comes from Pyrinomonadaceae bacterium, assembly GCA_036559945.1. GTDB lineage: Bacteria > Acidobacteriota > Blastocatellia > Pyrinomonadales > Pyrinomonadaceae > UBA11740. The sequence continues at coordinate 66 of DATBSG010000120.1, forward strand.
ACCCGATCCAATAGGCGCCGCAAGCGGCATCACCGCCGAACAACCGGCATCGAGAAGTTTTTTTGCGACGATCAAGTCATCAGTAAAGTACGGCAGCACGATGAAGCCTTCTTTGACGAGCGTACGCGCGGCTTCTAGTGTCTGTTCATTGTCAGGAAACAGCGTCGTCTGATCGCCGATGACTTCCAACTTGATCCATTCGGTCGCCAGCGCTTCGCGCGCGAGACGAGCTGTGCGGATCGCTTCCTCCGCGGTGTAGCAGCCCGCCGTGTTCGGCAGAATCTGCAACGCCGGATCGAGATGATCCAGAAACGATTCGCTGCTGTGATCCAGCGGCACACGTCGCACGGCCACAGTCACCATCTCGGCGCCCGACGAACGATGCGCGGCCTTCATTTCATCGTAACTTCGATATTTTCCGGTGCCGATAATCAGGCGCGAGTTGAAAGCCTTGCCGGCGACTTTGAACTGATCGGTTAGAGCGGTTGCTGGTGTAGACATGAATGCTGACTTCCCTTTTCTGAATATGAGTTGAATTTACACCTGTTATCGAATAACCAAAAATGCGCGCGTCCGTTCTCCTGCCTTCTGCGGCCCGCTTACTGCTGCCTGACGTTGCCGCCGCCAACGAATTGAACGATCTCGACGCGGTCGCCATCGTTGATGTCCGTGCTCTCCCAATCGGCACGCCGGATGATTTGCCGGTTTACCTCAATCGCGATCCTTTGTGGCGCCAGTGACAACTGCTCGATCAATTCGCTCAGAGCGATGGCTGATTGAGCGAATTCGCGTTGCTCACCATTGATTTGAATTTGCACGATTGTCCGAAAATTCAGGCGGGATGGATGATGCGGCGCAACTCCGCCACTTCGCCGTCCGCCTCTGCACGGATGAGAACAGCTCCTCGACCCGTCTTGAAAGTCGGCAGCGTTATTGAAATCGCGGAGCGTCCAGCGCTATCAGTAGTTGAATACGTCGAAGATGGTTGAAACATGCTCCCCAGGACTTTTACCGTTATGTTCGCTCGCGCCACTGGATGAGGCTGCCCATCGGCCCGCTTCGACACCTGGATTCTCAACGTAACCGATTCACCAGCCCGCAGTTGTTTCTCGTCGAGTACGGTTAACGTAAGCGATTCTTCAGGTTGTTCACTAATCGAAAAACTCTCGGCGACCGCCTCGGGTGGTTGCGTTGCGGAAACGCTGCCAGACGCGGCAGCCTGATCGACCTCGCTCGCGTCACGAACAAGAGGCGCGACTTCTTCGGCTGCGCCAGCCCGCTCACCCATCCGCTTCAATTCTTCAATTCTTCCTGCGTTGATCGCAGCGCAAATCAGTTTGTGTTGCCGTTGAAGTCTCTCGACCAGGGCGTTTTGATCGAATCCGCTCGCGATTAGATCGTCGTAAGGAGAGCGCTTGCTCGCGAGAATCGCGCCGCCTGTGTAGACGAGCGACAGAATAATCGGCGTCTGCAAACCTTTGTCTTCGGTCTGCACGTGATAGACCACGCCGTTGTGCTCAACGTCTGTGTTGTAGCCGGTAATCACCGTTCGTTCGTCTCTCGAGCGCTCGCGCGCTTTCGCGATTCGTTCGCCTGCAAACCGGACGTTAGCATAGCGATTTTTACGGGGTCAATCACGGTGATTTGCCGCATCGAAATGCGCAGATCGCTCGCTTGACACCCCCCAGGCTCGGCATTACGATGGAGCTTGTACAATGATTCTCAAGCAGCCATGAGCTTCAACCTGGTTGATTACCTGCCTGTGTTGCTGATGTTCATCGTCGCCGCGGGTTTTGCCGCGACGATGGTCGGATTGTCGCAGCTCGTCGGCCAGCGAAAGCACACGCGCACCAAACTGATGCCTTACGAATGCGGCAAAGATCCCGTCGGTTCGGCGCGTGAACGGTTCTCAGTGAAGTTTTACCTCATCGCGATGCTTTTCATTCTGTTCGACATTGAAGTCATTTTCTTGATTCCGTGGGCCGTCGTTTTCAGGACTCTGTCCTCGCCGCAATACGGAATGAGGAACTTGATCTTTTTCGAAATGATTGTGTTCATCGGGTTGCTGGCAGCGGGTTTGATTTATGTAATCAAGAAAGGTGCGTTTGACTGGAGCGAGCGTGCACGGCGCGAAGCTGAAGCGGAAGCGCGTTTGCTCGAGCAGACGCTGGATGCGCAGGCGAAGAGGAAGGCGGCTTAAGACTCATGGGCCTCGAAAATGTCATAGCTGAAGCGCTGCCCGAAGTGCTAACCACGCGCCTGGATTCGCTCATCAACTGGGCGCGTAAGTCTTCGCTGTGGCCGGCAACATTCGGCTTGGCATGCTGCGCGATCGAGATGATGAACGCAACCAGCGGCAGAAACGATCTCGCGCGCTTCGGCGCGGAAGTGTTTCGGGCGTCGCCCAGACAGGCGGACGTGATGATCGTCTCAGGTCGCGTGTCGCGAAAAATGGCGCCGGTGCTGCGACGAATCTACGATCAGATGCCTGAGCCGAAGTGGGTCATCTCGATGGGCGCGTGCGCGACCTCAGGCGGGGTTTTCGACAACTACGCGATCGTTCAGGGCGTCGATAAGATTGTTCCGGTTGACGTTTACATTCCCGGCTGTCCGCCGCGACCAGAGATGCTGATTCACGCCGTCATCATGCTTCAGGAAAAAGTGATGAAGGAATCCGTGCGTGATCGCCGGGACGCTCCGGATGAAGAAGCGCGCGAAGCGATCACGCCCGGAACGTTGCCGGTTACTGATGGGTCAACGTTGCGAGAGCCGGGAAAGGGTCAGCCCCTGCCGTACACGATTGCGTCCACGCACGAGAAGCGTCGGTCGTTCTAACTTTGCGAAAAAGGGTTCAAACCATCAATGCCTGAACTTCAGCAGCCTGAACAGACCAGCGCGCAAGTTTCTGAACCAAAAGATCACCAAACGCCGTCGCAGATTGCGGCGGCGTTGCAGCGTGACCATCCAGAATGGGTCAGCGAAATCGTGAACGCACTCGACGAGACCACCATCGTCGTTCCGCGTGAACACATCGTCGAGGCGTGCGGCTTCCTCAAGACCGCGCCTGGCCTCACCTTCAATTTTCTTGCGGACGTGTGCGGGTTTGATCGCGGGCCTGAAGAAGAGCCGCGCTTTGAAGTGAACTATCATCTGTTCTCGACCACAAAGCATCACCGGCTCCGCTTAAGAGTCTTATTGAATGAAGAAGACACCCACGTGCCGACGGTGACCGGCGTCTGGCGCACGGCGAATTGGCACGAGCGCGAGACTTACGATTTGTTTGGGGTAATTTTCGACGGCCATCCCGATCTGCGCCGCATCCTTTTGCCCGACGATTGGCAGGGATACGCGCTCAGAAAGGATTTTCCGTTGCGAGGCTACGAACCGTACAGCCTGAAATAGTCCAAAGTCCCAAGTCCAAGGTCCAAGGTCGAACAACCGAGGGCGTTGGACATTGGACATTGGACATTGGACCAATGAGTGCCGTCGCCAACATTCCGCCGCAGTTTGAGATCGTCGATCGACCGCTCGACACGCAGATGACGATCTCGATGGGGCCGCAGCACCCTTCGACACATGGCGTGCTTCGTCTCGAGCTGGTGCTCGATGGCGAGATGGTGGTGAAGGCGACCCCCGACATCGGCTATCTCCACACGGGCATGGAGAAGCTGTTCGAATATCGCAAGTATCAACAGGGCATCGTCATCACCGACCGGATGGATTATCTGAATCCGCTCGGCAACAACCTCGCCTATGTGATGGCCGTCGAGAAGCTGCTGCAAATCGAGATCCCTGAGCGCGCGCAAACGATTCGCGTGCTGATGTGCGAATTGCAGCGCATTGCTTCGCACCTGGTGTGGCTGGGCACGCACGCGCTCGATATCGGCGCGATGACCGTCTTTTTTTACTGCTTCCGCGAGCGCGAGAAGATCATGAATCTGATTGAAGCTGCTTCCGGAGGCCGTCTGACGCCGTCATATTTCCGCGTCGGCGGTTTGATGATGGACTTACCGGCTGGCTTCGAACGGCGCGTGCAGCAGTTTCAAAACGACTTTCCGCACGCGCTCGATGAGTTCGATAAGCTCGTCACCGGTAACAGAATCTTTCAAAAGCGCACCCAGGGCATCGGTTACATCTCCGCTGAGAATGCGATCGACTGGGGTTTGTCCGGTCCAATCTTGCGCGGCAGCGGCATCGAGCTGGATATTCGTCGAGCGAATCCATACACCGGTTACGAGAACTACGACTTTGAGATTCCAGTCGAACATGATTGTGACGTTTGGGCTCGTTATCTCGTGCGCATGCGCGAGATGCGCGAGTGCCACAAGATCGTCCAGCAAGCGCTGGCGCGTCTGAAACCGGGACCGGTGAAAGCCGACGCGCCGAAAGTCGTGCTGCCCGATCGCGAAGCGATGAAAACGCACATGGACGCGCTGATTCATCACTT
>DATBSG010000121.1:0-7904 GCA_036559945.1 Pyrinomonadaceae bacterium
AACCATCCCGACGCATCTCGTATTCGACTCTCCGTTCCTCCTGCTGATCGGGTCTAAGACTACCAACGGCCACGAGCATAACGAAGGCGATCTCCTTTGAGCGCGCCGCAGCCATCGCTGCAATTCGTGCTCCTTGACTCTGACCGCGCAGACCGATCTGGCTGGCTTTGATGTCTTTGCGGCCCCGAAGAAATCTGGTGGCAGCCAGCGCGTCTTCTGTTAACTCGTCAAAGGAAGCGCCAAGCCAGTCGCCGGTGGAACCGCCAGTACCTCGTTTGTCAAAGATAAGGGCAGCGACCCCAAGGCGAGCGAATCGGTCAGCAAGAAATCGCGAGCTATCGCGAGTAGCTGGACCGGAACCGGAAAGGAGAAGGATCGCCGGATGAGGGCCTTTGGTAGCGGGTACCATCAACGTGCCGGCAAGTGTGGTTGCTCCGTTCTGGAAATGTACCTCCTCCTGTATGTAAGCGACTGGTTGTGCTGGCGTGCGCTTCAGAGCAAAGGTCGCAGGCAGTCTGCCGAAGACCTTCAGGTTTCCAGCAATTGCGTCTGCTTTGACTTCGCCATCGAAGATGAACCCTCCCGCAGCGGGTGGCAGTTCGAAATGAACCCTGGGTGACTCTAAGCTTATCTTGATTAGAGGTATCCCAAGTCCCCCTGCATCAGAAGAATCGATGGTACCCTTGAGATTCCCCGCTTCGATCGTGAAGTGGACGACGACTTTCAGTTCGTCCCCTTCGCGTACAAGAACCCCTTCCCAGTCACCATCGATTGAGGTTTGAACCGCATTAGAAGTGGTGTGTAAGTTACAAAGCAGCAACGCAAGCCCAGCGAGTATCCTCAGCCCTTTCATAACGCGAGTTTCCTCCCTGCCACGGATTCTTTCTTACGTAAACGGGAGCCCGATGCAGATGTTGCGGGATAATTCAATGTATTTGGCTAAAGAAGAAGTCGAACGTCAGAGTTGACGCGGCGGCGCGATTTCATTCAAGCATCGCCGGACCAGTCATGATGCGAAACACGCCACCGCCGCTCGCGTCCAACGATTTGTTCGACGGCGTCGGATTAATAGCACGCCGTCACGGGTTAGGGAAAAAAGCACGACTGAAAAAGTACGCGACTACAGCAGCTAGCGCAGCCAAAACCGCAAATTGCCAGAACCCCCAATTTCGTGCCCAAGACGTACGTGGGCCGTTGCGAAGAAACAGAGGATACGCAAGAAGTTGCATTAGGAACATCGCAACACCGAAAGCAACGGGACCCGAAAATACATATGAGAGCAAGAAGGTAATCGGCCGCAGGCCCAAGCCGAAGTACAGACCCATGAGCCAGCCGGCGTTTGATCGTTTGGGTTTAGCAGCAGTAGGTTCAGCAATCATAGCCGTCGAACGGTGGAGTTGACGCGGCGGCGCGAATTCATTCAAGCATCGCCGGACCAGTCATGATGCGAAACACGCTCCCGCCGCTCGCGTCCAACGATTTGTTGGATGGCGTCAATGGAAGCGCAAAGGCAGCGAAGCATTAACCGCGAAGAGATCAAAGACTCACAAAGCCGACACGTTTTCTACGTCTGCGAAATTCAACTTGATGGGTTTGACCCGACCGTAAATGGCGACCTTTACTTTGAGGAGTGCTTTCGCCTGGTTAATGCCTTCGATCTTTCCCGTGAACGAAACAAATGGACCGGACACAATCCGCACCGTATCGCCCAATCTGAAGGTTTGACGCTTTGGGGTTCCCTTGGATTCCTCGTCCATCCTCACCTCCTCCTGTTTTTTGCGTGCAACTCGACAGCCATCCAACGGTTGAGTTGACGCGGCGGCGCGAATTCATTCAAGCATCGCCGGATCTTTGATGATGCGAAACACGCTCCCGCCGCTCGCGTCCAACGATTTGTTATGCCCGTCCCGGTTGGTCGGGCGCGTTAATCTTGGGTAGCGTTCCCTCCCAATGTTCAGGAGGAGGCGGCGGAGTCGGTAGAGTCGCTGGAGTTCGCACAACGATGTCGAACTGAAGGCCGCCTCCAACCCTGGCAGCTACCAAATTATAGATTACTGCGAATAAGATTGAACCGATAAGACCAGGCACCGCGTAGTAAAGAATAACGGCCAAGAAGTAGTAAACGATCGCCTTACCGCCATGCAACTGTCCGTCGAGCATGTACCACGCTGTGCAGAGCGCTGACGACGTGACACCCAAGACCGCAAACGCAAGTGTGTACCATTTGACATACGGTCCGAGCACGATGCGTCGAATTGTGACGCGCGTCGGTTCATCAAGAGGTACGGTGTTCATAGTGGATCAAGGGCATAACGGTGGAGTTGACGCGGCGGCGCGAAATCAATCAAGCATAGCCGGACCAATTAAGTTACGAAACACGCTCCCGCCGCTCGCGTCCAACGATTTGTTATGCCGCGGCGCTTCGGCGCAAGTCCGCGGCTTTGCTGGACCATCGGTCTATTAGGGCAATACATGGTCGGCCTTGGCGACGAGCGACGGCGGCAGGACGAGTCCTAAGCCCCGGGCGGCACTTCTGTTAATCGTCAGGTAGTAGCGCCCCGGATAGCTGACCGGCAAGTCGCCAGGGCTCGCGCCCTTCAGGATTTTATCAACGTAGCGGGCAGCTTCGCGGTACTGACCTTCCTGGTCTGGTGCCCATGCCATCAACCCCCCGACTTCGGTGAAGAATGCTGACTGGTAGATCGCAGGCAGATGGTTCTTCGCGGCGAAGTCCACGATGAGTTCGCGGTTCCCAAGCGACAACCCGCCCTGGAAATTCAAGAGGCCGTCCATATCGTCGCTGACAAGCGCGGCGAGGGCCGTTTCCAGTTCGCTGTACGTTGTAGCCCGGTAGGGTTTCACGGTCAGGCGGAGTGACTTGGCGGCTCGCTCTGCGTCGGCGAGTTGGGTCTCGTGCCCGCCGCGCCCCGGCGTCGTCGAGAGCAGCGCGACACGAGAGACTTTGGGTGCGGCGGTCTTCAGAAGCCGGAGCCGCTTCGCCGTCACGCCCGGCGGGAGTTCGTCTATCCCGGTATAAATGCCGCCGGGATGCTTGAGACTCTTGGCGAAGCCGTTGCTGACCATGCCCGGGCAAGTGGCGATGACCATCGGCATGGCCGGATTGTTCTTCCGCACTTCGAGCGCGTGCACCAGCGCCCCAGCGACTATCAGTTCAAGGTCCATGCGCGCGAGTTCGGAGGCCAGCGCCGCCAAGTCCGACGAGTTGGGGCGAAGGATGCGTTTCTGAATGACTATGTTGTCCCCTTCGACGTAACCTAACCTGCGCATCTCCTCGTCGAACGCCTTGACTAACGTAGGTGCGCCGCCGCCGAAGAAGCCGATGCGTCCGAGACGGCGCGGCCCGACGCGCTGCGCGAACGCTGTCAGCGGGAGCGCGCAACCGAGTAGTCCAAGGTGGCTGACGAACCAACGGCGACTGTAGTCGCTTGCCATGCTTCCTCCTTCACACGAAGCGGCATAACGTCTGAGTTGACGCGGCGGCGCGAATTCAATCAAGCATCGCCGGATGAATCAAGTTGCGAAACACGCTCCCGCCGCTCGCGTCCAACGATTTGGGCGTCATTTACCGAGTCCGGGAGGCAACGGTTGTGGCGTCCAAATTTCTTCGCCCGAGGGCGTACGCCAAACGTCTGGGTTCCACGGACACCTGCCGAATGATTGAGTACCGAATGGTTTGAATTTCAGCATATCAGAGTCGGCCGCGACGATGTGTTCCAAATACCAACGTGCAGAGGCTCGGTTCTTTACGTAGCCGCTGTAAATACGATCCTCACATTCCGCAATGACGAGTTCGCGCGGATACAATTTGTTTGCTACGAAAGGATGCCAGGGCATAAATGTTTCTCCCTTCGAACGGTGACGCCCAACGTCAGAGTTAACCGGGCGAGGAAACAACCAGGTTGCCAGGCCCGTTGTCGATGCGAAGCCCGCTTATTCGAGCTCCGGTTCAACGAATTGTTATCCCGCCCCAGATTGCAACGCGCAACCGGTCTTTCGTAACCAAGGAAACGGGAGAGCGCGGCTTCGCGATTACGAGCGAGTCAGTTAGATGTAAGCCGCGCGGCCGTTCGTGTCAGAACCCGGAGCGGTAGCAATGGGATCAAACACGCAAGTTGAGTCTTTAACCCGCTCCCTATCGGTTGCGGTTCTGTACCGGGCGGGCGAAGCGCGCGAACGGTGACCTGCACGAGCGACGACGGAGAGAGCTCCCCTACTGTTTTCGTTGGACGAGAACGTTCGTAGCTTGAAATGCTCCTGTGTGCGGGAAGCCCATGAATATTCTGACCGCGCCGAACTGCTTCGCCTGAGGACGCAATGGAGCAATAACCGTGCGATCCGCCTGACCCGAGGCCCCAGCGCCGGACAATATGATGTGCGCATTAGGCGACGTGTCGTTGACGTTCAGTGTGACCTGCACGATGAAAGCCTGATTGCGTGGGAACGCTCCGAATTTTGTATTGTCGTCGTCATCGATCCGAACAGTATTGTCCGGCATGAAGTCGAGGTGTAAGAAGCCCGAAGGATTGGTGACTGGCTGGTTGAACGGCTCAAACTGTACCGTCGCAATGCCGCTGTTGTTTTGCGGCATGAATAGAGCCGTCGAAAATACGTAAGTACCGTTGCCGGGCTGCTTCGTCAGCTTCCCCTGAAACGAAGCCACTTGCGGGCCCGTGGGGCGGCTAATCTGAAGCCATTTCCCCGAAGGCTGCGCATTTGGTGGCGCCGCGACGACGATGACGCTCCCCGGGGGCCCGTCGACACTCGCCGTGCCGACCGCTTGCGTAGCGGAAGGTGGCTGATTGACGGTCGTCGTATCGAAGTTCGATTGGAAAAGCGTTTCCAAATTATTACAACTGCCGGCTGTTGTGAGCGCAATGAGCAACCCCAGGAAAAGGATCGCTCTCAAATTGCGGGCTACCGACGGTGCATCGATTCCAAGCTGGTTGACTCCCGCTTCTGCCGAATTCAAGGGCTGGTTGTTCATAGACTTTCCTTTCACGCGAATTTGGAATCTCCTCCGGCTGTCCCACGTCAGCTACTTTGGGCGACCTGAAGTTTGCTCCCTTTGCAGCACCCGAGACATTCTTCGTTCACAAGATTACCGGCGTTTCTGTTTTGCTGCCAAGGCAGCGAGCCGGGAAATGTTCGATGATGTAGTCCCAAGCTTGCATGCCTTCGTCGAGAGTGAAGCTTGGCTCACCCTTTATGATGAGTAGCGAATACAGCGTCCTCCAGGTGAGAGCCTTTTTTATCACTTCCCACGTGCTTAAGCTCTCTCCATGCGGGCCTTTCGGAGTGAACATTATTCGATCCGCCCCTTCAACATGGCACAAACCAAAGTAGTGACCCAACTCATGGATCGGCACATACTTCCACACGATATCCGGCTTGTTGTCGATGAAGGTTAAACCCGAAACATCAAAGGGTCCCTGGCCGCAGGCGCTTTCCATAAGACATGCAGTAATACCACGCAAGGTTTCGGTGTAACGAAATATGCCAACGGCAACGGGTGTACAGAGATCATTCAATGCATCGGTGAAATCCTCTTCATTTGTGGGAGTCGCCGGATTGTCATGAACCTTCGGTTTCCGGTTGATGGGGTCGGTTAGGAATTTCACGAGTTCTTGCGATTGAACGATGAGCGTGGTGCCTCTATGCTTGATGTGCTGCGGCAGCGTCACCGCCAGAGTTTCTCGTTTCCATTTAGGCATTAGCCCCAATTCACGGCCCTTCAACTCGGCTGCCCTTAGTTTGGTATCTAATACGCCGTCGCGCATACAAAGCACAATAAACTTTGGTCCTTCTGCCCCGCGTGATGACAAGTAGGTGTCAAGTTCGTCTTCCGAGATTGGATTGTCGACTTCTCCGCCTCCACCGCCAGTTGCATGCAGGCCCTTCTTGAGTGTTTTGTAGCGCTTCCGGTTCCAAAATCCTTCGGTAAAATCAAAGCCACACAATTCTCGGAGATTGATTTCGCCATTTTCGTTGAGCACCACAAGATTTGGTACCCCAGGTTCAACAGGCGAAGGTGTCTCGGAATCAAGAAATGTTCGGATTGCTCGCATGTTAATCCGGTACCCGAATGCTCCGTAATCGATTCGTAGATTGTCGGCAATGTCCTGGAACTCCTGGCCCGAGTACTTAAATCCGAGCTTCGTACGGACGTAAGCCCTGAGCTGGTTTCGCTGGACCTCGGTGATGATATAGTCCAGGGTGTCGAGTAGAAACAGAACGCGCAGCAGCTTTAATAGAGAATCGACGAACCCTGCCACGATTTTGATTAGCCCGTCTAAAATCCGGCGCCAATCCAACGTAAAAATGCCCACGATCACATCCCACAGCCCTGTAAAGAAATCGCCGAGAAAGTCGATGATTTGCCCGACCACCTTGCAGACCGTTCGCACTACCCACTTGCCGACTTTGACAACCACCCAGACTATCACTTTGACAAAGAACGTCACCAACCAGCAAAACCAGCTCCTGGGATCATACCAATGTCGTTTCTTGCACTTCTTTTGAGTATCTTCAACCCATGTGTCCACCGGCTTAGAGATCTCTTCCTCGATCCATTCTTGTTGTTCAACGCACTCGATTGCCACGTTCTGATTCTCCTTGTGACTTGGGGCAAGCGCCGTAACATTGCGCTCCGCGGACGTTCGCTACCACCGCTTGTTCGGCGTTACCGTAAATTGCAGTTGAGCTGGCGCGACACTCCGAAAAGTTCATCGACCAACCCGAGTGCATGACTGAACCCTGGTTTGTCCGAATGTGATTAGAAACTGTTGGCGTTTGGGCAACTCCTCACCCGAACAGCCAGCCATACAATCGAATAGCTAAGAAGATCAGAGCCGATAAAACTACCGGCCCGAGTACGAGTCACGTCCAGCACGGCAACTCACGTCGCTTACGGGATGTTGATGGAGCTTGGGCCCTCATGTTCATTCGGATTCTCAAAGAGGCAAGACGAATCTGGTTGGTAAAGACCCGCCGTCTTGCCGTCATCCAATGGAATTGTGGTTTCTGGTTTGGGTCTAAGGATCTTTTGAGGGATCGGGAGGCCCAAACGTCCTAGGAAGCGGCCTGAATAACAGAGTTGGCCAACTGTGTCAAGGACTTTTGAGTTCTGAAGCAGGTGTTATTCGTAACTCAACGCTTCAACCGCATCTTGCCGCGCGGCGCGGAGGGCCGGGTAGAGCGCGCCGATTGAGCCGCCGATTAATCCGACAACCAGCGAGATCGCGATCCACTTCGGCTCGATGTCGACGATGAGAGACGTCGAGCGCATGACGGTCACGCGGAGGAGCAACGTCAGAACCACGCCGATGAAAACTCCGAGCACGCTCACGAGAATTGCTTCCTGTTCGATGACCCAGGCGATCGACGCTTTCGACATGCCGAGCGATTTCAGGATGCCGATTTGGCGCGTGCGCTCAGTCACGGTCGTGTACATCGCGAGCAGGATTACCAGCGTGCTGATCGTTGCCGCGACGCCAATCACAACTTTCAAAAACACGTTCAGCGCGGGCACGCTCGACATGTAAATCTCCGGCAGGTCACGCGTGAAGATGATTTGATCGTCAGGGAATTTGTCCTTGATACGCGCGGCGACTTCGTCCTGAAGCGCCGGATCGTCACAAGCAATCAGAATTGCGTTGCAGCGGTTCTCGCTGCCGACCTGATCCTGCATCGTTGCCAGTGGAATCTTCAGCCGGCCGCCACTCGGAGGCTCGTAAACTCCGACAACACGAAATGGCCTTTCGTACAACGTGATGGTCGAGCCGACTTCAACCTGATGTTCGTTCTTCCACGAGGCATCGATGATTACTTCTTCGCCTTGCTCAAGCTGTCGGCCTTCGCGCATCGTCAAACCAGTGAGCGCGGCG
>DATBSG010000122.1:0-7520 GCA_036559945.1 Pyrinomonadaceae bacterium
GATCGAGCAAGCGCGCGCCGAAGGTCGTTGGGATGCCAGCGTGACCGCAGGTTACGAACGAATGCATTCAGGGTTTCCACTCTTCGGCGTTGACGAGCATGGAGGGCTGCAACCGATCGAGAGCAACTTTCATTACCTGAAATTCGGCGTCTCGATCATGTTGCCTGTGCGCAACAAGAACCAAGGCGCAATCGAAGCCGCGGCGGCCGAATTGGCAGCCGCCAGCTCGCGTCGCGAATTCGCGGAGTTGACCGTGCGCCGCGAAGTCGCAGTAGCCTACGCGCAGTACGATCGAGCTGCAAAAGCCGAAGAGATCTTTCGTGTTGGCGCGCGCGATCCTGCGAAGGCAAATTTGGATGTCGTCCGGCAAACTTACGAACTCGGTTCGAAGAGTTTGCTCGATTACATCGCCGAGCAGCGTCGATTCATTGAACTGGAAAACGATTTCATAGACGCGCAGCTCGCAGTTTACAACGCGCGCGTGGAGATTCAGCGCGCAACGGCATCACCGGAGTTGATAAGAAGATGAACGAAGATCCGAATGAAGTTCCCGCACCGACCGAAGCAGCGGGTGACACACCACGCCGGTCGCCTCGCGTTCCAATAGTCGTGGCGATTGTCGCAATAGTGGCCATCGTCGGCATCGTCGCCGTCTGGCTGCTCTGGCCGAAGCAAGCCGGCAAACCGGTCGCTGCGCCGCGCACCGTCTCGTTCGACGAATCATCCGAAACATCGACGGCGACGGCGGAACAGAAGTTGACGCTCACGCCCGAACAACTGCGCAGCGTGCAACTGAAAATCGAAACGGTTGGTGAAGCGCCGACGGCGGAGGCTGCCAGTCAAATGGCGACGGGCGTCGTGCAAGCAAACAGCTACAAAGAGACGCCAGTGGTGTCGTTGGTGGGCGGAATCGTGCGTAGTGTCGGCGCGGAACTCGGCCAGAATGTGAGACGTGGCCAACGCATCGCGGTCGTTTTCAGCAATGAGCTTGCTGAAGCGCAATCAAGTTACCTAACGGCGCTCGCTACCCTCGATGAGCATCATCGTCATCATTTGCGCACGGCGAAGCTCGTCGAGATTGGGGCGGCCAGTCGGCAGGAATTGGAAATGGCAACGTCGCAATATCGCGAGGCTGAATCGAAGGTCGCGAGTCTTCGTCAAAAACTGATGTTGCTGGGCATGCCGGCCTCACGAATTGACGCGCTCAAAACAACTTCACAGATCAGTTCGGAGGTTTCAGTGACTTCGCCTTCGTCCGGCACGATCACAAGCCGCACGGCGAACCCCGGCGAAGTGATCGAGGCGAACAAAGAACTGATGCGCGTAACCGATCTGTCAACCGTTTGGGTCGTTGGGCAGGTTTATGAAAAGGATCTGGCCACCGTGCGCGTGGGCAGCGGCGCCAACATCACCTCGGACGCGTATCCCGGACAAGTTTTTCGCGGTCGCGTGACTTACGTCGCTCCGAAAATCGATTCGGCGACGCGAACTGCTCAAGTCCGCATCGAACTCGCGAACCCACGACAGATGTTCAAGATTGGCATGTACGTCAACGTAGCTTTCGGCGCGCTCGGCACAGCAGAAAAAACGATGGCCGTCGTACCTAAGGCTGCGGTGCAGACAATCAACAATCAGCAGGTGGTTTTCGTTGCGACTGACAAATCGAACGAATTCATCATGCGACCTGTGCGTGTCGGGGCCGAAACCAAAGGATCTTGTCCAGTGTTGGACGGATTGAGCGCCGGCGAGCGAGTCGTCACCGACGGAAGTTTTTTGCTGCGCGCTGAATGGTTGAAACAGCACGCTTCTCACTAACGAAGTGGTGGCGCCCACACTTCAGTGGTGCAAGTGCGCCAACTCCGACTTGTCTTTGCTCTCCAGCGCATCGAGTAACGCGTGCCATTCATGATGGCCACGCGCCAGCTTGTAGAAATCGCCGTCCTTGTCTGCGTTCAAATCGTCCAGCATCTCCTGAGCTTTGCCGTTGTCGATGGCCTTTTCTCCCGCAGCAGAGAGCGCGCTGAATGCTTCGTCATGAGAAGTGATTCCCTTGATTGACAGCTTCGCGCGTTCGTAAGGGAAACGATAATCGTTTGCGTATTTCTTCTCGGCCTGTTCGAGCGCGGCAATAATCGTCGCGCGTTCTGCCGGCTGCGCGTTGATGCGTTGTTCCCGCAGACGCTTCCATTCGTTGTCCACGCTATCCGCCGTGATTGCCCGTTCCGCTGGTGTTTCTCCGGCGGACGCCGCAGAGAACCCATTGGACATCGCTGATTGATTGGGTGCGGACGATGAATCCGTGTTCGTCGGCGAAGCGGCTGCGCGATGCGTCCAAAAATACCAACCGCCGAATCCCAGCATGGCAAAGAACAGAACCATGACCAAGCCGAGCAAAACGGGATATCGACTCGGAGTCTCAGATCTTGTGACCGCGTCCGAAGAGTCCCCATACGCGGACAGCATCGTCAGCGTCGGAATCTCTCTGCCGTTTCGAGAACTGTGACTGTGGTCGTCTCGCGGCAATGACATAACGCGCGCTGGCAGTGGCTGAGGGGTGATGACTACTTCAGGTGCGCGTATTGAACTGGCCGTTGTTTCATCCGTTTCTTCAAGCAATTCCGGGGCAGCGTACCACTCGCGAGTAGACGAAATCTTCGACTCGCGTTGAAACGGAATCCCCGTTGCCGGTCCAGATTTTGACGCGGCGGCGCCGACCGATTCGCGCGCCGCCATAACTGCCGTCGTCGCCGGCTGAACTGGTTCTGGCGAGACAATCGCGCTGCCGCACCCAGTGCAGAACTTCCATTTCGATTCAACCATCTCGCCGCACGTACGACAGGTTGTCGAGTCGCTAAGTCCTGCGCCGCATGACCCGCAAAACCGGTAATAATCAGGGAAACTGAGATTGCATTGCTGACAGTGCTTCATAACAACTCCTTTCGTTGCCACGTCGCACCCTGTTTCAGACTGTGTTACCCGATATCGCGGACGGTTTACACGAAATAGGCTTCAGGAGAGATTCACAATCGCACGCGCCGCAAACACAAGACGAAGTCGATCGCTGAAACTGAAAAGAAACTCGTTAAGGCGGCTGCGCTCTTCGGCTCCGCAGGGTGCCAGAGACTGCTGGCCACCGCGGCAGCAATTGGCAGGCCATGCCGCTCTAATAGATGGAGATTTGTGGGTCAGTATTCCAGGCTCCCATTGAACATCATGTCTTTGATTTTGAAACGCATGCTCAACTCAGGGCCGTCATTCAGATCCGAAAAGAAAAGGACTTCGTCGCTGGCGCTGGTGATAAATGGTTTTCCATCGACAATTCGCGGAAAGATAAACCTGGCACCCAAACCATCTTTGCGCGGAGCCTGATACTCGGAAAGGTACACGCGTTTGCCTCCCTTTACCGACAAGTAAGTGTTGTTCTGTAAATTAGCCGTGCTTTGCCTGTCGAGTAGCGAGGCCGCTATTCCCATTAGGCTACCCGCTTGCCCAGTTTCGGTTGTCACCGTCACAATGATGTAGTCTGGAAAATCGGCGTTGGCGAGCCCGTCAAGTTGAGCCGCTAACTGTTTGCTGAGTTGACCCTTCTGCATCAATTCAACCAGCCGACTGGTGGCTTGCCGGATCGGTTTTGACGAGAAAAAGCGAATGCGAAAGCGTATCTCTGGCACCTCGATCTCACGCTTCTCATTCGAAAGCACGCGACGGCCTTCATCGAACATGTGCGACGTGTCGGTGTAGATTTGCGTCTGTCCCCAGGGCGAGCTATTGAGCACGGCCAGCGCCTCTTTCTCAGACCAATCCTTGTAAGGCTTCTTCTGCCATTGGCCGGATGTAACGACAGATAGAGATAGTGATAAAGCGAGCAGGAACAAAATCGTACTTCCGGGTGAAAATCTCATGGGTAACTCCTTCAGCGGGACATGGCTCGTGGGAGCATTACGCGAAGCCCGCGATCCTGTCAATGATGATTGTTTTCGGACGGTCAGGCAAAGCCGGTCGTCGGGACAGGCGAGATTGAAACAGCGCCCCAATCAATGAATAATCGGACAGTCGATGAACGTCTACGCTGATATCTCTTCAATCGGGCATGCCGCGTGGCAATCTCTCTCGATGGCTTTCGCCATGTTCTGGGAAATTCTCTGGGCGCTGATCCTGGGATTTGGTTTGTCGGCGGTGGTGCAGGCGGTCGTCTCCAAGCGCGAAATGACAAGACTCCTGCCTGACGATTCGCCAAAATCGATCTCAATTGCGTGCGGACTCGGCGCGGCGTCTTCTTCATGTTCGTACGCAGCGGTGGCTCTGGCGCGCTCGATTTTCCGCAAAGGCGCGAACTTCACGGCCGCGATGGTCTTTCAATTTGCTTCCACAAACCTGGTGATCGAGCTTGGCATTCTCATGATCATTCTTATGGGTTGGCAATTCGCCGCGGCAGAATTCATTGGCGGGCCAATCATGATTGCGATTCTCGTCTTCCTGTTCAAAGTCTTCCTGACGCCGCGGCTGGTTGAAGCAGCGCGTCGGCAAGCCGACAAAGGCGTGAAAGGAATCATGGAAGGCCACGCCGAAATGGACATGGCGGTAACGGGAGGGCCGCTCCTAAAGCGAATCTTTTCGGAGCAAGGCAAGACTGCGATCAGCCATTACTTCGTGATGGACTGGCACGCTTTGTGGAAGGATATCAGCGTGGGATTGTTGTTGGCGGGCGCGCTGGGCGCCTTGGTGTCGCACGCTTTCTGGCAGAGCTTTTTTTTCACTTCACATCCGCTGTTCGCAAAACTGTGGGGGCCGTTGGTCGGGCCGCTCGTGGCGATTCTCTCGTTCGTATGCTCGATCGGAAACGTGCCGCTGGCGGCAGTCCTGTGGAATGGCGGTATCAGCTTCGGTGGGGTGATCGCTTTTATCTTCGCGGACCTAATCGTGTTGCCCGTGCTGGATATCTATCGCAAGTACTACGGCCTGAAGGTGAGTGCCTTTCTGTTCGCGGCGTTCTATGCCGCTATGGCGGGCGCTGCGCTAATTGTCGAGTTTTTATTCGACGCGCTTGGATTAATCCCAGCCTCGCGGTCGGCAAAAGTGGTGGAGGCGTCGATCACGCTCAACTATACGACGATTCTAAATGTTGTTTTTCTGCTAATCGCGGCGCTGCTTTTGATCAAGTTCTTTCGAACGGGCGGCCGGGAAATGTTGAAAATGATGGATGAACCGGGAAAGCACGCGCATCATCATCATCATCACGCCGGTCACTCACATGACATTTGATCCGTAAGACAAGCGGCCGAACCGAGACGATGTCCCGAGTCGGCCGAAGAGCGCGCATCTCCACTCCGAATGGGCGCGCGCGAACGTTATTCAGTCAGGAAAGCTAGTTGGTGGTGTCTGCCAGATTCGATTTGTACTTTGTGTTTGTCTGCCGGTCATTCATCTCAATGTAAACCCAACTTGGCGGGACGGTAGCTTCTGGCAGACCAAACCAGATGCTGCCTAGATCCGCGGGTTTTCCCAGTGCGCAAAAACCATAAAGCCGCTTCCCGCTTTGGTCAAAGAAGTCTACCCATGTACGCGAAGCCTTCGTATTTTTGCCGCATGGTGGCAGATTGGGCGAGGCCGCGAACATGTCTGCCGGGTACTGATCCTTGTTGAAGACGTCGTACTTGTAACGGACGAAGCTTTGTCCGCCTGCTTGATAGGCCTCAGTCCCGACGAGATACAAGATCGGATTCGGCAACACAGGAGCCGAAGCTGCGCGTTGGTTACTGCCGAGGCACGCAGCTAAGACAACCAGAAGGAGCAGCACTTTTGTTTTATTGAGAATCATTGCGAGTCCCTTTCCTGACGATTTTGCGCGCAATTCTTATTCGCATCGGCGAGCGTGTCAATGTTTTTTCACGCTAGCGCTGTTTCGGTCGCACGCCCCATGTTGGTGGCGGCGGCTCCTTCGTCATGCGATTCGCGGGATGAAGCTTCAAGAGACGCATCGCTTCTTCGACCGCGCGTTCCAATTGCGGATCGTGTCCGGCGATGACGTCCTTCGGCCAGTTCTCGACGTCAATATCCGGCGCGACACCTTCATTCTCAACAGCCCAGCGTCCATCATGGCTGAAGAAACCTCCGCGCGGCGCGATCATCGAGCCGCCATCAATGAAAGGCGGCGTGTCAGCCGTGTGCACCAAACCACCCCACGTGCGCTTACCGACCAAGACGCCGAGCTTTCGATAATGAAACATGTAAGGCATGAGGTCGCCGCCGGAGCCGGCCATCTCGTTAATGATCATAACCTTCGGTCCCCAGATGCCTGCTGAAGGGCTGGTAAACGGATAGCGATCGCCGGCGACATTGTTGAAGTAGCCGTCGAAGTCGCGCTGCAAGACATCGATGATGTAGTCAGCGGCTGAGCCGCCACCGTTGTAGCGCTCGTCGATAATCGCACCCTTCTTGTCCTGCTGCGCAAAGTAATACCGATTGAAACTTGTGTAGCCGGGCTGCCCCGTGTTCGGCAGATAGACATATGCCAGTTGTCCGTCGGAAAGTTTCTCAACCAGGCGGCGATTCGCTTCAACCCATGCGCGCGTGCGCAACGGCTGCTCGCTCGCGACCGGAATAACTACTACATGACGCGCGCCGTCCATCGCTGGTTTGTCGTTGACCATCAAAGACGTCTGGCGATTCGCCGTGCCGTCAAGCAGACGAAAAATGTTGTCAGGCGCTTTCAATTCGACGCCATTGATGGCCAGAATGTAATCACCGACGTTTACGTTCGCGCCGGGAACCGCCAGCGGAGAACGCAACTCAGGATTCCAGTTTTCATTGTCGTAAATGCGCGTGATTTTGTAGCGGCCGTTTTCGATCGCAAAGTCGGCGCCCAGCAGTCCGCCCTGCACCTGCGGGACTTCGGGCATGTCGCCGCCGCGCACGTACGAGTGCCCAATGGCGATCTCCGCGCCCATCATGTCGAGCAAATAATTCAAATCGGCTCGGTGCATGACGTACGGCAACATCGCACCGTACATCTCTTTGTCCTTGTTCCAATCAGTGCCGTGCAGGTTCGGCACGTAGAGATAGTCGCGCTGGTTGCGCCAGCCTTCGTTGAAGATTTGTTTGAATTCCTCTTTGGGATCGAGATACATCCGCAGCGTGAAATTCAAACGGCCCGTACCGGGCTGCGGCGCACGATCGGTGTCGACGATGAACAATTGCGGAGCAGGCGGACGACCGCCGAAAGCTGCCGGCCCGCCGCCTCCGCCACCTTGCGCCGTGCGATAGACGAGCTTGCGGCCGTCGGCGCTGACTTCAAAGGCAGCCACGCCGCTGACGAATGTCGCCGCTTTCCGATCGCACAAGCGATAGCGGATCAATTCGTTCCCTCCACCGCCGAAGCCACCAGCCGAACCTGCGCCTTGCGCGCGAATCGCTTCAAGATAGAAGACCATTCCGTCGGGGCCTGATTGCAGAGACGAATATTGCCGTTCCGGCACGCCGGGAACAGAGATGATGCGCTTTGGTAGGCCATCGAAATCAAT
>DATBSG010000123.1:0-10051 GCA_036559945.1 Pyrinomonadaceae bacterium
CCCGACGACGGTTCGTCCATGACGAGAATCGGCGCTTCGCGAATGATAGCGCGGGCAATGGTGACGCGTTGACGCTGGCCGCCCGACAAGGTCGCGCCGCGTTCGCCAACCATCGTGTCATAGCCTTCCGGCATGCGCAGAATGAACTCTTCGGCATTAGCGAGCTGCGCCGCGCGAATGATTTCTTCGCGGGTGGCTTCGGGCTTTCCGTAGGCGATGTTCTGCCAGATGGGCGCGCGGAACAGAATCGTCTCCTGCAAAACAAAACTGATTTGGCGGCGCAGCGACTTCAGTTTGTACCGGCGAATGTCCTGGCCGTCGATGCGGATGCTGCCTGAAGTCACATCGTAGAATCGCGGCAGCAGACTCACGATCGTCGTCTTGCCGGCGCCGGTTGGCCCAACCAAAGCTGCTAACTGGCCCGGTTCAATTTTCAAACTCAAGTCGGCAAGCAACGGCTGCTCTTTGTTGTACGCGAAAGACACGCGATCAAATTCGATGTCGCCTTTGAATTTCGGCGCGCGTTTCGCGCCGGGAAGATTTTTCACTTGGGTTTCGTTCTCAAGCACTTCGCGAATGCGTTCCCAACCCACGTCGGCTTTCGAAATGGTGTCAGTCATCTTCGAAAGCTCGCGCATCGGCTTGTACATCTTGCCAAGATAAAGCAGAAACACGAGTAACTCGCCCGAGGTCAGCGCGCCCGACACCACCAGACGCGCGCCCCACCAAAGCACCAGACACGTGCCGCACGCGACAATCACTTCGACCAGGGGCGCTAGCTTCGCTTTCAGGCTGCGCGCGGCCAAGGCGCGCTCGACACTTTCCAGGCTCTGTTTTTCGAATCGCTCCTGCTCGTAGTCTTCGCGCGCAAACGCTTTCACTACGCGAATCGACGACAGCACTTCTTCAAGCACCGAAACAACTTCGCCTTCTTTGCGGCGCACGTCGCGCGATGCTTCCTTGATGCGACGGGTGTAGTGATAGACGACCCAGAACAAACCCGGCGCGACGACCATCGCAATCAGCGTGAATTGCCAGTTCAGGTACGTCATCACAGCGAGCATGCCGACCAGCGTCAACACGTTCACCAACATGCCGAGCAAGACGTTCGAGATGAGATTCTGGACCGCATCGATGTCGCTCGTGACACGGCTGATCAAATCACCGGTGCGCTTTTGATCGTGATAAGACAGCGAGAGTTTTTGAATGTGGCTGTAGAGCACCCGCCGCAGGTCATGCATCACCCACTGGCCGACGCTCGTCGTCAGATACTTTTCACCGTAAGAACTGATCGCGCCGAAGACGGCAATCGCAATCACTGCCAGCACCGCGAAATTTAGGATTGAAAGTTTGTCTGAGCCGATGAAACCAACGATGCTCGCCAGCCAATCGGGCATGGGCTTTGAGCCGAAAACGTAATCGAAGACGACCTTCAACGGCCACGGCTCGAGCAAGTCCGTGATGCTCTCGCCCAGCACCGCGACGAACGCGAGCGCGAGGCTTGGCGCGTGCGGATAAAGCAGATCCGTGATGCGAATCTTCTTCTGTTTCATGCTTCGGTTCTAAGACTACACCCGACCGAATAAATCCGGTTAGCAAAAGCCCAAGTCGCGACTTGGTACTGGTTCAGTTTGCGAAAGTGGCACGGGCGTCCCACCCGTGAATCACGCGCAAGATGCGCGTGCCACTCAAACTGAACCAGTGGTCGCGACTTATATGGGATTTGGAAAGGATTGGCAACAACGACTCAGGTGTTGATGTCGATGCCTTCAAAGTACATCTGGCTGTCGAAGCCGTCGGCACCGTCGTCGCGGCAGACGCGAACGTACGAGCCGTCGGGTTGCAGCTCGCGCACTTTGACGTTATCGCGCAGATAGACTTCGAGCACGTCTTCTTTGAGATACTTTTTCAAACGGGGATCCTGCACCGGCATCACGATCTCGACGCGTCGATTTAGATTGCGAACCATCCAGTCAGCACTGCCGAGATAGATCTCTTCGTTGCCGTCGTTCAGGAAGTAGATCACTCGACTGTGCTCGAGGAACCGGCCGACCATGCTGCGCACGCGAATATTTTCCGACAGTCCAGGAACGCCCGGACGCAACATGCAGATGCCGCGCACGATTAAATCGATCGAGACGCCGGCCTGCGAAGCTTCGTACAGACTCTCAATGATAGCCGCGTCGGCGAGTCGATTCAGTTTTGCGACAATGCGCCCCTGTCGTCCTGATTTTGCGTGCGCGGTTTCCCGCTCAATTAGCTGCGTAAGCTTCTCGCGCAGATTCACCGGCGAGACCAGCAGCTTCCGATACTCTGCCTGCCGCGAGTGCCCAGTTAAATAATTGAAGAATTCAGTCGCGTCCTCGCCGATTTGTTCGTCAGCGGTGAAGATGCCGAAATCCGTGTAGGTCGAAGACGACGTCGGATTGTAGTTGCCGGTTGCGATGTGCACGTAACGACGCAGCGTCTCTCCTTCGCGCCGCACGACCAGCGACAACTTGCAGTGCGTCTTCAAACCGATGAGCCCGTAAACGACATGCACGCCCGCGCGCTCGAGCCGTTGCGCCCACTCGATGTTGTTCTCTTCGTCGAAGCGCGCCTTCAATTCAATCAACGCGGTCACTTGCTTGCCCATCTCGCCGGCCTGACGCAACACCTCGGCAATCTCGGATTGCTGACCCGTTCGATACAAGCAAATCTTGATCGCCAACACATTCGGATCAAACGCAGCCGCCCGGATGAAATCGACCACGACCGAGTAGTCTGTGTACGGGTGATGCAGCAGCACGTCTCGGCGCTTGATCGCATCAAAGATCGACTCCCGCTCCTGCAACGGCGCTGGAATGATTGTGCGCAGCGGCCGGTACTTCAAATGCGGACGATCCAATTCGCAAAGCTGGTCCAGGTCCTGGATGTTCAGCGGCCCGTCAAGCACGTAGACATCGTCAGGCTCGACGCCGATTGATTCCATCAGATACGCCGCCATCTCGTCAGGCATCCCCTTTGAAATTTCGAGCCGCACGGGCGCGCCAAACCGCCGCTTGCGCAGCTCTTTCTGCAACGCGCGCAGCAAATCCTCGGCTTCGTCTTCGCGCACGTCGATGTCGGCATCGCGCGTGACGCGAAACGTGTGCGCTTGCAAGACCGTCATTCCCGGAAACAGCGAACTCAGATTCGCGGTAACTACATCGCTCAGAAATGTGTACTTCGCGTGCGGGCCAACCGACACCAAACCCGGCAGCGTCGGCGGAACTTTCAGTCGCACGAACGATCCTTTTTCATCGTCTGATTCCGCGGCCTTCACCATGATTCCGAAATTCAGGCTCAGGCCCGAAATGTAAGGGAACGGGTGCGATGGATCGACTGCCAGCGGCGTCAGCACCGGGAAGACATGATGAGCAAAGTACTCGTCGGCTTGTTCGCGTTCAATGTTCGACAATGAAGCATACGGAGCGACTTCGATTCCGTGGCGCGCGAGCTCTGGCAGGATCTCCTCCTGCAAACAGCGCATCTGCTCGGCGAACATCGGTTCAAGCCGGCTGCGAATTTCCCGCAACTGTTCAGCGGCCGTCAGGCCATCCGGCGAAGGCTCCGTATATCCGTGCTCGACTTCTTCCTTCAGGCCGGAAACGCGCACCATGAAGAACTCGTCCACGATGCTGGAAAAAATAGTTAGAAATCGCAGCCGTTCAAGCAGCGGATTGCTCTGATCGCGCGCTTCATCCAGCACGTGACGAAAGAATTCGATCAGGCTGATCTCGCGATTCAGCAGACGCCTCTCTGGCGCCGGGGCGACGGTGAGCTTAGCGCGCACGGGCTCGGCGGCAGACAGTCGATCCTTAAGCGATGCGTTCGAAAGTGTTTGCATAATTAGTGCTGGGGAGAGCTGATTACTGAAGTCGCCAATGACCAAGTCTGTGCAATTCGATTGATAGCAACGGCCAGTGATTCAGCAACTCGTATTCCAATGGACAAAGTTCAGAGGTAATCATCGCGCGAATCGTTGTTCATTTGGAAGTGAATCACGAAAGAACAAGGGAGTCACTAAATCGGTGCAATTAAATCGTACGATTTTGCGGCAGCAGACCGAGCGGTTTTGAACAGCGGCGAAGTAAAACTTGAGAAATAAGTGTGGCGCAAGATTGCACTTGTCAGGGCCGTGCGGCAGCACTCCCGAACACGAAGCTTGGTGAGCGGTTATCTAAATACCAAACGCACGGCATCCGTGTTCCAGTCGGCGAGACTTGCAGTCACCACCTCAGCCCCTGCCGCTCGCAACAACTCTTCTGCGACCGTGTTCGTTAAAGCCAGTGTTCGCATACCGGCAGCCCGCGCGGCCTCGACTCCTGGCGGGGCGTCTTCGATCACCAGACATTCATTTGGGACCAGCGGCAATTTTCGATCGGTGCGGCGCTTCGAGTTCAGAAGCTCCAGCGCGCGGCGGTAACAATCAGGCGCAGGCTTGTGATTAAGGCCTGGTTCGGCGGTCACGATCACCGCAAAGCACTGAAGCAAATTCGGCGGATTGAGAACGTGCTCGATCTCCGAAAGTTCGGCCATGCTGACGATGCCAAGTTCGTATTTCCGTGCGGCTTCCTTGATGAACGTGATGACGCCGGGAGCGAACGGTACTTCGGCCTCGATGATCGACCGATGAAGTTCGTGTTCGCGATCGATAATCGCCCGCGCGGTTTCGTCATCCACCTCGCGTTCCGCGCGCGCGAATGCGGCGCGCGTGAACGCCACGTCATCCATGCCGAGGGAGGCGAAGTAGTCATTGTCCGTCAGCTCAACTGCATGCTCTTGCAACACTTCGCGATACGCGCGCAGATGAATTCGCTCGTCGTTGATGATGACACCGTTGAAATCGAAAAAGATTGCCTGGATCATGAATCAAAAGTTCCCTTCTCCCTTTGGGAGAAGGGTTAGGGATGAGGGCTTAGCGCATCTGAAACGTTTTTTTATTTCCCCGAAGGATTAAATAAGACTCTCATCGCTAAAACCCTCACCCTGCCCTCTCCCAAGGGGAGAGGGTAAAGAAACCAATCAGGCGTTTGTAGATCTGAGCGATCTGACTGTCTTCACTTCCACCAATCGCTCGTTCTGCTGCGCAAACAAAAGCGGCAGGCGCTCGCTCTCAAGCACATCGAGCCGTCGCAGCACTTCGGAAAGCGCGATTTCATTCTTTAGGTTCACTTGATAATCCAGATCGGCGCGGAGACGATCTTTCGAGCCCTGGCGATTCTGCGACATCATGATGATCGGCGCTTGCAACCCGGCAATGATGCCCATGACGAGGTTCAGCATCTGGTAAGGCACGGGGTCGAATCCTCTAACCAGCACGTAAGAGTTGAAGATGATCCAAGCGATGATGATTCCGATGGCAGTGATAATGAACTTCCAGCTACCGCCAAATTCGGCGATGGCATCCGCAGCGCGATCCGCGATCGTCATCCGCTTGTCTTGTTCTTCATTAACGTTGCGCGACACACGTTGCTGCAACATCTTGTCGGTATGCCGCAGACGCTGGAAGACGGCGCTCAACATTTCGAGCGCGACGCCGGGATTGGTGTTGATGAACCGCAGGAAATCTTCACGCGACAGCACCGAAAGCTGCGCGTCTTCGATTACGGCGGCGTTGGCTGAACGCTGCTTGCCATCGATGATCGCCATTTCGCCGAAGAAATCGCCCTGCGCCAGCTCGGCCAAAACGATCTGCTTGCCCTCCGCGTCCTTCACCGCGATGCGCACGCGACCGCTTTGAATGAGATACATCGCGTCGCCCAATTCGCCCGCGTGAAATAACGACGTGCCGGCTGGGATGGCGCGACTCTGCAAAAGCGTGAGCAGTTCCTGCGCGTCTTCATTAGTCAGCGAAGAAAAAAGCGGCACAGATCGAATTGCTTCGATGGTCATGGCTTGGGGAATCGGTGTTGACATGGGATTTACCTCATGAATGTAGCGCAAATTGTTAATTTGCGAATGTGAACGCAAGTTAACAATTTGCGCTACGCTACCTTTCCATCTTTCATGGTTATGATTCTGTCAGCGAAGCTGCTCGCCAGTTCGCGATCGTGCGTGACCAGCAGCACAGTCAAACGATCGCGGTCGACCATCTCGCGCAGAAGTGACAAGAGTTCGTGAGCGCGCGTCGAGTCTAAATTTCCTGTCGGTTCATCGGCAAGCAAAACACGCGGCCGATTCGCCAGCGCCCGCGCGATCGCCACGCGCTGCTGCTCGCCGCCGGACAACTCGCCTGGACGATGCTCCCTTCGATCAGACAAGCCGACGCGTTCGAGCAATTCGGCCGCGCGCTGGCGCCGCTCAACTCCGCGCACGCCGCCAAATGCCAGCGCCAGTCGCACATTCTCAGCCGCCGTCATCGTCGGGATCAAGTTGAAATTTTGAAAGATCATCCCGACTGAGAAGCGGCGATAGCGCGCCATTTGCTTTTTGGTGCGCGGCCCGAGCAGTTGCGAGTCAAATAAAACATCGCCGCTTGTCGGCCGATCAAGTCCGCCGAGAACATTCAAAAGTGTAGACTTGCCGGACCCTGAAGTCCCCTGAATCGCGACGAACTCGCCCTCGTCAGCGCCCATGCTGACGCCGTCCAGCGCCGCAACCTGGTTGGCTCCCATTTGGTAGATACGAGTGACTTGGCGGGTTTCGATTATTGGCATTTGGCTTTCACGACAGAGGACACAGAGAAAAGTAAAGCGCTAAGAGCAAAGTGCAAAGGGGACTTAATCCCTTCGCTTTGCTCTTACCTCTTTGCTCTTTGCCATTCTTCTTCTCTTTGCTCTTTGCCATTCTTCTTCTCTTTGTCCTCTGTGGTTATTCTGCATGCACGGCGGCGGCGCGCGCGACGCGCCACAACTCGAATTGCTCATCGTCGAATCCCTTCAACGGAATCGTGAATCGCGTCGCGGCAAGACCGGCCGGGCACTCGCTCAATAGTTCGCGTACTTCGGGATCAGAATAGACGACGTTAGAAATAATGACGTCATCGCCGGTCGATTGGCCTTCCAGACGCGCCGCGAGATTCACCGTTGAGCCGAAATAATCCAGTCGATCGTTCAGCGTCACCGCGATGCATGGGCCGGTGTGCAATCCGGCCTTCAATGTTAGCGGCAACATTCCGTCAGGTGGATTCGCGAGCTTTTGTTGCGCTTCAAGCATCGCACGCAGAGCATTCGCGGGCCGGCGAAACACTGCCATTACAGCATCACCAATTGTCTTAACCAACGCGCCGTCTTCCGAAGCGATGGTCTGCTTCAGAACGTCGAAGTGATTCATTACACGGCCGAAGGCAGTCGCGTCGCCGATTTCGCGATACAACCTGGTCGAGTTTTTCAAATCAGTAAAAAGCACCGTGAGCGTCCCAACTGAAATCTGTTCGCCCGGTCGCAGAGCTTCGCGCGCGAACAGATCACGGAACATCTGGATCGCGGTTACTTCGGCCGCCGTCGCCGCTTCGTCCGAGAATTCGGTGCGCTCGAGAATGAAGAGTTGCTCATCAGTCGTCGCGTTCTCGAGTTCCAGTTTACAAGTTCTGGAGATCTCCACTTCGCTGTTTGACCAACCATCCGGACACGCCCGCAAAACCGTTCCGCACAGACCATCCTCTGTCACGCGCAGATGTTGCCGGCCTGACAGACCAGACGTCCGCAAACGATAACGACCCTCCTCGAGCTGAATGCTGACCGATCTTTGTGACTGGGGCGCGAGCAACTGTTGCGCGACGATGTGCGGCGTGACCTGCGGACCGCCGATGCAGAACGTTTCCACGTCTATATTCCGAATCGACGGATTGGGACGAAACGTGAGTTCGACTGACTGCTCAAAGTTCACGCCGAAATCTATATTGCAGCCGGCGCAGTGCACATTCGCCGACAGCTCGTTCAACGAATCCTTTGCATCGCCGCCGCGGCACATCGGACAGACCAAGTTCCACTGCAAATCAAGCATCCCCACGCGGGTGGCCTGAAAGCAAAGCTCCAGGACTTCGCGCCGCGGCTTCTGCCAGTGCTTCGCAAGTCGATAAGGCCGAATGCGCGACAATGCAAAATCGTCAGCGTTCTCGATGTGATCGACAAGCAGGGCAACCAACTCTTCGTCGCAGGTGTTCGCAATGAGGCGCTCACCGAGTTCCACGAGCCGCGAGCGACCTCCAGGAGTGAATTCAACTTCGGCCGCAGGAGTCGTCGCGACCGCAGATTCGCTTTGCGCCAGCTCATCGTACTGACGAAACGCGCGCGCGAAATTTCGTGCGCTAATGATGCCGATTTGAATGGGAATGGCCAGCGTCCCGAGAATATTTTTGGGCTTGGCCCAAACTTCGTAGATGAGCTTCGTCCCAACCGAACCGTGGGCGCGACGGTCTGATGATGAACCGCCAGCCGCGTTTTCGATCGGCATCAACTGTGCCAGCACGCGCAACTCTGCGATCGGGCCTTTGGTGTAACGACGGACCACGCCGAAGCGCTTTGGCCGCACCCACTCGAAAGGCTGCTCGTCCCATTCGACGGGAATTCCAAAACTCGACAACCTCAAACGACGGGCGGTCCCGCTCTTTTCGCCAACCGCTTCCACCGCCGGGACACCCGTGTCGCGGTTAAAGCGGTTCGTGTCGGCAACCAAAGGCCAAAGTTTTTCGGGTGGAGAGTAAAGATCGAACTCCCAGCGATAATGGAACTCTCGGAAAGCCATATGAAGCAGAAAGGATACGGGGAAATGGGTAAAGGGAAAAGGGGGGAAATAAAAAAGCAAAGGTGAACTTCACCTTTGCCGTTCCCTTTTGCCCTTTCCCCTTTTCCCTTTGCGCTATATTACCTTGTACTCCGAATCTACATCCTCATCCGAAAATGCCACGCGGTAGTTTTTCGACTGCACCTGTTTGGTGATCAGCAGGTCGTCTTTTGTCTTCAAGAGGTCGGCGCGGTTGTAAACGGACAACTCGAAATTGTAGCCGTGTGTGATGGCGTCTTTAGGACAAGCCTCGACGCAGAAGCCGCAGAAGATGCAGCGGCCGTAATCGATGTTGTAGACCTTCGCGTAGCGTTCATCGACGCCGGTGCGCTCTTCGGCCGGGCGCGGATCGTCGGCGGCTTCGATGTAGATGCACTCGGATGGACACGCCGCCGCGCACAAAAAACAAGCCACGCATTTCTCGCGGCCAAGTTCATCGACGTGCAGCAAGTGTTGTCCGCGATAACGCGGCTGCACGGTGACCGGCTCGTCGGGATACTCAACCGTCTGTTTGCGCTTGGGAATGTACGATAGGGTGACGCCCATGCCTTGAATGATGGCTTTTGTCGATTCAATTACTTCCGTAATTATGGACATTGTTTTTTGTGTACTTTGGTCCTTGGTCTTTGAGCTTTGTTCTTTGATCTGAATTCGACCTCGCCCGGGAACATCAAACCATCACCCAGCGCGCAAAGAACAAAGACCAAAGATCAAAGTCCAAAGATCAGGTTTCGAGTTATTTTACACGAACAGTTCGCGACCCCGTAGCCTGCCAGCGGCCGTCGCGCCAGACGAACTCGTCAGTGAAACTGTAGACCTCGGTGCCGCGAGTCGTTTCCTGTCGCAGGTAACCATCGATCGTCGCGCGTTCTCCATCGAGATCGACGCGCAGATCCTGCAAATCCCAGGACTTAACTGTCGCGTCCGGCTTTAGCTCGTCAATGTATTGTTGTTTGGTGTGCGGCGGATTGCCGCCACTGTATTCCGCGGCAAGGATGCGATCAAGCGGGTTCTTGTCCCCATCGATGTTCGCTTGCGTCCACTGTTTCTCGAGGTCTGTGAGTTGGGCCAAAACTACATTTTCGTCAGTGGGCGCTTCCGTATCCGACGTCGATTCTTTCGGGGCAGGTGTCGACGTTTCGGACGGCAGAGGTGTCTCCGGCTCTTCCACGACAGGTCTGTTTGAGTTGCGCGACTTCTTTGCGATTTGCGGGATCACAATCGCGGCAATAATCATGATCGCGAAAAGGAAAAACACTGCGAGCCCCGCAACAACCCACGGCCATACGCGACGTGTTTGCGG
>DATBSG010000124.1:0-6101 GCA_036559945.1 Pyrinomonadaceae bacterium
GCTGTGCTGCTGCTTCAGTCATCGCAGTATTCTCCTTGTCCTTTTCCAATTAACGATCGGTGTTTTGTGCGTGAGACTTTATCAGCAGGTCGTAAGAAATTCTAGCGGCGCAGCGGGTAATGTTTGTAAAAAGTTGTGAAGGAGTCCCGAGTTCCCTAAAAACGAAATCGCGCTGCTCTCACCCGAAGATGTTAGCAGCGCAATCTCGAAGTCTTATGAATCACCGAAGCGATTCGTAAGATGGCAGCCTGACCTCGTCAGATCAAGCTGCCAATTTGTATTCCGACAAGCAATCGGCGGTCGACGCTTCCCGGTCAGCACGCGATCTGCTTCAGTTAATCCCGCAACCCTTGCGGGCTGCAAAATCTGTTTCCGCAAATCTCATGGTTTCTCTTGCGAGACCCCATGGTGCCAATAGGTTGTTTTTTGGGTGGCTTTCCTCCACCGCTGGTTACGTTCCCAGCAACGAGGCTCAGATTTCTCCGAGCGACATGGCTCACCACCAGCGGGTCCTTCCTAGTGGTTGCTACCCGTTTTTATCCGGGCGCCCAGAAAACCTTTCGATCTTCCTGGCAAGCCTTTCGGCTTCATCCAAGGGCGTCAATAGCAAGTGCAAACCGCTCTGCCTTTACTCTCTCCCAGAGTCTCACGACTCCGTTCGCCGATCCCCTGGCCGGTCTCGATGGCCGTAACCTTCGTGACGTTGAGACTTATACCGAAAAGGAATTTTTCGATCAACTTTTTGTGTGTTTTATCTTTCGAAGAGTGATTTGTTTTTCTTGACGAAGAAAAATTGCCCGTGTTTACGAGGGATTTAGGCGAAGGACATAAAACAGTGCGTGATAGAAGAAATTTTCTGACGGGAGTTTTCGGTGAGTATGCCCTTCTTCATCGGCGGGCCACTGCTTCGCTTTTTACCGCAACCTCGAGATACCTGAAGCAGTTAGCGTCATGATCATTGACCATTCCCACAGCCTGCATGAATGCGTAGCAAATTGTTGAGCCGACGAAATTAAAACCGCGTTGCTTTAAATCGTGACTCAAGGCGTCGGATTCAGTCGTCGTGGCCGGAACTGGGCTCCCAGGCTTTCGCCGCAGAGGTTTTCCTTTCACAAATTGCCAAACGTACGCGTCGAAACTGCCGAACCCCTTCTGCACGGCCAGAAAGGCGCGCGCGTTTTGCACAGCGGAAGCGATCTTCAAACGATTGCGAATGATTCCTTCGTCGTTCAGCAGTTTCGCGATTTTGCGCCGGTCGTAGTTTGCAACTCTCGCGGGATCGAAGTTGTCGAAAGCTCGCCGGTAGTTCTCGCGCTTTCGCAAGATCGTTTCCCAATTGAGGCCGGCCTGCGCACCCTCGAGGATCAGAAACTCGAACAACTTTCGATCATCATGGACCGGCACGGCCCATTCACGATCATGGTACGCAATGGACAAATCGGTCCTCGCCCAGCGGCAACGAATTAGTCTTGTTTTTGTGGAAGAAGCCAACGTCAGGGATGCTAGCTCTTGCCATTAATTACAACTTTGATTGTCTCCAGCAAGTCGGAAGGCTCCACCGGTTTCGCCAAGTGCGCCTGGAAACCTGCGGTCAGCGACATCTGTCGATCGTTCTCAGTAGCAAAAGCCGTTAGGGCAATAGCGGGAACTTTGTTTAAGTCGGAAGCGAGCGCGCGCACCTTGCGAATCAAATCGTAGCCGCTCTCGCGCGGCAGCCCGATATCGCTCAGCAACAGATGCGGAATGAACAAAGGCAGCCGTTGCAGCGCGCCGGTGGCAGAATCGACCGCTTCAACGTTCGCGCCGGAACCCTGCAGCACCATTGAGATCAACTCGCGGGCGTCCGGCTCATCTTCCACCAAAAGGATTCGCAAACCGAGCAGCGCATTCGCATCAGCGCCATTACTTTCTCGCGCGCGCGTCGCAGCCGGCATAATCCGGCGCACCGTCGCCAGCGGCAAATGGACCGTAAAGGTCGAGCCACGATTCTCGCCGTCGCTGGCCGCACTGACCGTTCCTCCGTGCAGTTCAACCAGATGACGAACAATGGCGAGGCCGAGTCCCATTCCCTTATGCGCGCGCGTGGCCGTGGACTCGGCCTGCCGAAATCTCTCAAAGGCGTGCGGCAAAAAGTCTGGCGCGATGCCGATGCCCGTATCACGCACCACAATTTCCGCGAACGCGCCTTCACGGCGAAACTCTACGTAGACGCTCCCGCCTTTTGGTGTGAACTTGACCGCATTCGATAGAAGGTTCCAGATGATCTGTTGCAGCCGCGCCGAGTCGCCTGAGACCGGCCCCACCTTCGGATCGTAATTAACGTCGATCGCAATGTTTTTCGCGTCGGCCGCCGGACGGACGACCTCGATGGCTGCATTGATGACCGGAATAAGATCAATCGGCCGAACTTCCAAATTAAGTTTGCCACCCACGATGCGCGAAACGTCCACGAGATCTTCGATAAGTTGGGCCTGAGCTTTCGCATTGCGCTCGATGGTTTCGATAGCATGTTCAGTAGTTTGGTTATCCAGTCGATGATCACGAAGGATCGAAAGCCAACCCAGCATGGCTGTCAGCGGCGTGCGCAATTCGTGCGAGAGCACCGCCAGGAATTCGTCTTTCGCACGATTTGCAATTTCTGCTTCCTGCCGCGCCTCTCGTTCGCGCGCCAGCAATCCCGCAATCTCTTCCTGCACGCGCTTCTGTTCGCTGATGTCACGAGCTATTTTGGAAGCGCCTATGATTGTGCCATTCGCATCTTTAATCGGCGATACGGTCAACGACACAGGAATCCGCCGGCCATCTTTTGCTGTTCGTACAGTCTCGTAATGATCGATTCGTTCGCCTCGCTGGAGGCGTGCCTGAATTAACGGTTCCTCATCGGGCCGCTCTTGAGGAATTAACATCGAAACCGGCTGGCCCAGCGCTTCTTCGGCGCTAAAACCGTAAAGGTTTTCAGCGGCCCGATTCCAACTGGTGATAATGCCATTCAGATCTTTCGAGATGACTGCGTCGTCGGTGGACTCCACGATCGCGGCAAAGTGTCGCAATGTTTCTTCCGAGCGCTTGCGTTCAGTGATGTCCCAACCCAGGCCGGCCAGTCGATACGGTTTTCCCGTGATGTCGTAAAAGGCCCGGCCGCGGCCAAGCATCCATCCTTCGTATCCGTTCTTCGGCGTGTAGCGAAATTCGACGTCGTAGGTTGTGCC
Source organism: Pyrinomonadaceae bacterium (assembly GCA_036559945.1). Classification (GTDB taxonomy): domain Bacteria; phylum Acidobacteriota; class Blastocatellia; order Pyrinomonadales; family Pyrinomonadaceae; genus UBA11740. The sequence continues at coordinate 3,210 of DATBSG010000124.1, forward strand.
ATTTTCGATCGCCTCAGCGACCGCGGTAGCGACGCGTTTGCGATCCTCCGGATGAACGAAATCAAAAAACGCCTGTTCCGTTTCGGGAAACTCGCCCGGTTCCAATCCGAAGATCCGCTCAAGTTCCGGTGACCATTTCACGTGGTTGCTGCCATCGAGTTCCCGCGTCCAGGTTCCGAGGCGGCTGCTTTCCATTGTCAGACTGAGCCACTGCTGGTTCTGTAGTAACGCCGACTCTGTCTGTTTCAGACTTGTGATGTCCGTGAAATAGAGATTCACATATCCGGAAGTAACAACCGGCGCGAAGTTAACAAAATAGGTTTGCTCGCCCAGACGAAGTTCGAAATCGCGACGATTGCCGTCTGCCAGAGCCGCGGTCGCCAATTCAACGATCTCGGTTGGAGCTTCTTTCCCCAGGCTCAAATCCCAACCACTGAGAATCCGCTGAGCCGCCGGATTCGCGTAGCTACAAACGCGTCCCGCATCGAGGCGCATGACAGGAGCGGGATTCTCTGCCGGTAATCGGCTGCTGGGTTCGAGCGCTTCTTCGGCGCGCTTGCGCTCCACGAACTGGCCAATCTGGTTGCCAATTCCTTCGAACATCTCGAGCAGTGCTTCGTCAGGCTTGCGAATTTCGCCGCTAAAGAATTCCATCACGCCGAGAAACTTTTGATCGAACAAAATGGGAAATGCGAAAGCACCGTGCAGGCCTTCTGCCGCTGCAATTGGCGCGCGTGGAAAATTGTCGTCCTCAGTGACATCGGAAATCCACGCGGGACTCAGAGTCGCACATACTCGCCCAGGCAAACCGATACCTGGATCAAACGTGCGCTCGCGGCAGACTGCTTCGAACTGCGGCTTAGGAGTGGCCTGCCAGGTGGCAATGCTGCGCAGGACTTTTCCATCGTCGGCCGGCACCCACGCGCAGCCAAACTCCCATCCGAGGGTTTCCCCCACTGTGGGCAGAATTCGTTGTAGTGCGACACCGACTTCAGGAGATTCAGCCAAGACTCGTGTGACGGCGAGGTTGGCTTCGAGCCGCCGTTGATCCTCTCGGCGTCGGCCTTCCGCGAGACGTTTCTCTTCGACTACGGCAACCAGGAAAAGAAAGGTCACCGCGTTCGAGGCGATGAAAAGCTGCAACATCAGCAATGATGCGTTCGCCGTATCGCTGATGAAGGGTCCATAACCATGCGAAGTGCCCCAAATCGCGAACGCGGACACGACCGCGATGGCTACCGTCACTCCGCGCCGGCCAAGCCTGAAAGCCGCCCACAAAATAAACGGGATCATCAGCCGGCTCAGCGGATAATAATGAACAGAAATGGGTGAAGATCCTCCGAACGTGACGATCGCGCTGACCGACAACAACAGAATCAATAGCGTCGCTTCCAGGTAGCGATGTTTTGGCAGCAAGTGCTCCGTTCCCGTGCTCCAGGTGAGGAGGAGCGGCGCGACCGTAACCGCGCCCGTTAGATCTCCGAGCCACCAGGTCAGCCACAGCAACGGAAAACTGGACCAGGCGGCGGCATGACCAATGCCGAGACTCAAAGTCCCAATCGTTGCACTGATCATCGTGCAGCCAACGGCGACGGCTACAAACTTGAAAACATCCAGGGCTCGATCAAGTGAAGGTCGAAATGCAAGCGCGTTGAGGGCGACAGCGGCGATGACCGCCTCGAGCGTGTTGCCGACGGCGATCGCTCCGGCAGTCGCTAACGTGACCGGCGTCAACGCATTTGCCAGAAACGCGCCGAGGAGAATCCCGGGCCATACTCGATAGCCGAGCAGCAGTACTGCTGCCAGCGCAATTCCCGTCGGCGGCCAAACGGGTGACACATTCGTGTGCACTGACGCGAGCGACAGTCCGAACTTCGCGGCGGCAAAGTAGACCGCTGCCAGCACAAAAATGGACAAGATGTAGCGGATGTCTACAGTCTTTTTGGCGACCGCCTGTTGGGAGTCGATAGGCACTTCATACTCACCAAGTGTGCGTCGGGCTGGACTCATATGGTACTGCCTAACTGACGTAGTGGTTTTGTGATCCGTTCTGGGGGAACCGACCTTCAGGGGTGCAGTAACTCTACCACAAATTAGCGGCTCAAGCCCCCTTTTCTAAGGGCGCTTTGGACCTTTTTGCTGAGAGGCAGCCGGCGTGCAGCTAGTCCGTCAATTCACTGAAGACCAGGATGTAGCCGTTCGGATCCTGCACCTCAAATTCCCAGTCGCCGTAAGGCTGCTTTCGCAGAGACAGCTTGATCTCGACCTTGTCTTTGATTGACCCGTAGAACTCTTTCACGCCTTCCATCCGGATGTACGCGTCCCACACGCCGCCGGCTCGCAAGCGATAAAGATCCGGTTTGTCGTAGCCGGGTACGAGCTGAAACATTATTTCGACTGAGTCGCGGCTGACGATGGCGAAAACGTACGGCGGTGTTTCCGGGAAAGGATAAGCGGTGAAGCCGAGCTCTTCCTGATACCAACGAATCGTAGATGCAATGTCGGCGACGGGAAAAGTGGCCGCGAGACTCTTGAGCTTTGGCATGGTGCTACGTTGAAGCGAGGTCAGCGCTGATCGACTTCGCCACCTTCGGGCCCGTAAAAGAAAACCCAGACGGCAAAGTCTTCACTGAAATTTTCGAAGCGATGCTCGATCCTCGCCGGGGCAAATAGCACATCCTGCGGAGCGAAAGTCTGGCGCGCGTCACCGCAAACGAACTCGCCAGTTCCCCGTGCTACTACGTAAACTTCATCCCGAGAATGCCGCGATTGATTATCATTGCCACGCGGCGCATATAGTTTGACAACCAGCGAACCGTGCTCAAATAACGTAACGACATTTTCATCCTGCGGCCCAGGTAGACGATTGAGCGCGTCGGACAGATTTATCTT
>DATBSG010000125.1:0-7987 GCA_036559945.1 Pyrinomonadaceae bacterium
GCCGCCGTGCGCGCGCTGGCAGATTTTCCTGGCGACTTAACCACCGCCTCTTTGATTGGAGCGCTATTCGACGAAGACGATGATGTTAGACGAGCCGCCGTTGAAACACTTTCTCAGGTCGGTGCTCCCGACCTCGACACCGATTCTCTCGAAAAGCTCTTCGGTAAGGGTTCGGAAGCGGAAAGTCTCATAACCACCTCAGACGAGAATCTCTCCTTGCAACCGATTTTGCGCAATACGGAGCAAGACGATGCCCTGTCATTGCTCGCGGCCAGGTTCGATGACGATTCGCCAGCAAATCGAAGCGCCGCAGCGCTAGCACTTCGCGAGCTTGCGCCGCATCAGGCTGGCGCGCTGTTCGAGCGAATCATTGAATTATCTCCCCCGGATAGGCGTGCCCGGGTTGCCGAAGCAATCGTGGATTCAGGTTTGGGAGCTGAGGCGATTCACGAACTGGGCAGTCACGACCGGCAGAGCGCACATGGGGCTCTCTGTTTCCTTTTCCTAATGGCCAAGCTTAAGGCCGTTCGGCCTCTCGTTGAAGCGATCGAGCAACATAAGAGTCCCCAAGTCCGAAGAGCCCTGGTAAGGATTCTGTACCTGAATGGCCAGTCCGAGATTGCGGAAGCGGCCGCAAAGCGCCGCTTAGGCATTTTTCCACAGCATTATCGAAGGGTGTATGCCGCCCTTTGAGGCGGTCACCACTTCTCCGCTTTTCCCGAGACTTAACGGTGTTTGTTTTAGATCAGTGCTGTTTGTCGCTCGTCTTAATTTGACTGTTGCAGGGCGGTTTCTGGTTTCGACTGAGAATTAGCTCTTTAGTACTCGTAGAAATCATAGTATTGCGCGACGAGAGCTACGCACTTGACAGTGGGTTGAAGGTGGGCAGTAGTTGCTGGATCCGATATGCGCGCTGGCCACAAACGGTGTTGACTTGACTGACGGCTGACGATATACTCGCCGCCACTTTCTTCGAGCCGGCGAAGTCAAGTCAGATGACGAACATTCTCTCATCTAAATTGAGAGGGGGGACACACTCTTGAAATTCAAATATCAAAAGAGCCTAGTCGCGACGGCTATTCTCTTAATAATTACGGTGGCACAGGTGTACGTTGCCGCAGGCTTCGCGAACGCGAGTTCGGACGGGAAGGCAGCAACGATGCTGGCGCAAATCATGGGCGTGTTGACGACCCGTGACAACAAGCCAATTACAATCAATGGTGCGGCTGCGGTTAGTGGCGCAACGATTCCGAGCGGCGCCGAGATCGTTACGCCGGATGGTGTGGGCGCTACGTTGAGGCTTGGCCCCTTAGGCAGCTTGTGCATCGCTCCGGGCTCGCAGGTAACGGTCGAGTTTGACCAGCAGGGCACGGCTGGGATGATCAAGGTAACTGTCACGGCGGGTTGCGTAATTCTCAGCACGAACAAGGACACGACCGGAACGGTTATTACACCTCAAGGCACAGCAGGACAAACCGGGCCGGCGACGAGTGGATCATTGGATGTATGTTCACGCCTGGGCACAGCCCCTCTCGTGAACCAGGGAGCAGCAGTTGACGCCGGTGCAGGAGCCTCAGCAGTGGATTGTGGTGCTGCAGGCGCCGCAGCTGCCCCACCAGGCGGAATCCCGGCCTCTGCGACCGTGGCAATGATCGGCGGTGGCGCCAGCGCTTTGTATTTCTTGTTTCGTGGCGGCAACCCGAGCCCATCTGGTCCATAAGCGGAATGGGTTTCGCTACTTAAGCGGCCCCCGCATATCGTCATGAACGAAGTCAGCGTACGCTTTTGCGGTACGCTGACTTCGACTTGTTTTGGGCCCAATGGTGAAGAAGAGCCAGAAGAAAAAGACGAAGAAGAAAAAGACCGCGCTGGTCGTCTGTCGCGATCGAAAGGAATTCTGGACTACGCAGAAGCAATTCTGGCAGTGGATCCGAGAAGGCGTAATCGTGAAGACTTCCGATAAACCGCTTACCGGCGCTTTCTTGAGAGAATACGAAGAACTGATGGTGTTGGTAAGTAACACCGTCCTGAACCTAGCGCACCCCAACCACATGCGCGAAGCCCTGGCATCGCGAAGAATCGGGCTGGGCCGAAAGTAGTTGCCGTACTCATCAGGCTGCTCTCGTGTTCAAGCATTTCGCCTAAGCTTCTAAGACTCGGAAGTTGCTTATGAAGGAGAGGGATGGTCAATACTGAAACATCTCGTCGCAGGTTTGCTGGCACTGCTTTCTCCGTGGTAGCCATAATCATCTTACTCGGCTTGACGTGGCGTGCAAGTCAAACAGGATTAGGCAGTTTCTATGTGAGCTATGCGGCGGGAAGGAATCAAATCAGCGTCGCTGACGCGGCCGTTACACTGAACGGCAGCAACGCCGATGGGCATTACTTGCGGGCAACACTTCTTGAACCGACGGACTTGCCCAGTGCGATCCGCGAGCATTACGAAGCTGCTAAGGCGCGCCCCGAGGACTACGCATTATGGTTGAGTCTTGCACGGGCGCTTGAATTGAATGGCGACATGCGAACGGCAATCGCGGCCGCAACCCAGGCGATCCCACTGGCGCCGTCCTATGCGCAACCACACTATCAACTCGGCAATTTGCTTTTGCGGGCCGGAGAAACGAGAGAAGGATTTGCCGAGTTGCGGCTTGCGGGCATTAGCGAGCCAACTCTCATGCCTGGTATCGTCGACCTCGCGTGGCGCATATCATCCGGCAATCCTGAGTTCGTCGAGCAAGTCATTGCCCCCGCGACGGCCGAAGACAAATTATTGCTGGCGAATTTCTTCAAGGCGCATCAGCAGGTCGACGCCGCTATTAGAATGTTCGCGATGTCCGGCGCAGCTGGAGAAAGCGACCGGCGTGTGTATGTGGGGGACTTGATTGCAGCCGGACGATTCGAAGAAGCGGCCAAACTGTGGAAAGTCGTTAACTCCGAGAGTGTTCAGTATGGTCAGATTCGCGATCCGGGTTTCGAGAAAGCAACCGATTTGGGCGAGCCGGGCTTTCATTGGCGTGCTCCGAGAAATATCGAGGGTGTTCGTTATGCTTTGGACCCCGAAACATTTGTAGAAGGGCGATCTTCTTTAAGGTTGGAATTCACTGGCGGCGCGCCGGTGATGTCCCCCGTTCTGTCGCAAGTTGTACTCGTCGAAGCTGAAAAGCATTATGAACTCCGGTTTTCCGCGAAGAGCGAGTCGCTCATTACCGGCGCATTGCCGCAAATCTTAATACTAGAAGCCAGTACACGTAGCATACTGGCTCAATCGGTTCCCTTTGAGACAACCGGCGCCTGGCGCGAATACACCATCCCGTTTGTGTCAGGAGCACAAACAAAAGCAATTGAAGTCGTAATTCAGCGGCCGAACTGTGATCGGACACCGTGTCCCATCTTCGGCCGATTGTGGCTGGATAAATTCGCTCTTAGTGAAGGTTGAAAGCCTACACTAGGGCTTAGGTATAATCACCGGCGTGTCGTCATCGACTGGTTCTTCGCCCTCATCCTCTGCCAGACCCATCTTTGGCGATGGTCGAACGCGGACTCTTAATTCCTGATAAGCTTCTTTGACCTGAGTGATATCGCACGGGGTAGGTTCAGCAAGATTATTCGGGACATTTATTTCCTTGAACTTGCCCATCAAAGTAGTTTTTCTCTTGCACTCATAACAATCTAGCAACCCCAGATTGTGACCGAGTTCATGCGCCAAGGCTTCGGTCAGAACTTTCGGTTCTGTCAGAAGGGGATCGACCACGATGACTGCGTAGGTAATAATTTGGTTTCGCTTAATACTGAACGCCCGGAGCTCAGTTACATGATGTCTCTTCGTATCGACATGTCCACGGATAATCGTGATGCAACTCTCGCAGTTGAGCGTTTCGTTGGTCTCACCACGAAAATCGAACTTAACGCCTGAGCCCGTCAGATCTGAAACGGCATTCCAATTCTTTAGTGCCGCGACCAAATAAGGAATTTGTTTGGGAGTAAAGTCGAGGGCGCGCACATAAACTTTCACGCGCGCGTTATGAGGCCAAGTCCAAAAGCCGATTGGCGGCGCTTGTTCGCCAATTCGGCAAGGGGCAGCGGGCTTTTCTGGCTTCGAATTGACTAAATGCGCAGTTAACGAAGAGGCACTAGCCAGCAATAATGCGCCTACGAATATGCTGAACCGCAGATTCACCGTTGATTCCTTTAGAAGCGACGCCTAAACGAACTCGAATAACCGCTAAAGAGATGTTGGATATCAAAAATGGAGAAGGCCGGAGCGTGCGATCCGGATTGTGGCAGTACTCCCGGGACGTTTTGCCGGGGCGACCTTATTTCAACTATTCCGACGGCATTCTTCTGCGAGACGAAATCCATGAAGCGTGACTTCGGCGGCTCGGTTAGCGAACTTGCTACCTGAACAGCAGACACTGAGTTGGGCTGCCGGGCGTTTTCAGAAACCGCTCGAACGGCGTCGATGGTTCCGACGCTTCCTCGGGCAATCAGCCTCTCCTCTCGGTACACTTCCTTCACCGTTGCCAGATCACATCGCGAAGGCACGCGCAAACCGTTGTCTTTGTTTAGGCCGGGAAACGCGTTCATAATTGTTTGCTTCTTCTTGCATGAAGTGCAATCCCAAAGGCCGAGACCGTGCGCGAGCTCATGCACCATGAAACTCTTAAGAGCGTCAGGCTTCGTGATTCCGACATCGAGATCAATCCACGCGGAGACCAGTAGCCGATCGACGCGATTCATGGGATAGAAGAAGGCGTAATGGTGTCGATCCTGTTTGAGAACTTCGTTGCGACGAATCGTTAGACATGCCTGACAAGTCTGTCGGCTGTCCGTTTCGCCTGCGTCTGCGAACGTGACCCCGGAACCGATTTCACCGCTGACCGTGCTCCACGTTGTCATCGCATCCAAAAGCGCCGCTCGCTGCTCGGGAGTGAAGAATCCGCGCACGAAGTAAACCTTGACCGTACTGTCTGCTGGCCAATGGTAGCCGCCTATCGGAGGAGCCTCGCGGTTAGTGGTGCAACTCTCATTGCCGCTCGAAGCCAAGCCTCCCCAACCTGTCGTACTCGTTGAACCCGTGGTTTTGGGCGCAGCAGGTTTCAGTTTTGGGGCGTTCTTTTCGGTGGCCCGAGGGGAAGTGGATTTCTGCGGCGGACTTGAGTTTGGTGTCTCACTGGTTTCCGGCGGCACATCGTCCAGTTCGGTAATGTTTACGCGGCTGCCGAAGAGTTGGTAGTCGTAGTACCGCACCTTGATTCGATAGTGGACATCGAGTTCTCTGAAATGGAGTACGTCGTCAGCTTCGGTGCGAACCGGAAAAGCCAGAGCACCCTTAACGCGATCCCGCCACGTTTCAAACAGCGGAAATCGCTGCTTCCCTTGCGGCTCCACGATTCCCCTAATCTTTACAATCTGGAAAGTGTTTGGGTCGAGCCAGACGCGCCCTACGAAAAAGCGTTCGCTCATGTGTTGAGGATCAGGAGAGAGCAGTGGAGTAATATCGATTGCGATTAGCTGTTGCAGGTCGATCGTCTCGATGCCGGAGTAGGTCAAGTTGTACTTGCCGGTTTCAGTGATATCGATTCCCAAAAGTTGCGCGCCGGCGAGATCCTGTATGTCTTCTTTCGTAATTCGCATTTCGCGAATTGTTGATTTCGGATGAAACAATACGCGCTCGATGCGTCGGCCGTGGTTATCAAAGACGAACTGCGAATTTCGTATGTACTCGCCGGTCACTTCACCGTTTGGTCCGATTGTCTGAAGCACCACGTCGCGTTTAAAGGTGTGTTGGTTTAGCGCGTCACGAACCCTCGATTCTGCCGCCATGAACTGGGCGACGACTGTCTCGGGCAGCGTACTCCCTGTTTTCGGCGGACGTTCACCCCGTAATTCTAGAAGTGTCGATAACGAGTTAACGGCGGTCTGTTGCGAAAATACAGCTGTGATTTGCGTGGCCAGCGAAACAGCGACCGTTAGGATGGCCGCGAACCGGGTAAGACTGTTCAACATTTGTGTCCTCTCTGAGAGGTGGGCAAGAGGCGTGAATGAGGGAGCGTGTGGCCGCTAGGCGCGGTACGAATCTAGTCGAGGCTTGTCGCCATGAGTGCTCGGGTATTTAGCGTGACCGATGCGGTGGATTAGGACTGGTCACCATTGGAACTCTTGAAACCTGCGCGAGGAGTTGTCAGGTAGGGTGGATCGCCTAAACCCGACGATCAACATTAGCATTGGGGCGTTGAACACGTCAACGACTTATTGAGTTATAGCCAACACAGTGTAACCGAGAGAGCGCGAGGTGGAGAATCAGGCTCTTTCGCCGTTTTTGTTAGGTGATAGTAGCGTCTCAGCCACGTTAGCTAGTTCGGGATGAGGGGTAGTGAGCTGGAATTATTCGTTGACACAAACGTGGTCTTACTCTACAGTGAGTCCCCCTTATTCAACTGGTTTTGGTTTGCCGGTCCGCATGTGTGAGAAATCGCGTTGGCCCCAATGCACCGGCTGCCAATCCGGCTTTCATTCATTGGAGTGAAGGTGCGCCCAGTTAACTGTCACCTCGCCACGCGAGAAGTGGGAGTCTCTTGAGGAACCTGATCTGAGCGTTCGCGAGAGCGATCGAGGTGCTTCGGTGCGTAACCTTTGCTGAAATCCTAAACGTAAGCTTGGACGCCCCCAAAGAAACGTTAACCTCCCGCAGTCTCTTCGTCTCCGTTTCCACCCCGACGACTCTGCAAGAATCTTCAGATACCAAACATCGGCCAGCCAGAGCGGCCGGCACGACAGACATCAGAAGAGTAGTTTTAGGCAGCATCGCTAGGCGGCGTTACGCCACGAAGCGATTGCCAACTGAATGCAGCCTCGCGAGAGAGGTTTCCCCTCGGGTACCGCATGCACCATCATCGGATGCAAGCTGGCGCCGAATAATGCCCACCGATGAAAAGAGGTCAATCATGAGAATCGAGTTGAAAACACTTTTGTTGGGATTGGTCTGTCTCTCTGGAATCCAGTTAGTGCAAGCGCAATCTTCCCCGGTCGCAAGCACCGCGACTGATGTTGGATCTGGAGGAAGGCCCGAGAATGGATCAGATGTGAGGTATAGGATTGGGCCAGGAGATGTTTTGGAAGTTCGGGTTTCCAGAGCTCCAGACCTGTCCCGTGACGCCGTTCGCGTGGATCAGAGCGGCAATATTCGCATGCCGATGCTGGATGAAGACATTCCAGCGGCGTGTTTGACCGAAGCAGAGTTGGCACAAAACATCGCCAAGCTGTACCGCAAATACAAGAACAACCCCCACGTGGATGTCTTCGTTAAGGAATTTCAATCGCAGCCGGTTGCGGTGATCGGCGCGGTAAAGAATCCGGCACAATTCAAGCTGCAGCGTCAGGTGCGATTGCTTGAATTGATAAGCCTGGTTGGCGGACCAAGTGACGCGGCGGGACAAGCCGTTCAGGTTGTGCACGCAGAAGGCGCCCTCAGTTGCAATGGCTCCGCGATGACTTCAATTACCGACGCCAACGCGTTTACCGCCTACAAACTGGAAGAGACGCTGCATGGCACGCCTGACGCAAATCCTTACGTGCGCCCCGGCGATATCGTTCAGATTCCTCAAGCTGATCAGGTCTTCGTTATCGGCAATGTTCTAAAGCCGACAGCGATACCGTTGAAAGAACCAATCACCGTGTCGAAGGCGATTGCGCTGGCTGGAGGTACGCGGCCCGCAACTAAGAAAGACAAGATACGGATCATTCGGCAGTTGCCGGGAAATACACAGAAGCAGGAGATACTGGTCGATCTGAGGGCAATAGAAAAGAACCGCGCGCAAGACGTGGCGTTGTTGCCTAACGACATTGTCGATGTACCTGAGTCCGGCGCGAAGAGTTTGCTGCGTAGCCTGGTCGGAGCGATCATTCCCACCGTGGGACAGCTGCCGGTCCGCGTAATTCCGTAATTCTAGAACCAGAACTGTCCTTATAAGGAGTTTGGGATGAGCGA
>DATBSG010000126.1:0-3336 GCA_036559945.1 Pyrinomonadaceae bacterium
CCATCGCACGCACCTTGCTCTGCTTTCCAGCGGCGTAGTAATTGTCGAAGGACTGAATCTTGCAGAAGTGCCCGCGGGTGATTACGAGTTGATTTGTCTGCCTTTGAAGATTGCCGAGGGCGCCGGCGACGGCGCGCCGGCGCGCGCAGTATTGCGAACTTTCGATTAGCATCTAACGGCCCTCTCCCTCTGGGAGAGGGTTGGGTGAGGGGTCTATGAGCGCGGACTAACGCCCTCTCCCTCACCCTCTCCCAGTGGGAGAGGGAATGAAGAAAACAAAACCCGATCGCCAATATCGCGAACGTGTCTATCGTATTGTCCGTCGCATTCCGCGCGGACGCGTGATGACCTACGGCCAGATTGCTTACATGCTCGGCGAAGGATACACACCGCGCACGGTTGGGTTCGTCATGCACGGCGCTGACGACCGAACGCCCTGGCATCGAGTAATTAACTCGCAGGGGCGCTGCTCCACGATGGGTATCGTCCTGCCGCCCGACAAACAACAACGCATGTTGGAGCATGAAGGTGTACGGTTCGACAAGAGCGGACGCTGCGACCTGGAAACTTTGCTTTGGAAGCCGAGAAGAACAACCACGAAAGGAAAGAAACGATGAACATCGATCCACTCGCGCAGCCCGCGCCTTACGAAGTCAGTCCGCGCCGGTATTCAGTCTCACACCAAATGGCCACCACTGCTTTTGAGCTGCCGAACTTTCGCGTGATGCAGACCCTCGGCGTGGTCCGGGGGATCGTTGTGCGTTCGCGGAATATCTTTGCAACCATCGGCGCATCGTTTCAGCAGATCGCCGGTGGCAATATCACTATCTGGACAAAGATGTGTGAAGAAACGCGTCGCGACGCGTTCGACATCATGATCCAACACGCGTCAGAAATCGGCGCCAACGCAATCATCGGCGTGCGATACGATACAACTGAAATCTCGACGGGCGTCACTGAAGTCCTGGCATATGGCACAGCGGTCATCGTTGAGCCAACCGACGCGGGTTATCGAGGATGAGCCAAAGTGACCTCAAAACTTGCGCGCTGGAAAGAGCTCGCTCCGCCTTCGCCGCGGTAGCCTACGCGAAGTTTCTTGGTCTCGAGCTGTGCGAAATTGGTAGCGGTGAAGTGACAGTCTGTCTCGACGTTCGCGGCGAGTTGAAACAGAATCGCGGCGTCGTTCATGGTGGCGCCATTGCGTCCCTGATCGATACAGCGTCGGCATTTGCGATCCTCACGACGATCGACGAAAACGAGAAGGTCACGACGACCGATCTGACCATTCATTACCTGAGACCGATTACCGAAGGCCGGATGCTGGCTAAGGCCAGGATCATTCGCGGCGGACGGCGGCGATTCGTGGTTAACGTGGAAGTCGAAAACGAGGGCGCGCTGGCTGCAACTGCCGTCACGGGTTACGTGAAAATTCCGTGAGAACCGCTAAAATACGCGGAAAATAGACATAGACAACCACGTTTCAACCTGTCAAAATAGGTTTGGCACCGCTTCTGGCCTCGAAGCGTCACTTCGGTTTCCTACCATCGGTTCTTCCTTATGCATTCTTTGTTCCAAGCTCTGTTGGCCCAGCACGCACGGCAACTGACACCCGTTCGCTGCGCACATTCGACAATTGCTCAACTCCATCGTTATTTCGAAGACGTCGTTCTGGAGAACAATTTGAACGCGCTGGTGATCCAGGCTTTACCGGCGGTGGCAAAGCGATCCCCGCGCGAGATTTCTCGCCTGCGAGATTTAGCGCGAGGTGGCCGGCGCACGTTCTTCTTTGTCGGACAAAACGACGACCTAACCAACTACATTGACACTGGCAGCTTCAACGACACCTTCGCGCCGGTTCTGCTGCAACATCCCGGCACGTATCACGCAAACGAGCATTTTGTCGTCATCGCCGATGCGCGGTTTTCGGCGCTGCTGGCAACCGTACGCACCGGAGGCAAAGATGGACGCGCGGGCGAGGACGAGGTCGTTTGGACGTTCGAGCCCGACGTTGTCTATTCAGCGCTCGAATACCTCCAGGCGCGGGTACGGGCGGAACATCCTTATCACGCCTCAGTTTTTGGCAGCGCCGTCCGCACGTCAATGCCCAAAGCGACCTCACTGCAACTGACTCTGAGCGTGACAACGAAGCTCGCGCACTTATTACAAGAACAGGCTGGTCGCGAAATCGCGGTAAACCGGATCGCTACTGCGATCCGCGAATCGCTCGAGCTTGGTGTAATTCTGCAAAAGACAGTCACGGAAGTTGGCGCTGCGCTGAATGTCGCCTGCTGTGCCCTCCGCGTTGAAGATCGAAACGAGGCGCAGGCTTTAAACTATTCATATTTTGCAAATCCTGAAAAAGAGGAAAAGCTTCAACGCGACGAAGTCACGCGCGAACTGGACGAGATAAGTTCGCAATTGGCCAAAAGCCCCCAGTTGTTTACGCGTGATGGCTCAGAGAGTTTAGAGGCAGAAGAGACACAATTCCCATTGGCGGTTGTGCCGCTCGTTTTTCATGAACGATTCATCGGCGCGCTGGAAGTCGTGGACGACAACCCGGGCCGCACCTGGCAGGATAACGAAATCCTCTTGCTGCGCACGGTCGCTAATCAGGTCGCAGTCGCGATCAATCACGCTGATCTATTTGCGCAAATGCAGCAGCAGGCGTTGACCGATGCGCTGACCGGCTGCTACAACCGGCGCTCGTTTGAAATGCAGCTCGATCGTGATCTGCAAATGGCCACGCGACTGCATCAACCGCTTTCGCTGGTGATGCTGGATCTTGATCGCTTCAAGCAACTCAATGACAGCGCCGGTCATGATGCCGGCGATTCAGCTTTGCGTAAGCTCGCCGATTGTTTCCGCCAGGAATTGCGTGGCGTCGATACCGCGGCGCGTTTTGGCGGGGATGAGTTCGCGTTGATTTTGCCCCAGGCTTATTCAGAAGGCGCGCAACTTGTTGCGGAACGCCTGCGAATAAAGATTGAACAGATTCAAATACCGGGATTTGGTTATCTGGCGGCGTCGATCGGTATCGCTGCGTTTCCGTTGCATGCAAATTCGCGCGCGGACTTGATTCAGGCGGCTGACGCGGCTTTGTATTGCGCGAAGCGCAGTGGCCGAAATCGCGTGGCGCTATTTGAGACTTCTAATCCAAACGGTTCAGATCCGATGCCCGCCACTACTAATGTTTCCGAAAACGTCGAACACGCGATGTGATTCCTTGCGCGTCTTTGCCAGCCTGATCGTTCTCACTTAGAATTTCAGATTCAAAGCTCTGCCATGAATGCCTGATGGTTCGTGCGGTTCGAGCCGTCAGGCTTCATTTGTGCTGAT
>DATBSG010000127.1:0-8949 GCA_036559945.1 Pyrinomonadaceae bacterium
GCGTCATTAGTCGCAACCATCATGTCTCCGCCGGGACCGAACGCGAGACCAACGACGTTCATGCCGGCCACCACCAGCTCGGCATTCTTTCCATCCGAAGAAATTCTCACGATGCCACGGCGCCCGCGCAGCGAAGCTGCAACGTACAGATTGCCGTCAACGTCGAATGCCAAACCTTGAGGTCGGCCCAGCCCCTGGTAGAACATGGCTGGCGTGCCGGCTTTATCGAAGCGCGTTACGGAATCGAAGCTCGACACAGTCGGCCCGGTCACATAAAGCGCGCCGTCGGCACCAAACGCCAGGTGGTAAGCCGAAACCGATGGCTCGTGTTCGGCCCAGCGAACCGCTTCGCCGATCTCATTCACCCGAAAGATCGTTCCGCTGCGATCGCCCACCAACAGGTCACCCTCCGCATCGAACGCCAAACCCGTTGCGATGCCGAGATCACTTGCGAATACCGAACACTCCTGCAACGACGACACGCGATAAACTGTGCCGTCGAATCGACTGGTCACGAACATTTGACCGCGCCCCGAAAACGCAATTGCCGTCGGATTCGTGATGTCGCCCGAAAATTCTTCGACGATGCCTTCGGACGTGATGCGATACAGCGACACCGGCACGTGTTCGCCGCGCGAGCCAGAGCGGGTTACGTAAAGCGATCCGTCTGCGGGATCGAAGGCCGGATTAGCGACTGGATGAAGGTCTCCGGCCAGCCTGGTTCCGACGAGGAACTTTGCGGGTTCGCCGAATTGCGCGGTGTCCTGGCCAAGGTTGATCTGCACTTCACCGCGCTCAGTCTCGTTGGGGACCAACGTGAGGATCCGCTGGGCGGAAGCCGCCACCACGTGAGCTTCGACTCCATCTATGACGACGCTTGTCGCATTCGCGTGCTTCGCCGAGGCGAGATCAATCGCAATTTCGCCGCCCGGAATTGCCGCCGACGGCGCGATTCGTTCAATGATCGGGTCATTGCTCATGCGGAACAAAAGCTCATGGTAGCGGCGGTCACGGACATTGTCGAACCTTCCGGCGCTTCGGAACGGAAGACGGCGGCGCTAAAATGAACTTGAAAACCAAATGAGGAGTCTGCACGGAAACACTCACGGCCTGAAACCAAACCAACTGCGCCGGATTCAGAAGCTTTACCAGCGCCGCGTCAGTCCGGATCAAATCGTCACCCCTGAGTTTGCGCGGCAGCTAAGCGAATTATCGCATGAAACTAACCGGCAAATTGGCGTGCTTATCGATCGCAAGGGTTACGTCGAGCACGTGATGGTCGGCGATGCGCGGCGCATCGAGTTGCCCGACTTCAAGCGCGTGCGCGTCGCCGCGGACCGCTTTCGCGGACTGCGTTGCGTGCACACACATTTGCGGGGCGAGGAGTTGACTCGCGATGACCTCACCGATTTGGCATTGCTGCGGCTGGACCTGATGGCTGCAATTGACGTCGACGCACGCACCGGCCTGCCCGGTGTCGTGCGCGCGGCGCACATCTTGCCGACCGCGCCGACGAATGTCGCCGGCAACGGACAGGGCGATCAGTTTGCTTTTCTCGAACCCGCCATTCCGAGTCAACTGCACGTTGATTTCATCGCCTTGATGGATGCGTTGGAAGCTGAGATGGCCCGCAACCGCCGCACCGTCAAGCGCACCGGCGCCGGTGACGCGGCGATTTTGGTTAACGTGACAACCGGATCTATCAGCGAGGCCGAAGATTCGATGGCCGAGTTGCGCGAGTTGTCCTTGTCGGCCGGCGGGGCGGTGCTCGATGAAATAATTCAGCGGCGAGCCGCAATCGATCCGCGCACGGTGATGGGGAAAGGAAAACTGGACGAGCTGCTGATTCGCGCGATGCAACTTGGCGCTGACGCCGTCATTTTCGATCGCGAGTTACAGCCGGCGCAGGTGCGCTCGATCTCCGAAGCGACTGATTTGAAAGTCATCGACCGCTCGCAACTAATCCTCGACATCTTCGCGCAGCGCGCGCAGTCACGCGAAGGCAAAATTCAGGTCGAGCTGGCGCAGCTCAAATACATTTTGCCGCGCCTGGTGGTCGGGCAGAACTCAGCATTTTCGCGGCTGGCAGGAGGCATTGGGGGCCGTGGACCCGGTGAAACCAAGCTGGAAACGGATCGCCGCCGCGTGCGGGATCGCATTCATCGGCTCGAGAAGGAACTTGCGTCACAGCGTGTTCATCGCGAACAACGTCGGAAAGAGCGGTTGCGTCATCACGTGCCGATTGTTTCGATTGTCGGTTACACAAACGCGGGCAAGTCAACGCTGCTAAATGTGCTGACGGCGAGTCACGTCGTAGCCGAGAAGCGGATGTTCGCGACGCTCGACCCTACGACACGCCGTTTGCGTTTGCCGCGTGAGCGCGAAGTAATCATCAATGACACAGTCGGGTTCATTCGCGATCTGCCGCCGGATCTGTTGGCGGCGTTCCGATCAACGATCGAGGAAATCGCCGGCAGCTCGCTGCTGATTCACCTCGTCGATGCTGCGAATCCGCGGTGGCAACAGCAAATCGCCTCAGTCGATCGCACGCTGGCTGAACTTGAGTTGAACCGCATTCCGCGGCTTCTGGTCTTCAACAAGGCAGATGCGATCGACTCCGAAACTCTGGGCGCAATGCAGCGAGAAATGCGCACGCAGACAGGCGCTGAGAACCTCGCGATCTCCGCAACAAATCCTGCGACACTGCCACCGTTGCTGGAACAAATCGAGGTAGCTACGAGCGTGCGTGGCTCAATCCGAAGCTAAAATTTCGATTTGAGCTTGCGAAAAGTTGTCGGCAAGTCTTCCGACAGCACGCGCGTCTCGCTGACTGTGGACATGAAGTTCGTGTCGCCATTCCAACGCGGCATGAGGTGCAAGTGAAAGTGATCGACCACGCCGGCGCCCGCGGCGCGTCCCAAATTCATTCCCAGGTTGAATCCGTCCGGGTGGTAGACCTCGCGCAGTGCCGCCTGGCAGCGCTTCGCCAGATCCATCATCTCGTCGGTCGTTTCCTTCGGCGCTGAGTCGAATTCGCTGAGGTGCGCATTCGGCGCAATCATCAGATGCCCGCTGATGTACGGATAGCGATTTAGGATTACGAAATTATTCGAGGCGCGATGCAGGACGAAATTCTTTTCGTCATCGGCAGGATTCCGCTCGGCTTCGCAGAAGATGCAGCGTTCCTCGTGGGACATTTTGGATGTAGCTGCGGCGATGTATTCGTGCCTCCAGGGACTCCAAAGTCGTTCCACAGGCTTTGCTCCCCCGACGCGACGAGCCCTATCCGATCCCGTTCTCGCCGCTCGTCGGCGTCGCTGAGTTTTGATTGATCAGTTCTTTGAGTTCCTTGCCTGCTTTGAAGTACGGAACTCGTTTGGCGGGGATGTTGACCGGCTCTCCAGTCTTCGGATTGCGACCCCGACGCGCGTCGCGGCCGCGGACGCGGAAGCTGCCGAATCCGCGAAGCTCGATCTTCTCGCCGCTATTCAAGCTCTGGATGATGCTGTCGAAGACAATCTCAACCAGCCGCTCGGCGTCTTTCTTGGTCAGCTCGGCAGCGTTTGCTACGTCATCAACGAGATCAGCCTTGGTCATGCGATCACCTCGTTCGAAAACGATCGGCTCAAGAAAAGAATTGCCGGATGAGCATCGTGTCAGGAATCCTGGCGGATTAGGTTATCAAACGACCTGCTTTCCGGCAAGGTCGAAGAGCTTGTACAGCAACAGCTTACAGCCTTCGCAGCGCAGCGACGAAGCTAGGACTCGTCGGACTCGTTCGTGGTCTTACTGCTGATGCCGAAATCGGCCAACTCGCCGAGCGACGCCATGCCGCCTCCTGCTTCGGACGTGTAAATCTTCGTTTCGACGATCGGCTCGTTATGACTGGCCGCGCGGGCCGACAATCCGATCTTTCGATTCTCTGCATCGATGCGCAGAATTTTGAAGTCCATTTCCTGGCCTAGCTGAACGGCGTCCTCGGGCTTGTTCACCCGCTCGTCCGACAACTCAGAGACGTGACAAAGCCCTTCGAGGTTGTCCCCCAATTCAACGAATGCTCCGAAGCTGGCAAACCGCGCGATCTTCCCTTTGACGACGTCTCCCGGCTTATGCGAAGCGACAAAATCGTTCCAGGCGTTGGGCTCAAGGTCCTTAATCGACAACGACATGCGGCGATTCTCTGGGTCAATCGCGGTGATCACCGCGTCCACCGCCTGCCCCTTCTTCAGCAGCTCACCCGGATGCTTGATTCGTCGCGACCAGGAAATATCTGAAACGTGAACCAGCCCATCCACTCCGTCCTCTACTTCGATGAACGCGCCAAAATCGGTGAGATTGCGGACTCGGCCATGAACACGATCGCCCACCTGGTATCTTTCCCCGAGTGTGCGCCAGGGATTGTCCTGAACCTGTTTCATGCCAAGGCTGATGCGGCGCGCTTTTGGATCGACGCTGAGCACTTCGACCTCGACCGTGTCGCCGGGGCCAACCAGTTTGCTTGGGTGCTTGACGCGCTTGGACCAACTCATCTCCGAAACGTGCACCAGCCCTTCGACGCCGGGTTCGAGTTCGACGAACGCGCCGTAGTCGGTAACGCTGGCAACTTTTCCGGTTATGCGAGTGCTGGGCGGAAACCGCTCTTCGATTGTTTCCCACGGATCGGGCAGTAGTTGTTTGTATCCGAGCGAGACGCGTTCGCGCTCGCGATCAAAACGGAGCACTTTTACCTGCACCGAGTCGCCGACCTTAAACATCTCCGCCGGATTTTGCAGACGACCCCAGGACATGTCCGTGACGTGCAGTAATCCATCGATACCGCCCAGGTCAACGAACGCGCCGTAGTCGGTCAGGTTTTTTATCTGACCTTCGACGATGATGTCCTCTTCGATCTGGCCGAGCGTATGATCCTTCTTATCGGCATTGCGCTCCTCGAGCACAGCCTTGCGCGAAAGGACGACGTTCGAGCGTTTGCGATTCAGCTTGATGACCTTCGCTTCGATCTCTTTGCCGCGCAACGAATCGAGATTTCGAATCGGTCGCGTGTCTACTTGTGAACCCGGCAGAAACGCCGCGATTCCGTCCACGTCCACGCGCAGACCGCCCTTGATCCTTTCGATCACACGCCCCTTGACAGGAGTTCCTTCGTTGAAGGCCTTCTCGACGTCATCCCAGGCGCGCAGCCGCACCGCGTCGGCGCGCGAAAGCACTGGAAATCCTTCGCTGGTTTCCATTGCTTTCACCAGCACATCGACTTCGTCCCCGCGCTTGACGGCCACCTCGCCGTTTTCTATAAACTCCGCCGGATTGACGATGCCTTCCGACTTGTAGCCAAAATCGATCAGTACGCCGCGCTCAGTAATGCCGACGACGGTGCCGCGGACGACTTCGCCTTCCTGCAATGCGGACTGTTCCTGCTCGAACTGATCGAGCAGTTGCCCGAAGTCCTCGCTGGAAGTGCGGCGCTCGTCTTCGTCGCGCTGATCATCCGCCGGCGATGCCGGCTGGCCAGCCTTTGGTGCTTGCTGATCGATTTGCGCAGCGGCGACACGCGTCGCCAGGTTATTTTCAGGTGAAGGCTGGTTGCTTTCGGCCTCTCCAGCCGTATTGGTTTCGTCAGTGGACATGAACACTCCTGCTTAACGCTTTCGTCGGCGGTCCCGGCAGAGCGCCCGAATACGAACCACTATTTCCTAGCAGCGCGTTTCAGTTGGTGATTGGTCGGAGTAAATTTGAGAGGCGAGCGTTAAGAAGTTGGAAAGAGGTTAACAGTTTCGATTTCCGTCGTGCCCGTAGTCTCCCGCTTGGTCCGACTATCACCGATCGCGTGACCGGATGTTTCGGAATTTACACGTCGCCCTGACTGAGTGTCAAGGCGACTGCAATTGTTTGTGCCGGAAAACTTTGACGGAAATCTAACGAAGTGAATTGAGCGAGGCCTCGCTTCCACGCGAGACGACATAAACACCAGCCGAATGCGAGCCGACAAACAATGTATTTTGATCGCGGGGATCGAGCGCCAGCGCCCAGATTCGCATGCTCGGCAAATGCAGGTCGCGCGTGTCGATGCGTTGCCAGGTCATGCCACCGTCCGTTGAGCGGAACACGCCGCCGCCCTTATCGCTGGTTTGATACGCGTTGCCGGCGAAAATCTCGTTCGGGTTTCGCGGATTAATCAGAATGCTGGTGAAGTCTCCGTACGGAAGATCGCCTCCGCGCCGAGACCAATGTTCACCAGAGTCATGTGATAGATAAAATGCCTGTTTCGTGCCGACGTAAATGTACGCGGGTCGGGTCGGATCCTGCGCGATAATGTTCACTGGCGACGTGGCGGGAACGCCCGCTACTTGTTGCCATGTTTCCCCACTGTCTCGCGAAACCAGGACACCGGAACTCGCCGTGCCGACGAAGATCAGCCGCGGGTCTTGCTGGCTTATCGAGATAGCGTTGGTGCGCGCATCGAAGCCGCGGCCGTAATTGACCCGATCCCAACCCTGTGCCGGGTCGAGTGTGCGATACAAACCTGCGTTCGTAGCCGCCGCCATTCCCCACTTTCCGTTCGCATCTGAAAAGGACGCGAGCGCGTTGATGGGCTCACTCAAAGTAATCACGTGCGCCAAGGCGTTCGCCGCCACGCTGCCCAGACCCAACGCCGCAATCGTCGCTTCATCCAATTCGCCAGTGACCGGCAGGTACCGATCGGACTGGAACCGCTTAATCGCGGCAATCGTGCGCTGGCCCATCCGGCCGTCGGGAGTGCCGATTTCATAACCAGCGCGATCAAGCGCCTCCTGCGCTTTGCGCACAACTTCATCGGAAGCTTTGGGCGGCGCAACGACAATGCGCTCGCCGGGGCTGCTGGGGGGCTGTGTACGCGCGGGTGTACTAGTCCGTGCCGACGCACGGGAGCGAGTCTTACGACGGATGTTCCGTTTCGGCGCCGGTTTCTTGCCGACGATTGTGGACCATGATGCGCCTCGATCGAGCGACCGATAGACCCCCAGGTTTGTTCCCAAATAGATCGTGCTTGGATTCCGCTCGTCTTGCAGCAGAGCATAGCCAATCAGACGCGGCGGCATGTTGCGCATGGATGGCTGCCAGGTGTTGCCTCCATCGTTACTCACGAAGAAAAACCCGCCGCCCGTTGTCGTGTTGATTGTCGTCGCATAAACGCGGTTCGGAAGTTCTCTGTCGGGGGCAATGGTATTGACGAACCGGCCACTGAAGCCGGAGTTCGTCGGCACAAAGTTTCGGCCGCCATCGCGCGAGACCATGACGCCGTAGTTATTCGTGGCGATATAGACAGTATCCGGCGTGCGCGGATGGACCGCGATCGAGTTAATCTCGAGCTGCCGCGACGTGGTGACCATCCACGAATTGTTTTCGCCACCTTTGGCCGAACGCCAGAAGCCTTCAGTCGTGCCCGCGAACACGAGCCCGGGAATCGTCGGGTGCTGCAAAATTGCGCGCGTCCGTCGCGACTGCGAAGGGATGCCTTGAACTTTATGCCAGTTGTCACCGCCGTCCGGGGTTTCATAAATGCCGCTGCATGCTGAGGCAATGATGTGATTCGGATTTCGCGGATCGAGGTTAATCGCAAAAATATCGGAGTCGTCGATGATGCCGTTCTTGATGATGCGCCACGTTTGCCCGCCATCCGTCGATTTGTAAGGCAGGTACCACGTGCCCGCGTAAATGATGTTGGCGTTGCGTGGATCGATGGCGAGTGATTCCACGTGCACCAGGCCCGGCGTGTTCTGTGTCGGCAGCGCAGTCCAGGTTTCCCCCGCATCCAGCGAGCGATAAATGCCATTGAATGTTCCCGTGATGAGTAGATCGGGATTCTTGTCGGATTGCGTCAACGAGTGGAGCGCTTCATTTCTCAACTCTGGCGACTCACGCCACGTCAGTCCTCCATCTGTCGATTTAAAAAAGCCGCCTGGGTCTTTGTGACGGTGCGCCGCCACGTAAAGCACCTTCGAATTACGCGGATCGACGATGATGTGATCGACGAACAAGCGTGGCCGGTTGAGATTGACCAGCAGACGCCAGCTTCGCGCGCCATCGGTTGACGTATAAATCTGGCCGTCCAGCGTCCCAAAGTAAAAGCGGTCCGGGTCGCTGGGATCGACCACGAGCGCGCGGACATCACCGCCACTAGGGCCGGTAATCCGCCAATCGCTCGAGTAAGGAACGCCAGTGTCTGTCACGCTCGCGTGAACTGATGAGCGGAGATACGAATTTCCAAGCAGGACAATCGCGAACATCGCGACGACAAGACTGAGGGTAAATCGCTTCATGAGTTAATTCTCTTTCGAATAGGTCTCACTGATTCTCAAGGGGGCCCGCCACTCCGCATTATAAACGTTTGCGGAACTCTTTTCGATACCGCGGTGGAAGATTTCGCTGCCTGAGGGACTCTGCGGCGCGGAATGGAGAGCGAAAAAGCGAAATGGGCGATGCCCTTTCGAGCATCGCCCATGTTCGGAAGAAGGTCGCGGTCCCGACCATTCGGGACAGCGAACGTTCAAGTTACTCTTCACCCCTCCGGCCCCGGCGCGGCTTGCGCGGCGCCTTCTTGCAATCCGGGCAAGGCGAAACCGCTCCGGCCGTTTCCGGCGACGGTGGTGTCGCACCCGAGGGCACGATCCACAGCTCAACCTTCAGGTCAGGCATGCAGCCACCATCGACCACCACAATGCGGCCTGCGTCGATGCCGCGCGTGTTGACGAGGTAGTCTTTGGCGCGATTACCTCGCGTCTGACCCTCGGCGTCGCAAGAGCCGTAGGCAATGATGTAGCCCTGGGCACTCGGATCGTTCTGCAACTCGATCGCGTAGTTGTCGAGTCTGGCCTTCTCATCGTTGAAGCGGATGTTGCCATACTCATCAACCTTCCGCGGCACGCGAATCGGTTTGACCGGAGTCGTGCACGATGCGGTGCGGTTGCAGGT
>DATBSG010000128.1:0-10323 GCA_036559945.1 Pyrinomonadaceae bacterium
GGCACGCGCGACATTCACACGTTGATGCAGGCGGATTGGGCTTTGGGATTGAAGAAAGAAAAGCCGGCCCGCAAAACTCTGCCGCCGTGGAAAGCTCACGAGTTGCGTGGGGCTGTCGCCTTATGAACATGACTCAGAGTCGACAATTCGGCGCGCGAAAAGTTTGCAGTCGAAACCGCCCGCTACTATAGTTATCCAAACCGACAGGTTGAGGTAAATCGCCCGAGATGTCTCGGATTGCCGGTTCCATTCTGTGCTTCGCTGTATTAGCCACTTGCCTGCTGGCTGCGTCTAGAACTGTAGCCCAGTCTCCTCCGTCGTCAATTCAGCTTTTCATGCCTGGAGGTGGAGGCCCTCCCTCCCGCACGATCCAGATGACGCTGGTCAGCGACCAGGGGTTTGTGGATGTCGTTTTCACTGATTCCAAGGGGAAGTACTTAATGCGAACGCCGCGCACGGTCGGCGCCTACTACACGGTCACGATCGAAACTGATAACCAAACCTACGGCACCACCACCGCGAGCATTAGGATCGATGCTGGCAATCCGCGTGAGATAGCGGTTTTCCTCAACCCGTACGTCCCACCGAAATCGTCGAAGGCTGGGGTTGTGGACGTATCCGAATTCGAAGGGAGCATTCCTGCTCCGGCGCGCGCCGCTTACAAACGAGGCATGGTCTTTGTTGGGGAACAACAATTTGATCAGGCGATCTCCAGCTTCGAAGAGGCCGTAACTATCTATCCGCAATATGTTCGCGCTTTGAACGACCTGGGCGTAACGCTGATGAAGTTTGATCGATTGGATGAAGCGGCCGTCCGTCTGCGCGCGGCAGTGGATATCAGCAAGCGGCTCTTTCATCCACGCATGAATTTGGGAATCGTGCTGAATCGGCAGCACAAATTTCAGGAGGCCGTGGAGATTCTTGGTCCGCTCTACAGCGAGCATCATGGCGTGCTTGAAGTAAACGTCGCCTACGCTGCGGCCTTGGAGGGCGATCGGCGGCTCGCCGACGCGGAAAACTTGTATCGGGCAGTGCTCGCCGCGCGACACATTGATAACGATGTGTACACCATCATTGAGTTTCGTCTGGGAGTGTTACTGAACCGCGCCGGCCGTTTTGCGGCTGCGGCCGCAGAATTAGGGAACGTTATCTCTCGCGACCCGTCAATCGTAAACGCGCACCTGCAACTTGGTGGGGCATTGCTGCAATTGCAAAGTTGGGATCGAGCGGAAGCCGAATTGCTGCGCGCGTATGAGTTGGGCGGAGCATCGGCTGGTGCAGCACAACTGCTACTAGGTCATCTTTATTACCACCAACGGCGGTTCGCAGACGCCGAACACGCCTTCCAGCGATACGTGAATGACATTCCCACCGCGCCGAATGCCGCGCAAGTTCGAACGGTGATTGCTGCGCTGAAATCTGCGAAGAACTAGACGCCATCTGCGAACGTGTCTGTTGGTGTGAGTGGCGTCACATGCGTGGAACAATCTGCGTAGATAATTGTTCGGTTCCTCTGATACTATGTCTCGCTTTCTAACTCTTCATCCGTTTCGGCATTTCATTTGATTTTGCCTGCCACAGGAGCAAAACAAAATGGCGCCAGAACTAAGAACTGACCGCGAACTTTCATTAGATTTTTTGCGCGTGACTGAAGCAGCCGCAATTGCCGCGGCCCGCACGATGGGACAGGGCGACCGGAAGTATTCCGACGAGGTCGCGGTCGAGGCCATGCGCGAAGTCATGGACACCGTGCCGATGCGCGGCCGCGTCGTGATCGGCGAAGGCGAACGCGACGAAGCGCCAATGCTTTACATCGGCGAGGAAGTCGGCGGCGGCTTCGGCGTGGGTGAGGAAATGGCCGCGTCATGTCCCGAAGTTGATATCGCCGTCGATCCGCTCGAAGGCACGAACCTGTGCGCGCTGGGAGCGAACAATGCGATTGCCGTGCTCGCCGCAGCAGAACGCGGCGGACTCTTGCACGCGCCGGATATTTATATGGACAAGATCGTTGTTGGTCCTTCATCCCGCGGAGTCATTGACATCGATGCGCCGGTGAAAGACAACCTGCGAAATATCGCGCGGCGTTTGGGCCGCGACGTGGAAGATTTGACGATCATCGTTCTCGATCGTCCGCGACACAAGAAGATAATCAATGACGTCCGCGAGGCTGGCGCGCGTATTCGCTTGATCTCGGACGGCGATTTGTCGGCGGGAATCTCCGCCGCGGTTGCCGGCACAAACATTCATGCTTGTATCGGCATCGGGGGCGCGCCCGAAGGCGTGCTGACGGCGGCGGCGATCAAATGCCTGAACGGAGAGATTCAGGCGCGCCTGGTTTGGGATCCGGATCGGCTGGGCGTGGACAAAGACAAAGTACCTGCCGAAAAAGAAGTCCTCGAGAGACTGAAGTCGATGGGTATTACGGATCCAAAGAAGGTTTACGATACAGACGATATGGCGCCGGGCAAGAAGATTATTTTTGCCGCGACTGGCGTGACCGACGGCGCGTTAATGCGCGGAGTGCGTTTCTTCGGCTCGGGCAAACGCACCCATTCCCTCGTGATGACCAGCGAATCAAAACACATTCGCTTCGTCGACAGCATACACATCGAGGGCGGACCGGATACGGTTATTAGATTTTAGAATTTGGATTTTAGATTTTTGATTGCCTCAGCGAGTCGCAGGACCGAAGCCATCATTGCGCGTGAATCACGCACAGCATTGGTCGTTTGGGGGTTTGTTGCTTCTTTTTGTTTGCTGCTCCTGGTGGCCATAATCGCTGCTCCCGTTGCTCTTGCGGTGGGCCACACTGGATTTGCCTCGGCGATTTACAAAAGCTTCAGTTTCCTCTGCCATCAGATTCCTGAACGTTCGTTTCATATCGCCGGCCATAAATTCGCCGTCTGCTCGCGCTGCACCGGGTTGTATTCAGGTTTTGCGTTTGCGACTCTCGGCTATCCAATCTTTCGCTCGCTCAAGAGAACTGACACGCCGCGAATCATTTGGCTTCTGCTTTCAGCCGTTCCACTGCTCATCGATTTTTCGCTGACGTATTTTGGGATTTGGCAGAACACTCACCTCACGCGCTTCACGACCGGGGCGTTGTTCGGAGCGGTCGCGGCGATTTACATCCTGCCGGGATTGATTGAATTGAGCGCGAGCCTTAGACGACGCCTGCAAAGACCCGCTCAAACACAGTCGACGCTTTGACCCGCCTGCTATCCCGACACATCGGGATTCGGTAACCGGCCGTGATATCCTAGCGAAAATTTTCTCACAAACTATCCCCCGTCGGTCGATGAGTATGTTTGAGTTTCTCTCAGCATTGACCCGGAGACTAAATCGCGCAACCGGCGACGGCGGCGACCTGCCGATTCGTGAAGAGCTCTACAGCATCGAGCGGCTCGAACATTACGTCGCCGAACTCGCCGCTGAACATAAGATTTCGGAAAAGCCGCAACGCGCCAGCTTGCTTCTGCCTCGCCTGGAAGACAATGGCCGGAAGCTGGTGGAAACCTATGACGCGCTGGCTGAATCGATTCGCAGAGAGCACGTCATTTCACCCGCGGCCGAATGGCTCGTCGACAACTTTCACATCGTTGAAGAGCAGGTGCGCGAAATTCGGGAAGACCTGCCGAAAAGTTACTATTACGAATTGCCGAAGCTCGCGGACGGCCCTTTCAAAAATTACCCGCGCATCTACGCCCTGTCAGTCGCGTTGATTGCGCACACGGACAGCTACCTCGATTCGGAAACTCTGCGGCGATTCATCAACGCCTATCAGAAAGTCGCGCCGCTTTCCATCGGCGAATTGTGGGCGGTGCCAATCACTCTGCGGCTGGCGCTGGTTGAGAATCTGCGCCGCCTGGCAACCCGCATCGTTTCGTCGCGTGGCGAGCGCGAAGAAGCGGACAGGCTCGCTGATAAATTGCTCGAGCTGGCGCAACTAAATCCGCAAGAGATCGTTCCGCACATTTCGGGAAGGCTGGGAAAACGCCGGACGCTCGGTCGCGCGTTCGTAGTGCAGCTCATGCAGCGCCTGCGCGAACAGGATCCGGCGGTGCTGCCGGCGGTTGAATGGCTGGAAAAACAACTTCACAAACTTAAGCTGTCGATTCAAGACATCGTTAACGAGGAGCACGGTCGGCAAGCGGCGGCGCAAGTTACGGTCGGCAACATCATCACCAGCATGCGCCTGCTGTCGACGCTCGACTGGCGCGACTTCTTCGAGACGGTCAACCTTATCGATCCCGAGCTGGCCAAAGATCCTGCGGGAGTCTATTCGCAGATGGATTTTGCCACGCGTGATCGCTACCGCAAGGTCATCGAGCGAATCAGCAAACGCGCAAAGCTTATCGAAACGGATGTGGCGCGCGCTGCCTTGCGCCTGGCCGAAGCGGCGCGCGACGCCGGCGCGACTCCGCCCGAGGCCCACATCGGATTTTTTCTGATTGGAGAAGGTCTCGGAAGACTCGAAGCCGAAACGAACTATCGCCCTTTAGTTTCCGAGCGATTCGAAAGAACGATTGACCGACATGCGACGCTTTTTTATCTCGGCAGCTTTACGCTGCTGATGCTGCTGATTGTCGCCGCGATGTTTGCGAGTGTGTTCGGTTCGGGCGGGAGCGCGTTCAAAGCCGCGCTGGCGGCGGTGCTCTCTTTGATTCCGGCGAGCGATTTCGCCATTAGTATCCTCAACTGGCTGGTCACGCACACATTCCGCCCGCGGCTCCTGCCGAAACTCGATTTGTCGAAAGGCGTTCCTGCCGAAGGCAGCACCATCGTGGTTGTGCCGGTGATCCTTCCCGACGTGACCACCGTTCAGGAACTTGTCGACAAGCTCGAAGTATCTTACCTCGCTAACCAGGACGAGCGCGTCTATTTCGCGCTGCTCGGCGATTTTGCCGACGCGACGGGGGAAGAGATGCCGGGCGATCGGGAGATCGTTGAGGCGGCGGTGCACGCTATCAAAGATTTGAATCGCCGTTATGAGTCGGAAACGCCGGAGCGCTTCCATTATTTTCATCGACGCCGGCTGTGGTGCGAGACAGAACAAGAATGGATCTGTTGGGAACGAAAGCGCGGCAAGCTGCGCGAATTCAATCGGCTGCTGCGTGGCGCGACCGACACAAGCTTTGTCATCGCCACCGCGGACGTCGAGCTGATGTCGGAAATTCGCTACGTCATCACGCTTGACGCCGACACTCAGCTTCCGCGCGAAACAGCCTGCCGTCTTATCGGCGCCGCGCTTCATCCACTGAATCAGCCGCGGTTTAATCGTGAACAGGACCGCGTGGTCGAAGGCTATGCGATTCTGCAACCACGCGTCAGCATTTCACTCGAGAGTGCGTCGCGTTCCATGTTCGCGCGAATCTTTTCGGGCAACACGGGAGTCGATCCCTACACGACCGCCGCCTCGGACGTTTACCAGGACTTGTTCGGCGCTGGGATTTACACCGGCAAAGGTCTGTACGACGTTGATGCCTTTGAGCAGGCTTTGAAAGATCGCGTACCTGAACAGACGTTACTAAGTCACGATTTGTTCGAATCGATCTTTGCGCGGGCGGCGCTGGTTACCGACATCGAACTCTTCGACGATTACCCCGCGTACTACGACTCGTTCGCGCGCCGGCAACATCGCTGGACGCGCGGCGACTGGCAGATCGCCGGTTGGCTCAGAAGGACGGTGCGCAATGCGCATGGCGAAAAAGTTCGGAATCGAATTTCCGTAATTGCGCGCTGGCAAATCCTCGACAATTTACGGCGCAGCTTGTTGGCGCCTTCGATGGTGTTGTTGCTGCTTGCTGGTTGGACGATCCTGCCCGGTCACGCGTGGTGGTGGGGTTTGTTCGCTTTGCTGACCCTCGCTTTTCCCGTCTATGCACACGTGACCACGGGCTTACTGATTCACCCGCGCGGTGTGCCGTGGACGAGTCACTTCTGGAGCGTCTGGGGCGACGTGCGCACGAATACCGCGCAGATCGCGGTGGAGATTGTTTTTCTCGCGCATCAGGCAGTCCTGATGTCCAACGCGATCGCGCGAACAATCTATCGTAAAACCGTCTCTGGCAAGCATCTGCTCGAATGGATCACCGCTGCCAGTTCGGAGCGCGCCAGCAGGCACGATCTTCCGGAGTTCGTCCGGTTCATGTGGCCGGCGGAAGTAGTGGTGCTGGTCGGAACCGCACTTATCGTCGCCGCCAACGCCAGCGCTCTGCCGGTTGCGGCAGTCTTTCTCGCCGCCTGGGCCGCGTCGCCGGTCATCGCTTTTCTAGTCAGTCGCCGTCGTGAGGAAGTCACGCTCGACCTTTCCAGCAAAGACGTGCGCGCCGGCCGCATTATCGCGCGGCGCACGTGGCGCTTTTTTGAAACGTTCGTGAGCGCAGAAGATCACTGGCTGCCGCCGGATAATTTTCAGGAAGATCCAAAACCCGTCGTCGCGCATCGGACGTCGCCCACCAACATCGGCTTGTTGCTGCTGTCGATCGTCTCGGCTTATGACTTTGGCTACATCGGGCTGATCGAAATGGTTGAGCGATTAGAAGCGACGCTCACCAGTCTGCAAAAGCTCCAGAAGTTTCGCGGACACTTCTTCAATTGGCACGACACGAACACGCTCGCGCCCCTTTGGCCGCATTATGTTTCAGCGGTGGACAGCGGCAATCTCGCCGGCTGCTTCATTGCCCTCAAAGAGGCCTGCCTCGAAATTCCGGACAACAAGCTCCTGGCCGGCAAAGTCTTGAAAGGCCTTAGCGATACGCTCGGCGCTTTGCGTCAGGAGCTGTCGCAGTTGTCCGCGTCCCGCCAGAGAACTGATGCCATCAGCATGAAAAATCTGACGAGCGAAATCGACGCGTGTTCGAAGGTCGTGAACTCTCAGCCGCCGGAGGCATTAACGGACTGGCTTACGCTGCTCGAGACTATTAACACGCACGCGGTCGCCATTGATGACATTGCGGCGGCGTTGTCGCACGAGCACGGTACCGACGATATCGCAGAGCTGCGCTGGTGGAGCAGCGCCTTGCTGAGGCAGACGCACAACTGCGTTCATGATGTGAAGGTGCTGGTGCCTGAAGCGGACCGAACACCAGAGCCGGGTGTACCACGCGACAGCGCAGCAGATGTTCCATCACTTACTGAACTGACAGAGCTGGTGAACGAGCGTGGCGCGAAAACCGCGAACGATCTTTCGGTGCGGCTTGGTCAGATTGCCGCGACTTGCCAGCGCCTGTTCGATGAAATGGATTTCAAGTTCCTGCTGGACGAGGAGCGAAAGGTTTTCACGATTGGCTACAGCGTAAGCGAAGGTCGCTGCGACAATTCGTTCTATGACCTGCTCGCTTCTGAAGCTCGCCTGGCCAGCTTCATCGCCATCGCCAAAGGCGATGTGCCCCAGGAACACTGGTTTCGTATGGGCCGGCAACTCACTTCGGTCGACGGTGGGCGCGCGCTGATTTCGTGGACCGGGACGATGTTCGAATACCTGATGCCACTGCTCATCATGCGGGACTATCGCGAGACGCTGCTGGGCGAAACGTACGAAGCTGTCGTTTCGCGACAGATCGAATACGGCGCTGAACGCCTCGTGCCATGGGGGATTTCCGAGTCAGCTTTTGCCGCGCGCGATCTGCAAATGAATTATCAGTACGCGCCGTTCGGTGTGCCCGGGCTGGGTCTGAAACGCGGACTGATCGAGGACCTCGTCGTCTCGCCCTACTCAACAATCCTCGCTTCGAACGTGAAGCCGGCGCAGGCAGTCGAAAATCTGCGCACGCTCGAGCGCGAAGGCGCCCTCTCGCGTTACGGATTCTATGAGGCGCTCGATTACACGCCTGAGCGCGTCAAGAAGGGCGAAAAATGCACGCTGGTGCGCGCGTACATGGCCCATCACCAGGGCATGAGCTTTATTGCGCTCGACAATCTGCTCAATCAAAACGTGATGCAGGTTCGTTTTCACAACGAGCCGATGGTGCAAGCGACTGAGCTGCTGTTACAGGAACGCGTGCCGCGTGGCGTGCCGGCGGCGCATCCGCGCGCGGAAGAGGTCCTCACCGGCCGCGTGGTGCGCACCCTCACCGGTTTGGTGACACGCGCTTACGACACTGCCGATCTGCCGACGCCCCGGACGCAACTGCTGTCAAACGGAAACTACAGCGTAATGATCACGACGGCGGGCGCCGGCTACTCGCACTGCGGCGAGCTGGCAGTGACGCGCTGGCGGGAAGACGCCACGCGCGATCACTGGGGCAGCTTCGTTTACGTGCGCGACGTGCGCAGCGGCGCCGTCTGGTCAACGGGACATCAGCCGATTCCCGCGAAAGCGCAGAATTACGAAGTTGCTTTCTCGGAAGACAAAGCGGATTTCTGGCGACGCGATTCGGGCATCGTGACGCACATGGAAGTGATTGTGTCGGCGGAAGACAACGCCGAGATGCGCCGTGTTTCCGTTGCAAACTTTTCCAATCGTGCGCGTGAAATCGAGCTTACCAGCTACGCCGAAGTTGTGCTGGCGCCGCAGGCCAGCGATGTTGCACATCCCGCGTTCAGTAACCTCTTCGTCGAAACCGAGTTTCACGGTCGCTATAACGCGTTATTCGCGCGGCGCCGGCCGCGTTCGTCGGAAGACAAGCGGATTTGGGGCGTCCACGTGCTGGCGAGTTCAAGTGAAACCATTGGGGGCATTCAGTTCGAAACAGATCGCTCTCGTTTTCTCGGCCGCGGCCATACGCCCGCTGATGCGATCTCGATCATGGCCGATCAGCCGCTTTCGAACACGGTCGGGGCGGTGCTCGATCCAATTTTCAGTTTGCGCTGTCGCGTTCGTCTGCAGCCGAACGAAACTGCTCAGATTGTCTTCACGACCGGGGTCGCCGATTCGAGCGAACACGCCCTCGCGCTGAGCGAAAAGTATCACGACGCAGGCATCTTCGAGCGCGAATCGCGCCTCGCGTGGACGCGCGCGCAAGTCGAGATGACGCATCTGCACATAGATCCAGAAGAGGCCCACCTGTTCCAAAGACTGGCCGGTCGCGTCTTGTATTCCGATCCGTCGTTGCGTCCGCGGCCGCACGTGCTGGCCCTGAACAGGCTGACGCAGTCGCGGCTTTGGGCGCACGGCATTAGCGGTGACTTGCCGATTGTCATTCTGCGGCTGGAGCGCCAGGAAGATGTGCCGATGGCCCGACAACTTCTGCGCGGGCATCAGTATCTGCGATCGAAAGGCCTGCAATTCGATCTGGTAATTCTGAACGACCATCCGACCGATTATGCGGGTGCCCTTCAGGATTCTTTGCAGATGGCCGCGCGTACTTCGGGCGCGCAGGCGCTGATCGACAAAGCGGGTGGCGTTTTCATCCGCCCGTCGGATCAATTACCCGAAGAAGAGCGGATTCTGCTTCACGCCGTCGCTCGAGTAGTGATCGTCAGCGAGCGAGGATCGTTGGAGGATCAACTGGTGCGGCGACCTGCGGAAGAGCCTTTGCCCCCGGATTTTCAGCCGCGCGCAGCCTCGCAAACATATCCCGAAGCCCCTCTCGAAATCCCGAAGCTTTCCTTCTTCAACGGCGTCGGCGGTTTTGCGCATGGCGGCCGCGAATACGTTGCGACGCTGGGCGAAGGACAGTGGACGCCTGCGCCGTGGTGCAATGTCGTCGCGAACAGTCCCAACTTTGGATTTTTAGTTACTGAAACCGGCTGTGGATTTAGTTGGGCAATCAATAGTCACGAAAATCGCTTGACGCCGTGGTCGAACGACGTGGTCAGCGATCCACCCGGCGAAATCATTTACCTCCGCGATGAAGATTCAGGCGTCACCTGGACGCCAACGGCCCTGCCGATTCGGGAGGCCACGCCGTATTCGATCCGGCACGGCCAGGGCTATACGGTTTTCGAGCACGCCAGTCACGGCATCTCGCAGGAGTTGCTTTTGTTTGCGCCGCTCGACGCGCCCGTGAAGATTTCGCTCTTGCGCTTGCGTAATCGCACTGAGCGCAAGCGACGCCTGTCGATCACGAATTACGTCGAGCTGGTGCTAGGCGTTGAGCGGCATGCAACAGCGCCTCACGTCGTCACCGACATCGAGGAGCAGCAGGGCGCAATCTTCGCGCGCAATTCATACAACAACGAATTTTCGGAGCGGGTCGCGTTTGTCGGTACCAGCGAGCCACGCTTCACTATGACTTGCGATCGCAAAGAGTTTATCGGCCGGAACGGATCGTTGGTGGCGCCGGCCGCTTTGCGCCGCACGCGACTCGGTGGCCGCGACGGAGCGGGGCTTGATCCGTGTGCCGCGATTCAAACACAAATAGAACTTGCGCCCGGAGA
>DATBSG010000129.1:0-2528 GCA_036559945.1 Pyrinomonadaceae bacterium
ATTCGCGAGTTGATGGCGCGCGTCAAAGCTGTCCTGCGTCGGGCTGCGCCGCACTCAGCCGCGCCTGAGATCTACAAATTCAGCGACGTCGAGGTGAACATTCGCCACAACGAAGTCTTGCGCAATGGCGCGCGGGTGGAACTTTCCGCGAAAGAGTTCGCGTTGCTGGCGTATTTCATCGCGCACCCGGCCGAGACTCTGTCGCGCGATCGCTTGCTGGATGCGGTGTGGGGTTACGAAAATTACCCAAACACGCGCACCGTCGATACGCACATAGTTCATCTCCGGCAGAAGTTGGAACCAAATCCCGAGGACCCGCGTTTCATTCTTACCGTGCACGGCACTGGCTATAAGTTCGTTGGCTGATTGTAGTCAGAACCGCCTGCGGTAGCGGGCGGTTGAAGTAGTTAGCCGAGCGATTTCAATTCCACGATAAACCACCCGCTACCGCAGGTGGTTCTGACACGGTGATTCATGACGCAATCATTGAACAGCGGATTAGCAACCCAAACCGCACTCGACGTGCGCGCGTATGCTCCGCGACGGGCACAGCGCAAACCACGCCGCCAGGATCTCGAACTAAAGCTTGCCGAACTCCAGAGGGACTACGCGGAGTTGCACACTTCGATTTTCGAAGCGGCGCAAGTGCATCGCCGTCTGTGCGCGCCGCGCCACGTGCGTTTCGGCGAGTTCGAAATCGCCAGCGAGATTTTCGCCGTGCGGCTGTTGCCCGGCGACTTCTTTAGCGTTGAAGAGACTGGCAGGGGAGTGGTGTTCGCTCTTGGAGATGTTGCCGGCAAAGGGCTCGCCGCCGGCATGTGGACGCCACACCTGGTTGGGTTGGTGCGCGCGCACACCGCGCCGAATGCAACTCCGGAATCTATTGTCGCGGGCGTGAATCGGGACATCTCCCGCACGCCGGCAATCGCGCCGTTCGCCAGCTTGTTTCTCGCCAAGCTCGATCCCGCGACTGGCGTTCTCGAATACTGTAGCGCCGGACATCCGCCCGCGTTTCTTCTCCGCGCAGATGGCGAGATGGAAAGGCTGACCGATGGCGGCCTCTTACTGGGAGCGCTCCTTGAAGCTGAGTATGTTTCCGCCTCGTGCACCCTCGGCGCCGGCGACACGCTGATGATCTATTCCGACGGCATCACCGAATCGCGGGGTAAAGCCGGCGAAGAATTCGGCTATGAACGTCTTGAACGTCAGCTCCGCGCGTCGCAGCGCGGTTCCGCCGATTCAATTCTCTTTTCCGTACTGGGCGCCGTCCAGGATTTCGCAGCCACTCGCCCCTTGGTCGACGACATGTCGCTCGCGATCATTCGTCGCGACTGAACTTCGGAGAATATGCGTAGCTCTGTCCAATCTCAGGACCTCTTCTTCAACAACTTAGTCTGATCGAGCCAGGCAATCACGGCGGCGTTAAACTCCTTCGGGTTCTCCATCATGAGGAAGTGTCCGACTCTGTCCCATACTTGAAAATCCAGCTTCGGCGCGATCGCGCGGAACGATTCTTCGGCGTTGGCGGGCAACAGAGGAGTCTTGGCCATAATCGCGAGTACCGGCACGTTGATTTCATCTTCGACCCAAATCGCGGGGTCAAGCATCCCTTCGAAGGCGCTCACCAGCACATACTGCGGCGTATTCGTCGAAGCAGCATTTATTCGCTGCTTCACTTCGGCGGACAGATTCGGGCCGCTGATGAACATCATCATTTGGCTCACCGCGTCCCGATATTTTGGCCCGCGAAAGCCCGCCATCAACTGATCCATCATGGCCTTCTCGCCAAACGGTCTTAGCGATCCGTCAACGATCACAATTCCGAGAGTCTTCTCGGGATACTTTCTGTAGAACTGCCGAGCGACGGGCGTTCCCATGCTATGGCCTACAAGGACCACGCGTTTCACCTTCGCGTCGCGCGTCACGGCCTCAACGGCGCGCGCGAAGTAATCCATGCTGTAAGTTGTTTGGGGCTTGTCGCTTTGCCCGTGACCCGGCAATTCAATCACAATCACGTGATTGCGTTTGGCGAACGCTGCGACGTTTTCCCGCCATGAATCGGCATTCTGCGTCCAACCGTGAATCAGCACGAGCGCTTCTTCGCCTTTGCCGTAATTAACGTAATGGATGCGTGTGCCGTCGAGTTTCGCAAAACGTGATTCACCTGTCGGCTCGTGTTTGCCAGCGGCAGCAGCCTGACTCGAAGTAACAAGGACCGCCGCGATCAAAAGCACCAGTGTCAAGAACGAGCAGTGATTTTGCTGTCGTACCGTCATAAGTAAATCTCCCCATGGTCTGAGGTGTTGAGCAGAAGCGGAAAGTAATATACGCCGACATGTCTGCGCGCACCACCGCGAGCACGCGGCAACGTCGTAAAGTTAGAACTTCATGATTCAGGAAGTTGGCGTACAATAGGCGGCATTCGCCGACGCTTCGAACCTCAACAGGAGAATTTCATGAATGACGCAAAACGATCGGAAGCACCCACTGAGCCGCTAAGAATTTCCGATCAAATGCGTAAGGCGCTG
>DATBSG010000130.1:0-5231 GCA_036559945.1 Pyrinomonadaceae bacterium
CCGTCAAATCCTGTAACCGCGTCCGCTGTTTCACCCGCGACAGTCGTGCGCTTGAGTTCAAACGAGAATCCATACGGGCCCGTCGCCGATGGCGCTGAAGGCAATGACTGATGCGTTCAGCCTTGCCTGGCGCTATCCCGACGAATACTCGGTTACGATAGCAACATGATTTCAGCACAAACAGCCAGACGCGCCGTGTGGCGACCGTTATGGGAGCTGCCGCGGCGACTGGATCTAATTCTCTCGCTGAGCAGACGGGAGCTGACAGCGCGCTACAAAGGATCAGCACTGGGAATCATCTGGGCGGTGCTGACGCCCATAGTAATGATTGCGATCTTCACAATCATCTTCGCCGGCATCTTCAAAGCTAAATTCACTGCAAGCGATTCACAGTGGGATTATGCGCTGTATCTTTTCTGCGGGTTGCTGCCGTGGAATGCCTTTCAGGAA
The DNA here is from genome assembly GCA_036559945.1 of Pyrinomonadaceae bacterium. Classification (GTDB taxonomy): domain Bacteria; phylum Acidobacteriota; class Blastocatellia; order Pyrinomonadales; family Pyrinomonadaceae; genus UBA11740. Next base: position 451 of record DATBSG010000130.1, read on the forward strand.
TCGCTCAGTCTATCGTCGAACGCAGTCGTGAACCGAGCGAACCTGGTGAAGCGCGTCGTGTTTCCGCTTGAGACTTTGCCTGTCGCGCAAACGCTGGCTGCGATAGCCAATCAAATGTTCGGCACAATCGCGTTGTTGCTGGGAATCATACTCATTCGGCACGAGCTGCACGCGACTCTCTTTTACTTGCCGGTGCTTTTGATTCCGCAATTCATCGCGACTGTGGGGGGCGCCTGGCTATTGGCGTCGCTCGGCGTGTTCATTCGTGACATCGTACAAGGAACCAACCTGGTGCTGCTGGCTTGGATGTACCTGACGCCGATCATTTATCCCGAAACGATCGTGCCTGAGCCATATCGCCGGATTATTAACCTGAACCCTTTCTCGCCGCTGATTCGCAGTTACCGCCGAATTATTCTGGACGGCGCTGCGCCCGATTGGTCAGGGCTGGCGTACTTTGCTGCGTTTGCCGTCGCCGCCTTCATGTTCGGCTATTGGTGGTTTGCTCGAACTCGCAAAAACTTTGCTGACGTGGTGTAACAATTCGGCATTTTTCCCCCGTATTTAGTTGGGTTTTCGCGAACAACATCGTTGACACTGGTTGTTTCAACGTGTTAGCTTAGACAGTGCCGTCATGCTCCCGGCGGCAGGTTTAGAGGGCTCGCTCAACCCCGATCTTCCCTCACAAAGTTCTAGATCATTTTCCAGTCCTTTCGGTCCCAAATGGCTTTTGACAAGGCAAAGACTCTGCGCGCAGCCGAGAAGTATCTCGAAATGGGAAAAATTTCGGCTGCGATAAAGGAATACTGTCAGATCGTCGCCGTTGACGCGGATGATTTCACCACGCTCAACATGCTGGGCGATCTCTATACGCGCGTCGGCAGCACGTCTGAGGCGGTCACTTGTTTCCGGCGGATCGCGGAACACTTTTGCGAGCAGGGATTCGGGCTTAAAGCGATCGCGATGTACAAGAAGATCGATCGTCTACAGCCAAACGACATTGAAACCGCGACGCACCTCGCCGACCTTTACGCGCAACAGGACTTAATCGTTGAAGCGCGCGCACACTATCTTGCGATCGTTGAAGCGTATAATCGCGCCGGCTCCACACACAGCGCGCTCGAGATACTTCGCAAGATCGCGGACCTTGATTCGCAGAACACACAGATTCGCACGAAGCTCGCCGATGGATATCTCAAACTCGGTTTGAAAAAGGAAGCTGCCGCCAGTTTCACCGAAGCCGGCCAGGTGTTGGTTGCTCGCGGTGCTTTCGATGACGCGTTGGATACTTTCGGCAAAGCTTTGTTGGTGAACCCTACTGATTACGCGACGTTGAAGGGCATGCTGGTCGCGCACAGCGCGCGCGGCACGGCGGATGAAGCGGCCGAACTGATTGAGGACGCGCTGAAGACCTACCCTGAAGATTGCGAGCTGCTGGCTCTCCTGGCGACAGCGTACATTGAAGCGGACGATCCGGGACAGGCTGAACGCGTGACGGCATTGCTCGTCGCAAAAGAGCCTGCGGCTTATCTTCGATTTGTTGAAATCGCGCGCCTCTATCTGCGGCACGACAAGATTTCGGAAGCGGTCGCCGTCGCGGCGAAGATCAGCGAGCAGATGTTGGCTGAGCGCGAGCAGGAGCAGTTGCTGGGGCTGGTCGATGAATTGCTGGCCGGCGACGCGGACAATGTGCAGGCTTTGCATCTGTTGGTCCGCGCGCACTGGTGGCTGCGCGACATGGATAACCTGAAGGCTGCGCTGGAAAGATTAGCAGACGCCGCCCAGGCTGCCGGCCTCGATCAGGATGAACGCTACGCGCTCACGCAACTCACGCGTTTGGATCCAACGCATGAACAACACGTGGCGAGACTCAATGAGTTGGGCGGCGCCGCGGAGGAAGCAGCCGGAGAAGCCCTGCCGGAGTTTGGCAGCTCGGTCAAGCCGCCCGCAGTCGCGGCAACCACTGAAGAATTTATTTACAACTCGGAAGAGATTGCGACGCCTGTCGAAGAAACGAATTTCGAATGGAATCCAGTGGCGGAAGTTTCGGAAGATTGGAAGGCACCGCGCGAGGCGGGCATCGAAACCGGGTTCAGCTTTGACTCGATCGTTGCCGAAGAGCTTCCCTCGAGTGACTCGCAAAAACCTGAAGAGGCTGGTGGCGAAGAGCGCATCGCCGCCGTGCTGCGGCAGGAACTCGAGAGCGTGGATTTCTACATCGCGCAGGGTTACATCGACATTGCTATCGATACGTTGGATTTGCTTCAGCAGCAATGCGGGACTCACCCCGAAATCGATTCGCGTCGACACCAGATCAAGAGACTTCAATCTGGCGCCGCCGAAGTAGCCGACGCTTCCGCGAGCGTCGAGCATGGCGAGGTTACTTTTGCCGGGGACTTTGACATTCCGACCGCGCCTGAATTGAGTGGCGCAGAAGTCGCCATCACCGCTCCCGCCGTCACTGATTCAAACAATGGCGCGCACCCAGTGACGCCGGGAATCGACGCCGGCTTGGCGGAAGTCTTTGAGGAATACCGTGCGTCCAGCGAGAACGACGGCGAGTCCGCAGCTCGTGGCGACTACGAAACGCATTACAATCTCGGGCTGGCGTACAAAGAGATGGATTTGTTCGAAGACGCGCTCGAGGAATTTCAAATTGCTGTGAGCCTGACCGCACCAGGCGACGGGACGCCGCGCTACTTGCAATGTTGCAACCTTCTGGGACATTGTTTCATGCAGACAGGCGTGCCTGAGGTGGCGGTCAAGTGGTTCACGAAAGGGCTTAACGCGCCGCACATCTCGGATGAAGAACGCATGGCACTGACATATGAAGTCGGCGCCGCGTACGAGCAGGCCGGCGATTTGGGGCGCGCGCTCGAGTCCTTTACTGAAGTTTACGGAGTTAATGTCTCGTATCGGAATGTTAGCGAACGCTTGAAGATGCTGAAACCGCGGCTTGGCGATGAAAGCCGCCGTGGCCGGAAAGCTGCCCGACCAGAGCTGATTAATTAATATCTTCGTTTCGTTCGGCATCATAGGATTTCGGCTGATTGATTCAGGCGCGCGCCTCTGGAAAATATTAACTGATGTCTTCAAGACTGTCGGTAATTTTCTATATCATACTCTGTCTGGAGATCGGTATTGTGCTCACCATATTGCCGTGGGTGCCGTACAATTGGCTGGGCCTGGGTCTCGGCGATTGGAGCAACAACTATTTTTTGTTGGTAGCTTCTCATAAAGCGGGCTACGGGTTGCAAAGATTTGTCTCATCGGGCTGGGTGCGCGGCGGGGTTTCGGGGCTGGGCATTCTGAACATCGCCATGGGTGTTTGGGAGATAAGTAATTTTCGGAAGACCGTGCGCGCACTGGACGCCGAGGCGTCGGCTGTGGAAAGCTCAAGCAACCCGCGCCTTGAGCCTGCGGACACCGATGACGCTCGACCTGTCCAAACCGATCCTTTATCTGATTACCCCCGGCGCAAACACTGAGCAGACGACGCCGGACAGTCCTGAATTTAAGCAAATTCTTGAACAACTCTTGGCAGCCGTGGCGGCTGGCATCGATCTAATCCAACTAAGAGAAAAGCGTCTGAGCGCGCGCGTGCTCTTTGAGCTAACACGGCAGGCAGCGGCGATCACGAGCGGAACTGCGACGCGTTTGCTGGTAAACGATCGTGCGGACATTGCCGCAAGCGCGGGCGCCGATGGCGTTCACCTCACAACGCGATCGATTGATCCGCGCACGATTCGGAGAACTTTTGGCGATAACTTTCTGATCGGTGCGTCGACTCATTCGCTTGCGGAGGCGCGAGCGGCAAAAGAAGGCGGCGCAGATTTCATCGTGTTCGGTCCAATTTTCGACACACTGTCAAAGCGTGAATACGGTCCACCTCTAGGGCTTGCGCGACTGGCTGAAGTTACGCTTGAACTCGATGGGTTTCCGGTGCTCGCACTTGGCGGCATCACTGCGAACAACGCGACGCTTTGCCTGAAAGCTGGCGCCAATGGGGTTGCCGGTATCAGCCTTTTCAGCCAGCCGCAGCAATTCGAGAATACTGTTGCCGAAATCGAAAGGGGTGCACTCCAAAATGAAAGCTAAATTCACAAGCCGCACGCCTTGGCGAGCTAAACTGGAAAAGCCTCAAGAGCCTAAGCTAGTCGAACTCCCGCCGAAAATGTCTCGCCTGGGAACTGGCACGATGTTAATTCCGACTCCGAAGCTGATTGACGAACTTGTCCGGAAGATTCCGAAAGGCAAATTGGCAACGGTTAGTGAACTGCGACGGAAGCTCGCCACGGACTTCGAAGCTGACGTAACTTGTCCACTCACCACGGGAATATTTCTCCGTATTGTGGCAGAAGCCGCTGAAGAAGATCGCGTGAATGGACGGACAAGGATTACGCCGTACTGGCGGGTCGTGAAAGATGACGGCGCCCTCAATCCGAAATTTCCCGGAGGCGTGGCGCAACAAAGGCGCAGCTTGAAAGCGGAAGGCTTTGACGTCGTGATGAACGGCAAAAAGCCGCCCCGTCTCACGAATTTCGAGCGGCGACTGATCAAATTTAGTTTGTGACCGTCACTAGAAAACCAGCGGTCGTGCTTGCTATCGCCGGTTTCGATCCATCCGGCGGCGCGGGGATCATTGCGGACATTCGGACTATCCAATCGTTCGGGTGCACGCCCGTCGGCGCTATTACTTCCATCACCTTTCAGAATTCTGAAAAGTACCTCGGCGCGATCCATCAAACCGCTCAATCGGTGCGCGCGCAGGTCGAGGCAGT
>DATBSG010000131.1:0-5301 GCA_036559945.1 Pyrinomonadaceae bacterium
CCCTCGCCAATCGATCTTGTTAGGCCAACATCAGAGACGTTGCGTGTCGGCGTCGCCGGAGATGCTTGCACGAAATAGATAATGAATACTGCTTCTGCAAAAAGAACCGAGGCTAGCATGACAGCGATGGGAACCAGCGACTGCAGGCGCATCGGCTGCCGCTCTGGTTCTTCGACGTTCAGCAGCATGATGACGAACACCACCAGAACCATGATGGCGCCGGCATAGACGATTACCTGCACCGCTGCGATAAACGGCGCGGCGAGCGTCACATATAAGCAGGCCAGCGCAATGAAAACGCCAATCAAAGAAATCGCGCTGTAAAGCGGATTGCGCTGCGCCACCATCGAGATCGCGCAACCGATCGCCAACCCTGCGAACAAGATGAAAAGCAGAGCTACCATCCTTTGCGTTTCTCGGTTCAGAGTCCAGGCTTTAGCCTGCAACTGGCTAACACGCCAACCTGAAGGTTGAACTCTGAACCGTCAGCCTCCCCAACCAGTGCTCGTTTTCAAAAACCGAGCAACGTAATCAAACGCGCCGAGCCATTGCAGCGTCGCGGTCAACACGATGTTGATGATTGCCGCCGGCACCAGATATTTCCACCCAAAACTCATCAACTGATCGAAGCGAAAGCGCGGCAGTGTCCCGCGCAACCAGATGTACAGAAAGAGAAACAGAATCACTTTCCCGAGGAAATAAAAAACGCCGAGCCAGGGCAGGTGATGGACGAACGGGCCATTCCAGCCACCGAGGAACAGCGTCGTCGCCAGCATCGAAACTGTAAACATGTTGACGTACTCGGCCAAAAAGAAAAGCGCAAACTTCATCGCGCTGTACTCGGTGTGAAAGCCCGCCACCAGTTCAGTTTCGGCTTCCGGGAGATCGAACGGGACACGGTTCGTTTCCGCGATGGCCGCGATCAAATAAATGATGAACCCAAGCGGCTGCACCCAAATCACGTTCCAGCCAGAGATACCCAGGTGTCCTGCTTGCTGTTCGACAATGCTGTAAAGATCGAGCGTGCTTGATTGCAGCACTACGCCGATCAACCCAAGTCCCAGCGCCAGTTCATATGAAATCATCTGAGCGGAAGAGCGCAGACCGCCCATTAGGCTGTATTTATTGTTCGACGACCAACCGGCGAGCGCGATGCCGTAGACGCCAACCGACGTGACACCCAAAACGTAGAGCAAGGCCACATCGAATCGCGCAATTACCAATCTGATCGTGCCAATCACAGGCAGATTCACATCCGGCCCGAACGGGTAAACGACCATCGTCATCAGCGCGGCAGTCGTTGCGATGATCGGGGCGAGAAAATAAATGAAGCGCGTCGATTTGTCGGGGATGATGTCTTCTTTGAAGATGAATTTCAGAAGATCGGCGAGTGGTTGCAGGAATCCGCCCGGCCCAACTCGATTCGGTCCGAGCCGGCCTTGAATGAATCCAAGTATGCGTCGTTCAGCGAGCACCGTGTACGCCACTAAAGTCATCACGACTGTGAAGGCGACGAGGATTCCGATCATGAGCAGGCCGAGATGTTTTAGATCTTCCATTAATAAACTGTGCTTTGTACTTTGTACTTTGGCGCTTCCGAGGAAAAGCGGCTACTTCGCTAACAAGACCAAGTACAAAGTACGAAGTACAAAGTTCCAATCACGCTACAACGGTTTCACGCTTCAGACTTTGATCAATCGAAATCTGGTACAGCGGTGAAATCAGAAGACTCTCCGGTTTCGGATTGCCTGCCGCCAACAAATGAAACTGCGGCACTTTCTCAGTCAGCGTGCCAAGCTTGAAGAGTTCGTGACCGACGCCCGGCGTCAACTCTTCTTTATTTGAAGTTTCATCCATGGCTTCGACGGCGCGACGGATCGTCGCCAGTTCATTCGACAAATCGCGTTGCGGCGCCATCTCGTACTTCACCTGCACCGGCTTGCTTTCGTCTTTCAGCAGGGGATAGCGCAAGCCTGAATACGCCGGAACGTGCTCGCCGATGTCACGAAAGACCGCGCTCGCGGACGCCTCAGCGCCGATATCAACGCCCAGCTCTCGCGCGAGTTGAGCTGCAATCATCCAATCCGGTTTTGACTGATGCACTGGTTCGATCGCCTTGCGGACGCGCTGAACAAATCCGTCGTTGTTCGTGAATGTTCCGTCAACTTCGGCAAACGAAGCGGCCGGCAAGACCACATCCACTTGCCGGGCGAATTCGCTGACTGCCGAAAGGAACATCTCCCATAAAACTATGAATTCGCCGTTGGGCACGAGCCCATCCGCATCGCCGCCTACGTTCGGCAAAAGCGGAGTGCCGGCAAGAATCATCGCGCGGACCGATTCATCGCGCAGCAGCTCCGCTCCCTCTCGACCGTCGCGCAGCATGTCATGCGCGCCGATGCTGTTGTTGTAAATCGGGAGCGGATGCAACAGCACGCGTCGGCCTTCACCACCGAACAGATAAGGCATTTGCGCGACCACCGCCTGAGCGGCCGCGCTGAGTTCGCCGCCAAACATGATGACGACGTTGCCTTCGGTCTCGGTGATTGTCTTGCGCGCCGTTTCGATTTCCGTGACCTCAATGTCCATCTTGCGCGCGGCGAGCCGTTGGTCGTCGGCGTTTGCGAGTGCGAGCACCGCCGCATCTTCAGCACCGGGACGAAGATGGATGAACTGCGATGCCTGTTCGCGCAAACGTATGCGCACGCGATTGATGAGAATCAATTGCGCGTTGCCGTTGCGGACGGCCTGGCGGATTTGTTTGCCGGTCAGCGGCTGTAATTCCTCCGGCTCGCCGCCAATCAGCACGATTGTCTTTGCATCGCGAATGTCCCGATGGGTCGCGAGCGCCCCGCCAAGATTGTCGAAAAACGGCTTTAACGAAAACCTGTCGGACACCGCATAGTTCTCAGTTCCAATCGTATCTGTGGCGAGTTTGCGCAGCGAGTAGAGCGATTCGTTCGTCAGGCGCGGGCTGCCGAGTACACCAATCGAATTGGCGCCGTGTGCTTCTTTGATTTCGCGCAAACGGCGCGCGGTAAAGCGAAGCGCTTCGTCCCAGGTCGCGGGAATAAGCTTGCCGCCTTTCTGGTAACGAATCAGCGGCGTGTGGATGCGGTCGGGGTGATTGACGAACGGATGGCCGAAGCGACCTTTGATGCACAGAAACTCACCGTTCAAGCCGTTGACGTAACGATCGCGCGCCACGATGCGCACCAGTTCGTTTCCGCGCGAGCCAAGCGACATCTGGCAACCGTCTGAGCAATAGGTGCAGGTTGAGACCGTTTGGTTCAACTCCCATGGCCGGTGCTGATGGCGATACGTGCCATCGAGCAGCGTGCCGGTCGGACAGACCTCGATGCAGTTGCCGCACTGCGAACAGCTCAGCCAGTCGCCGTACGTGCCGATCACCGTGCTTGCGCCGCGATTGCCCGCTTCGATCGCCTGCTCGCCCATCCACTCGTCACACACGCGCGTGCAGCGCTTGCAGAGAATGCAGCGCTGCGGATCATTGGCGACCATCGGCGAAAGATACTTTTCCGGATGATAGTTTTTCTTTTCGGTAAAACGTTCTTCCAGGTTGCCCCAGTCAAAGGTCTGCTCCTGCAATTCGCACTCGCCCCCGCGATCGCATACGGGACAATCAAGCGGATGATTCACGAGCAGAAACTCGAGCATCGAGCGCTGCGCCTTTTGAATCTCTTCGCTCTGCGTAGTGACGACCATGCCGTCAGTGCAGATGATGGTGCAGGACGTTTGCAGTTTCGGCATCTTCTCAATCCGCACGAGGCACATGCGACATGAAGCCTGCAAAGCGAGGTCGGCGTAGTAGCAGAACGACGGAATGTCGAACTGGTTTTCGCGGCACACGTCGATCAGGCGCGCGCCTTTCGGAACCTGGAAGTCCGCGCCGTTGATGGTTACTTTGATCGAATCAGTGGACATTTGTGATTTTCGCTTGAACTCCTCGCTTGAGCGTGACCGTGATTTGTTTGCGCTTGCTCAACCCAACCTGTAAGACTTCTATCGGTGTACCGGATTCATCAATCGCCGGTCGCGCAATCCAGTCCTGGCCGGCGCGGGTCTGAAACTTGATTGAGAAAGGCACTTCCGGCGCCAACATTGAATATCGCCCGTGCGGGAAAGCCGTGCTTAAACCAAAACAAGCTCGAGGCTTGTCGGTGCGACAAGCCTTCACGTAGGCAACTTCGACAGGTTTCCCGGTATCTGCATCGATCATTTTGAGATCGAGTCTCCCTGCTTTGGGGCCGATCCTAATGGTCACTGGCCTTAAGCGGTTGGTTTTGTCAACCGTGATTACGGCCTTTTCGCCGAAGAAATCTCCATAGAAACCATGCCGAGGACTTGGGTATCCCCTGGCAGTGTGCTCGGCGGTGAGCGTGTATCTGTCAGGTACCCAAACAGCGACAGCGAATCGGCCTTTGAGGTTTGACTTGCCGCACGGCAACGCTCCCGAGATTGGCCGCGTTCCCAAGGCGCAGACGGTCGCGCCGGAAACAGCGTGATCGTCGCGAGTCTTAACGTATCCGACGATCGTGCGAGAGAAGGCAGGAGCTTCCTGCCCGCAAGCCATACGAGGCCCGTAAATGAACATCAAAACCAGAACGCAGTACAGACGCCTTCTCATCATCTTCTTGGTCATCGCAGATGCTTCTCGAAATCCTCCGGGAATCTTTTAATCGCCGACTGGATTGGCCATGCCGCGGCATCGCCCAACGGGCAAAACGATTTGCCTTCGATGTTGTCGCAGAGATCCAGAAACAGTTGAATGTCGTCTTCGCGCCCGCCGCCCGCTTCAATTCGCTTAAAAATCTTGACCAGCCAGTCGGTGCCTTCGCGACAAGGCGTGCACCATCCGCACGACTCATGTTTGTAGAACTCAGTCAGGTTCTTCGTCGATTCGAACACATCGACGCTTTCATCCATCACGATGAAGCCACCCGAACCGACCATCGAACCGCCGGCAACCAGGCCTTCGTAATCCATGCGTACGTCTTTGCCGATGATTTGATCGGCGCGCATGATGTACACCGACGAGCCGCCGGGTATGACCGCCTTTAATTGTTTACCGTTCGAAATCCCGCCGCAGTCTTCCATGATGAACTTCTCCATGTCGTCATAGCCCATCGGCAATTCGTAGACGCCCGGGCGATTGACATGGCCGGAGACCGACCAGAGTTTCGTGCCGCCGCTCTTTTCCGTGCCCAACTTCTGATAAGCCTCGCCACCCATCTTGATGATATCCGGCACGGCGGTTAGCGTCTCTACGTTGTTGACGAC
>DATBSG010000132.1:0-2136 GCA_036559945.1 Pyrinomonadaceae bacterium
GATCGAGCGTGGTGATTGTGGCATGCGCATCCTGCGCGTGATCGACGGGCGGGGCTCCGGTGCCACGCTCAACAGCGCGATTCACGTAATCAATGAAGTACGGCGCGGACGATTCGCGCGCGGGATCGAACGCTGCCAGCAGCAAAGGCTCTTTCGCTGCGGCCCCTGCCTGCTCAAGCGTGATGTATCCATCGCGCACCATTGTTCCGAGCACGGTGTTTCGGCGTGCGCGTGCTTCCTCGTTGTGCTGCACCGGCGAATAGCGGGACGGACTTTGAATCATTCCCGCAATCGTCGCGGCTTCGGCAACGCTCAGGTCTTTGAGTTCCTTTCCGAAAAATACGCGTGCGGCTTGATCGACTCCGCGCACTGCGACGACGTTGCGCTGGCCCAGATAAACTTCGTTGCAGTACAGCGCAAAGATGTCCGTCTTCGAAAGCCGCCGCTCCAGACTGAAAGCTAACATCGCTTCCGCGTACTTGCGGCGAAGGGTTCGCTCCGGCGTCAGGTAAGTGTTTTTGACGAGTTGTTGAGTGATGCTCGAGCCGCCCTGGCTCCCGACAAGTCGGGATTCGTCGCTTACATTGCGAATCAGAGCGCGCGCAACGCCGAAAATGTCCAGGCCGTGATGCTCGAAGAAGCGCCGGTCTTCGATCGAAGTAATCGCGTGAACCAGCACCGGCGGGATGTCTTTGAAACTAAGTTGCCGGCGCGCTGCTCCCCTCGTTGACGCGTCGTTCGTCAGCGATTCCGGCGCTAAAGTGATCGAATTGAAGGACAGGTCGTCGCCCGTTAACTCTGCGATCCGGCCATCGCTGTCAAACGTTACGCGCACGACTGAAGGAAAGTTATTGGCGCCGCTCGGGCGAATCTCAATAGCGTCGTCGCGAATGGTGAAGCTGCCGTTCCAAACTTCTGTTACGGCATCACTTTCTACGTAGCCGGCGCGGCGTAGCGCCGTCGCCAGTCCATCACGCGTAAGCTTCTGACCAATTCGCAGCGTCCGCGGCGCAGCGTAAATTCCGGCGCGACTAGTCAGATATCCATGCGCCAGGCGCTCGTCGATCAGCCGCGCATAGGCACGATAGGAATGGAGCAGAAAGATCGAGGTTGAAACGATCGAGACGAGAAACGCCGTCGCGGCGAATCGGAGCATCTTACCGAAAAAGCGATTTCTGCGCCGGCGAGTGGCAGTGGTTTTTTGCCGCTGCCGGAGTTCGGCAGTGTGAAAAGAAGGTTTGCGGCTTTGCTTCTGTGGGCTCACGCCCGTTAACAGACGCAAAGCCGCGAGGGCAAGCGCTGAGCGATCCATCAGTTCAATCCGTTAGCTTAATAAACAGAGAATGGAGGCGAAATTCTTGAGATAGGGAACGGAGGGAACGGGGGGAGCGCGTCAACGAAAGACCAACAACTCGGCGGCTAAACAACCGCGGTTTCAGGCATGACCTTAGACTCGCGGGTGATGAGCGATTTGATTTTATCGATCGATTCCATGGCCGCATCGTACCCGGCCTGCAACAACTCGTCGGCCCGGCGCGTTTGGTCCCACCGAATGTGTCCGACTTGTGGGGTGATCAGCACGTCGGCATCGGCGCGATCCTGGTTCGCAACGATTCGCTCGACGGCCACGAACGTGTGCGTCAGTACGCCCAGCGCCGTCTTCGGATCCTCAAAGAAGCGCACGCCGGCAAGATTCACGTCGCTCGCAATCACGAAATCAACATCGAGCGCTCGCGCATAACTGATCGGCAGGCTGGCGACCAATCCGCCATCCACCAGCCATCGCCCGCTTGCATCGCGAACCGGAGTGTAAACCGCTGGAATGCAGGTGCTGGCGCGAATCGCGAAGGGCACATCGCCTTCGTCGCGAAACACGACCGCGCTTCCTTTGTGCAAGTCCATGGCGATCGCCGCAAACGGAATTTTCAAGTCTTCAAAGCGGGTGACAGGCAGATGCTCGCGCAGAAACTTTTCCATGCGCGCGTTCGATTGCAAGCCAAGACGCGAGAATGAAAGCCGCGCCGTGAGTCGCCAGCGAAAGCCACGGGCCATCTCTTCCAGTTGTTTGATGGAGAGACCGGCGGCATAGGACCCGCCGATTAGAGCACCGGCCGATGCGCCCGCGATGGCGTCGAT
>DATBSG010000133.1:0-5000 GCA_036559945.1 Pyrinomonadaceae bacterium
AGCCAATGCACGCAGATTCCCCGAAGCAGTCGCGGCTTTGAATCAGATTCCCAGCGAAGAGCGGGTCATGGCGATGATGGGACTGGCGGTGGCTTATGGCCGTGCGAAGCAGTGGGCGGACGCGCGAAATGTCGCGAACGATATGGAGCGGCTGTTTCCAAAGGCAACCGCGACCATGCGCACGTTTGTGCAACTCGGTCAGCGGGCCGAGGAAGCAAAAGACGATGTGAATGCGAGTTATTTTTATCGTGCCGCGGTGAACTTTTTCCCCGGCAACCCTGAAGTCACGCCCGCGCAGTTTTACATCGCGTGGCAAGCGCACGAAGCAAAGAACTTCAACGAATCATCGCGGCTATTAATTGAACACGTGGCCACCTACGCGGGCAACAACACGGACTTCCGCGGTAAGGCTGCTTACTGGGCGGCACGGGACAGCGAGCGCGCCGGCAAACTCAGCGCGGCGCGCGCGATCTATCAGGGTTTGCTCGCGCGATACGACGCAAACTGGTACGGCTATCTCGCAAAGCAGCGCTTAGAGGACATGGGCAGGGCGGGAGTACCGCTGAAAGCGATGCCCCCTGACCCGCAGGTCGTGCGCGCCGTTGAGAACTTAAGGACCGTCACTGTCGCCGAAGAAACGGCAGGACAAGCTGAAGACGAACGGATCGCGAAAGCCGATCAGCTTGCCGTCGTCGGCACTGACGATTGGTCGCTGGAGGAATTGAACACGGCCGCCGCCGTCGCGCCAAACAGTCCGCGCGTGAATCTCGCGATCGCAAAAATCTATCGCGCGCGAAACGACAACGTGCAGGCGCTGAATTATCTGAAGCGCAGCTATCCCGATTACTCGCAGATGAAGCCCGAAGAGATGCGGCCGGACGAGTGGGACGTCTTCTATCCGCTTCAGTACTGGGACATCATCAAGCAGGAGGCGCGCGCGCGCGGACTCGATCCTTATCAAGTCGCCGGATTAATTCGACAGGAAACAGTTTTCAATCCGCGCGCTGTCTCGCCGGCCCGCGCTTATGGGCTGATGCAGTTGATCGTGCCGACGGCGGTGCGAACCGCGCGAATGGTTGGCGTTGATCGCGCGATTACGATGGAGTCGCTGTTCGAACCGCGGCTTAATATTCAGCTCGGCACTGCGTACTTCAAAGATCAACTCGACAAGTACGGGAGGATCGAATACGTCGCCGCGGCTTACAATGCCGGGCCGAATCGCGTCGTCCAGTGGCGCGCGTCACTGCCGCTGCAAATCGATGAATGGCAAGAGGCGGTGCCGTTCCGCGAGACGCGCCTTTACATCCAGGGCGTCGTGCGGAACACGCTTCAATACAAGCGGCTTTACGATGAAAATGGAAATTTCCGGCCGGAAGTCGGCGCGCACGCCGTCTATCCATCGCCGTTTGCCTCGCCATCGCCGTCGGACATGATCAAGATTCGGCGCGTAATTGGCGAAGAAGAAGAATGAGTTATCCGCAGACTGCGCAGATTACAAAGATTAGACAGGAACTGATGCAACTGCCCGATAGTGGTAATCGCTTTTTTTTTTAATCTGTGTAATCTGCGTAGTCTGTGAATAGCAAATCGCGATGTACACGCTTAAAGTCCGTTCCCATCAACGCGAAGAACTCGTTGAGTTCACGGATCAGGTCCAGGAGAAGCTGAAAGAATCAGACGCGAAAGAAGGTGTCGTCGTGCTCTATGTGCAGCACACGACCGCGGGTCTCACTGTCAATGAAAACGCCGATCCTGATGTCCCACGTGACATGCTGCACGCGTTCCGCACGTTGATTCCGCAACACGGCATGGGCTTTCGCCACGGCGAAGAAAACTCTGACGCCCACATCAAAGCGACCTTAGTCGGTTCGACAGTTACTGTTCCGTTTGCCGAGGGAAAGCTTCTGCTGGGTCGCTGGCAGGGAATATTTCTGTGCGAATTCGATGGCGGACGGGAACGAAAAGTTGTGATGATCATTCGTTGATATTCCTTCCTTAATCTTCGCAAGCCTGGTCTTTCTGCTCGTTCCTCTTACGGAACTCAACTGAGCCTGCTGTGTCTAAACAGCAGCGCATTTCAAAAACAGGAGGCATGAGAGTGATGACACAAGTCAGATTTGTCTTATTGACCGTTACATGTTTGTCGTTAGCGGTTGCGATGGGTTGTGCAAAGAAATCAAACCGCACGACGAAGGTTACTGTTGCCGGCGAAGCAACGACCAAAGTAGAACCTGACGCAGCGGTGCTCGTGGTCTCGGTCGTAACCCAAAACTCGCAGGCAATCGTTGCTCAACAGGAAAACGCGCGCAAGAGTGAGGCGGTGACCAACGCCATCAAAGCCGCCGCCGGCTCGAACGCCGAAATCAAGACGAGCGACTACTCGTTGCAACCGCAATACGACTATCGTGACAACCGTCTGCCGAAGATTATCGGCTACGATGCGCGCAACAGCGTGATTGTGACAATGAGCGAATTCAAAAACGTGGGTGCGGTAATTGACGCCGCTTCACGAGCGGGCGCCAACAGCGTCGACAGCGTGTCGTTCATATTGCGGCAGACAAGTCCCGCGCGTGGGCAGGCACTGGCAGACGCGACCCAGCAAGCGATGAACAAGGCGACCTCGATCGCGCAGGCGCTCGGAGGTCATGTGCTGCGCGTGGTTGAAGAGAGTGAAAGCGCCACCGTAGCCGGGGAACCCATGAGGGGGGAGTATCAAGCTAGCCTCAACTACGACATGATGGCTCGGAAAGCGGTGACTCCGATTACGTCGGGGCAACTAACAATCAGGTCGAATGTTCAACTGATAGTCGAGATTGAGAGTTAATCTGAACGCTCTTTTGTAATCATCTCGGCGAACATATCAACCTCTTCGCGCGTCTGCTCCATCCTGCGGCGGCTCTCGAGATAGGCTTGCCATTGCGGCGTCAGCGTCAGGGCTTTCGTCGTGTCTTCGTCAAGCGCCTGCGCCATCAAGGCAATTAGATCGCTGACGACGCGCGTGTGATCGACCAGCGATTCGATGATTGAGTGGGCGAGCTCGGCTTTATCAGGCTCGTTAGTGTTAACCTCGGCGTCTTGATGGTCGTTGCCAGACATTTTCTTAAATCCCGGAGGGACGAAATATTTGTAGAACCGTTAGATATTGTTGAATCCGGAAGCTCCGTAGGAGCGAAATATCTTTCTCAGAACCGAATGTCGCTCCTACAGAGCTTTCGCAAATGCTGGGGGTTCAGCCGCTATGAATATTGCGCTCCTACGGAGCTTCATACCAACTCCCTTTCACGAGCGGCAGCGCGCTGACTTCACCATCAACTGAACCAACGTCCGAGGAGACCTTAATCCGAGTTCCCGGCGCGAGGTAATCATATTTCACATAACCCAGCGCAATCGCGCGATTCAAACGCGGCGAGAAGGTCGATGATGTGACGCGGCCGATTTCCTTGTCATCGCTCGAGATAACTCTTGCATTCTGCAGGGCCGGCGTCGCCTCATCGAGAACTACCCCCGCGAGTTTCTTCGCCACGTGACCGCGATGCTTGATGCGAACAATGATCTCCTGGCCGATATAACAACCTTTCGTGAAGCTCACCGCATCGTCGAGATTTGTTTCCGTCACGACGTTGTTTTCATCCATGTCGACGCCATAAAGCGCAATGCCGGCTTCAATGCGCAATGTTTCGAGCGTGTCTTCGCCTACTGATGTTGCCCCTGCATTCGTCAACGCGTCGCGAAGCTTCGCTCCCGCACTCGCTTCAACGAACAAATCGAAGCCATCTTCTGCCGTGTGCGTGTCCCGAATGACTGTGAGGGCGGTCCCTTCAAATTGTGCTGTGGTCACACATTGATGCTGAACATTGGCGGCTTCTTCGCCCAAAACCGATCGAACGACGGCGGCCGCTTTCGCTCCCTGCACTGAGAGCAGCGCCATTTCAGTGCTCAGATCCGTCACTTTGAAATCACCCGCGAGCGTGAACCGTTCGACCAGTTTAATGACGGCGTCGCGCGTTTTGCTTTCAGTGTCGATCAAAAACCCGTCCTGACAGTGAATGATGCGCACTGCGGCCAGCAAACGTCCCTGTACATTCGCAAACGCCGCAGGCATCCAAGCGTTTGCGGCCAACGACTTCATGTCGTTCGTGATTAGGCCGTTAAGAAACATCACGGCCTCTGCGCCGCTCACAAGAATGCGGCCTCGCGATGAAAGATCGATCAGCCCTGCGCCGCCGTCACGAACGGCGGAGTATTCTGCTGTGGAGATTGAATCTGACATCTAAACCGATGCGGCCGAGACGCCCGCGCTGCCAGCAACCGCTCGCGCGACTACTTTGTAGTCCCGCAACTGCACCTTCTCATTGCGACTGGTAATCAAAACCTGTGGGCTCGGATGATAAAGCGGGATCAATGTTCGCCCGTTCCAGCGACGCACTTTTGCCGCGTCATTTCTCAGTGTGAATTGATGTTCGTGAATTGACTTCAGTGCTTCAAGGGCTACGCCGCCCAATGTCACGATTACCGGCGGATCAACCAATTCGATTGTTCGACGCAAAAACTCCGAGCAGTTATTCAACTCACGCGACGTTGGCCGCCGATTCGCGCCTGATGCCGTCCGCGGATTACACAACGCCGCGCTGGTGATGAAAATGTGTGAACGCTTCAAATCAATCGAGGCCAGAAACCGATCGAAGTTTCTTCCCGACTGATCACCTGAGAATGGAACGCGCGTGCGGTCTGCTCCTTTGCGCCCCGGAGCTTCGCCGATAAACAGCACGCGTGCGTTCACTTGTCCATTAAGTTCGCTCAACACTGCGGTGCGCTCGCACATCGCGGGACAGCGAACACACGCTGCTGCTTCAGCTACTAACGCCGCAAAGTCTGCGTCTTTGCGTCCATTATTCTTCATGGAAAACCATTGACTTCCCGTCGCACTTCGAATAGAAGTACCGCGCTAATTACCCAAACAATCAGGAGGAGACCTTATGCATAGAGTATTGTACTTGTGT
>DATBSG010000134.1:0-4081 GCA_036559945.1 Pyrinomonadaceae bacterium
CGTGGCTGCCGCTGTGGAATCGCGACCGGACAATTTCAATTGGGATGTGTGCCATGGCGGGAACAGACGGTGGGCCGATTGGGTTACCTGCGCGCTCAGGCTGGCGCACGAGCTGCTCGGCGCGGAGATCTCGGGCACGCCTGTCGCCGCCGGCAACGCGCCTCTTCCGCGATGGCTCGTCCCGACGATCTTGAACGAATGGGGCTCATTACGACCGTCGATGACGAAACGACACCGCGCCCCAATGATTACTTACTGGCGCAACCCATCTGAAGTCCTGGCCGGGTTTCGGCATCGCTGGCCGAATCCCATCGAGGCAACGATCGACTTGGGTGGCTCATTCGACGGCCTTCCGCGATTGCCGTTTCAGTTCGGCAGCTACGTTTCGCGGGGCGCAAAATTCGCTGTGCGACTACCGAGGCTGCTACGGGAAACGTAGCACCCGCCTAAATTTCGAATACTGATTACGGTTTTCGGTATTATCCCCCTGTGGCTCACCCACCGCCGGCCTTCTGACACCGTTTTTTGACACTTTCCGCGGGGCTCGCGTAATATCGCCTCTACCATGAATGCGCGCGTCCTTGTCCTGAATGCTTCGTTCGAGCCGATCAACGTGTGTACTGAGCGGCGCGCAGTGGTCATGATCTTTAAAGGCGTGGCGCGCATGGAAGAGCACAACGGTCACATGCTGCGCTCGCAGAGAATCAACATGCACGCGCCTTCCGTCATTCGCCTGACCGAATATCGGCACATTCCGTTCGAACGACGGTCGCTTTCACGCAAGAATATTTTGTTGCGCGATCATTCTTGCTGCCAGTACTGCGGCAAGCAGTTTTCGCCGGCGGAGTTGACTCTGGATCACATCACTCCACGTTCGCGCGGCGGCGAATCGTCGTGGGACAATCTGGTGGCATGCTGCAAGCGTTGCAATCATCGCAAAGGCAATCGCACGCCTGAAGAATCGGGAATGCACCTGCTGCGGCGGCCGCGCGCGTTTTCACTACACGTCAACCGGCAAATCATGCGCTACATTGGTCGCGCTGATGAGGTTTGGCGCAAATATCTCTTCTATGAATCCGACGGCCACAGCGACTTGTGCGTGCGCGAATAAGGCCGCGAAGTTCGCGCAAGGAGAACCGTGATGAAACTTTTGCTGTTCGTGATTGGGACTGAATGGATTGTCGTGCTGGTCGTCGCCGCGATCCTTCTTTTGTTCGGCGGCAGTAAGCTGCCTCAACTTGCGAAGGCCCTCGGCCAGAGCAAGAAGGCTTTCCGCGAAGGCCTGGACGAAGCGGATCGCGACGCGTCGTCTTCCCGGGGCAAGCTCGATACGGTTGATGATGAAGCTCTCTTCGAAGAGGCCCGCAAACGAGCACAGCAGATCCGCTCAGAAGACGCGAAGAAGATTGAGCACTAAACCTGTACTCTCGAAATCCAGAGGCGCGAAAGCTGGCTTTCGCGCCTCAATTCTTTTTACTCCACTCTCGGTTTCTTTCCCATTACCAGCGTCGCCTTCATAGTCAGGGCAAACTCGCCGCTGTGGCGCTCCTCATCAATAATCTTTGCCAGCTCTTCTCTGACGCGCTGTCTCGCCGCTTTGGGGACTGAGCTTAACCAGCCGTGCAAAAGAAAATCGGTAATCAGCGGCGAGTTGAGAAACTGCTCGGCGGATTCGTAATCAAATTCTTCGATCGCCGTCCACGACTGAACGTCGGCAAGGCCTTCGCTCTCAGCCAGGTGCTCGACGTCTGAGACGGTCGGCAGTTCGGTAATCAGGTGCTCGACTTCGATGCCATGATCCTCCAAATCCGCATTCAGCAAAGCCTCCCAGAAAATCGAAAAGAATTCGCCGAAACTCGACGCGGTTGGTAACCACCAGGCTACCGTGCCGCCGGGCGCGGCGACGCGTACCATTTCGGAAAACATTTCGCGGAGTTCGGCTTTGACAACCATTGACGCATTGCCGAGAACCAGATCGAATTGGTCATCGGTCAGCGACAAAGATGACGGCGCCTCGCGTTGAAATTGTGTTTTCTCATTCACGGCAATCGCTTTTGCCCGTGCCAGTTCGAGTTGTTCGTCGCTTTCATCGACACCCAGCAACTCGAGTTTCTCTCCGGCGCGTTCCTGCAAAGCCATCGCGTGGCTGCCCGTGCCGGCAGCGACGTACAACGCACGGCCTTCTTTCGGCAGTTCGATGTGAGCGTCCACCAGTTCGGCGAAGCGCTCACCCCAGTCGGGAGCGACGTAAAGATCGTGAAGAAAGGCGAGTTCCTTTTCTGCCTTCATAACTTAACCACAGAGGACACAGAGGAATGCAAACCAAATCCGCAACACAGCGCCTGAAGAAATCTCAGGAAGTGAAATGCAAGCTAACTTTCTGTCTGATTGTTTTTCTCTGCGTCCTCTGTGGTTCCATCTTCCTTGAAATAGATCTTCCCTCTCAACTTCTCTGGCAGGCATGGCATTTCATCTTTTGCGTCCGCGTCGCTGTGCACGTAGCGATACTCTTTGCCATAACCGAGATGCTTCATCAGCGGCGTGGGCGCGTTGCGCAAATACAGCGGCACCGGCTCGCGCGCAGTTTCGACTGCGTCAGCATGCGCCGCGGAATATGAGCGCAGCACCGCGTTGGATTTCGGCGCGCGCGCAAGGTAGATGGTGGCTTGTGCTAACGGAAACAAACCTTCCGGCATCCCGATCAGTTGCACGATGTCGGCGGCGGCGGCGGCCTGGACCATGGCGTTTGGATCGGCAAGCCCGATGTCTTCTGAAGCGAGAATGCAGAGCCGGCGCGCGATGAAGACCGGATCCGCGCCGCCTTCGATCATGCGCGCCAGCCAGTACAACGAGGCATTAACATCGGAATTGCGCAGCGACTTAATCAATGCCGACGCGAGGTTGTAATGCTCTTCGCCGCCTTTGTCGTAGGCAAACTGCGTCCGGCCAAGAGCTTCGATCAACGTTTCATTTGTGATGACGCGGTTCGTCTCTTTGCCGGGCTTTGTCGAATGTACCGCGGCCTCCAGCGCAGCTAAGGCGACGCGCGCATCGCCACCAGACAAATGCGCGAGGCGCTTTATCAATTCGTCAGAAATTTGCGGATGAAGATTAGCCAACCCACGCTCCCCATCAGTTATCGCGCGACGCAGAATCGTTTCAATTTCGTCCTCGCTTAACGGATTCAGCACCAGCACACGAGAGCGTGAAAGCAACGCACTGATTACTTCGAACGAAGGATTCTCAGTTGTCGCGCCAATCAACGTGACCGTTCCGTCTTCGACCGCTGGCAGCAGCGCGTCCTGCTGCGCTTTGTTGAAGCGATGAATTTCATCGATGAATAAAATCGTGCGCCGACCGCGCAGGCGATCAAGGCGGGCTTGCGCGATTGCGCCGCGCAATTCTTTAACGCCGGAGAACACCGCGGAAAGCGCCACAAAATTCGCGTTGGTTCTGTCGGCGAGTAAGCGCGCCAGAGTGGTCTTGCCTGTGCCCGGTGGCCCCCAAAAAATCATCGATGGCAGCGTGCCGCCGCCTTCGATTAAGCGACGCAAAACTCGTCCTTCGCCAACCAGGTGCTCCTGTCCAACAAACCTTGACAGCTCGCCCGGCCGCATGCGATCGGCGAGCGGCGAGGCCGTGGCAGAGTCCGCAGTCGCCCTGTCGACTTCGGACATATCCGGAAACAATCTGGAAGAACGTGGTTTGGGCATCGGCTGAATCTCAGCCTATCACAAGGTTGGGAGCGCCGCATCCGTCGCCGAATCGACGGAAAACGGTTGGTTTTGCCCGATTGATAAACGATAATGCCGCGCGTTCAAATCAATCGGAGGTAAAGAGGATGCCGCAAAAAATGTCGATGAATCGCCGCCGATTTGCGCAACTATTCGGCGCAGGCGCCGCTTGTCTCGCCGCTCAGCCGCGGCTTTCGTTCGCGAGTCCGTCAAATCCTGTAACCGCGTCCGCTGTTTCACCCGCGACAGTCGTGCGCTTGAGTTCAAACGAGAATCCATACGGGCCCGTCGCCGATGGCGCTGAAGGCAATGACTGATGCGTTCAGCCTTGCCTGGCGCTATCCCGA
>DATBSG010000135.1:0-2973 GCA_036559945.1 Pyrinomonadaceae bacterium
GACCGGCAAAGCTTCACCGGCTGAGTAGCAGAAGCGAAGGCTCGACAGATCGTGAGCGCTCGCGTTATCGACATTGAGCATTGCATTGATCATTGTCGGCACGGTTGTAAGAACCGTGGGACGATATTTTTCGATCACTTCAAACAGTTTTTCGGGCGTTGAGCGTTCCGCGAACAAGGCCGTCGCGCCGCCGACCGCAAACGGAAACAGCAGATTCGTTCCGGTCGCGTAGCCAAAGAAAAGTTTCGGCACCGAAACCGTCAGATCGTTTTCGTTCACGCCCATCGTGCGCTTCGCGAAGACTTCGGTGTTGTAGGGCAAATCGTGTTGCAAATGCACTGCGCCTTTCGGATGGCCGGTCGAGCCGGAAGTGAATAGCCAGATGGCAATGTCATCGCGATGCGTGTCCGCGGCGCGACAGGCCTCCGGCTGCGACTCTACGGTTTCCGCGAACGGAAAATACTTGACGCGGCCGCGTGGATCGATTAGCTGCTCCTCCATCGCGCCTTCGTCGTCCACGACCAGCACCGCTCGAAGATAGTTGGCGCTCGAGACTGCCTCGACAAACGGCTGGGCGAGCGATTGATGCACCACCGCGGCGCGGGCGCGTGTGTATTCGAGATAGTAACGATAGTCGTCCGCCGGCAGCAGCGGGTTAACCATCGTGATCACCGCGCCAATGCGCGCCGCGCCAAACCACGTCCAAACGAATTCGGGACAATCCGGCAGCACAAGCAGTATACGATCCTCCAATTCGACCCCGAGCTCGCGCAGCGCATTGCCCGTGCGATTCGACATTCGCGCCGCATAGTCGTACGTGTAGGTTTGATCTTTGAAATAGAGACAGACTTTGCTCTCGCGGCCTTCCTCCAAATTGTGATAGAGGAAGTAATCGGCCATGTTGAAGCGTTCGGGGAATTCAACGGGCATGGTCATTTGTAGAATTCGCGACGGTGGCCAATCGTTATGATTCTGACCACGCGCGCTTCATCGTTGATTTCATAGCCGATTCGCCAGGCGCCGACACGAATCCGCCAAAGGTCTCGTTGCCCTTTGATCTTAATGGAGCCGGGTGGGCGCGGATTGTCGGCTAGGGTGGTTGCTGCAGTAAGGATTCGGTTCTTGACCTGCCGGTCGAGTCGTCTTACTTCGCGTTCGGCGTGTGTCGTGATGACGACTTCATACATCGATCTCACCAGCGCGCCGCAACTCGTCGAGGAGTTCCGACAATGGGCGGGTTGGCTCGTTCTTGGTTTCTTCAGCGGCTCTGATTACATGTCGGTCTTCGAGCCATTCTTTATACTCATCAAGTGGAAGGATTATGGCTGTCTTTTCGCCGTTTGCATCAGTAATGTATTGAACGTTACTCGACATTTGACTGCTCCTTCTGGGCGCATTCTAGCACGATAGGCCGAGGCTGGTGGAGTCACGTTTTGGCAAACGGGCACCCAGCGTCGCCGTGTTTAGCGCTCAAGTAAGTGCGCGCCTCCCAAAGCTCTGGAAAGAATTTGTTGTCGAGTGTGGTCTTCAAGTAACCCACGCCTTCCGATCCGCCCGTGCCGCGCTTCGTGCCCACCATGCGCTCGACCATCTTGATGTGATGCGAACGCCAGAGCGAGAAGTACTCATCATGTTCGAGCAGCGCTTCGGCCAATTGGTACTCCTTGTAGAGTTTCTCCGGGTGCGTCAGGATTTCGACAATGGCGCGCGTGCGCCGGCTTCGATTGCCACGACGCTCTTTCTCATCGCGTTGATCGTCATCGCTCGGCGCATCGAATCCGCCGCGACGAAGCAGCGCAAAAAAAGCTTCGCCCAGCGACGGCGAATCCAAACGACACTGAAGTCGTTTTTGCGCGAACTCGTCATCTTTGAACGCGCGGACCACCGATTCGTGCTTCAGTCCTGAAGCGAACTCAATCTCGCGAAACTGCATGGACTGAAAGCCGCTCGCCGGGTTCAGCTCGTCGCGAAAGCCGAGGAAGTTGATCGGCGTCATAGTCTCCAGGATGTGAATCTGCTGAATCAAAAGTTTTTCGATCTCCACAACCCGCCGCATCGCCAAAGCAGCCTCGCCAGCGCGATCTTTATTCATTAATCGCAATGCCGCGTCGATCTCGTGGAGAATTTGCTTGAACCAAAGTTCGTACGCCTGATGGACCGTGATGAACAGCAGTTCATCGTGATGTACGGGCGACGAAAGACACGTTTGCAGGTCAATCAATTCGCGCACCCGCAGGTACTTGTTGTATGAGAGCGGAGCGTCTTTGCCGTATTCGGTAGCCATGGAAACTAGAATGCTGCGCCGGCCTTTCCTGCCGTTTCGTACTCGCGATTGTCGCGAATCTTTTTCATCTCAGCGACAACCAATTCCAACTCTTCATCTTTCGTGTAGAAGTGCGGCGAGATGCGGACGCCCGCGCCGGGACGATAGTCAACAATGAACTCGCGGCGGATCAATTCTTTTGTGATCTCGGCTGCGTTCTCATCCCAAACGGAAATCGTCCCGCCGCGACGTGCCGGATCTTTTGGACTAGTCACGCGAAGGCCGGCTTCTTCGGCCAATGAGACCAGTTTCTGAGTTTGTCGCATACTTTTCTCGCGAATCGCCGCGACACTGATTTCATTGATGATCTGGTAGCCCGATTGCGCCGCATACAACGCCGGAATCGCCGGCGAGCCGTGCAGAAACCGCGTAATGTTCGGCGCGTAATGCATCTCTGTCTCGAACGCGAACGGATGCTCATGCGCCATCCATCCGGTCGTTTTCGGCTGAAGCTGATCGATCAAATCAGGTCGCACGTAAAGATACCCGGCACCAGGGCCGCCGCACAGCCACTTCACTGAACCGCCGGTGGCAAAATCGACATTCAGCTCCTTCACGCTGAATGGAACAGTGCCCGCCGATTGATAAGTATCGAGAACTACCATCGCGCCGACTTGATGCGCACGTTCCGTGATCGCCTTTGCGTCCTG
>DATBSG010000136.1:0-13875 GCA_036559945.1 Pyrinomonadaceae bacterium
AAAGTTTTGCGAAGGAAGAAGCGGAAGTAGCGCAAGTTGTTAACTTGCGTTTTACGATCGGAATCACTCGCAAGTTAGCAACTTGCGCTACATATGATCGGAATCACTCGCAAGTTAGCAACTTGCTCTACATATGAACGAAATCATTGTCATCGGCGGCGGGTTGGCGGGCGTGGAAGCTGCCTGGCAAGCAGCGAACGCCGGCGCGCGGGTGAAGCTTTACGAGATGCGACCAGTGCGGCAAACGCCTGCGCATCGCACCGACAAACTGGCGGAGATTGTCTGTTCCAACTCGCTAAAGTCTGACGAGCCAGGCTCTGCTTCGCATCTTTTGAAAGAAGAATTACGGCGCGGGGATTCGCTCGTGATGGGCGCAGCCGAACACGCGCGTGTGCCCGCCGGCGCTGCTCTCGCCGTCGATCGAAAACAGTTTGCTGATTTCGCTACCAACCAAATCGAATCGCGTCCGAACATTCAAATCGTGCGCGAAGAGGTCACGTCGATTCCTCCGGACAAGATTGCAGTCATCGCCACCGGCCCGCTCACATCTGAAGCCCTGACCAAAGAAATGATGAAACTCACCGGTGATGATCAGCTTTACTTCTACGACGCGATCGCGCCGATCGTCGCCGCTGATTCAATCGATCATCGAACAGCCTTCAAAGCGGCGCGCTACGGCAAAGGCGGGAACGATTATCAGAACTGCCCGCTCAATGAAGAAGAATACGCTCGGTTTTACGGCGAACTCACAAACGCGAACAGCGTTCCATTGCAGAGATTTGAAGAGACGCGATGGTTCGAAGCCTGTCTGCCGATTGAAGAACTCGCGCGTCGCGGTGTCGATACCCTGCGGTTCGGGCCGATGAAGCCTGTCGGTCTGATCGATCCGCGCACGGGCCGCGAACCCTATGCCGCCGTCCAGCTTCGTCAGGAGAACTTAATGGCTGACGCGTATAGCATGGTCGGCTTTCAAAATCATCTGCGTTATGGCGAACAGGCGCGCGTGCTGCGCCTGATTCCCGGGCTTGAACGCGCGGAGTTTCTCCAATTCGGACAGATTCATCGCAACACCTACATCAACGGCCCGCGCGTGCTGCGGCCAACCATGCAGATGCGCTCGCATCCAAACATCTTGTTCGCCGGACAAATTACCGGCGTCGAAGGCTATGTCGAATCAGTGGCGATGGGATGGCTCGCGGGAAGAAATGCGGCGCGACTGCTGGCAGGCGAAGAACTTTTGATTGCGCCGCCGCGTAGTTCGATTGGGGCGCTGGCGCGCTACGTTTCCAGTGCCGAGACGAAGAATTACCAGCCGGTCAACGTCACCTTTGCGCTCCTCGCACCGCTGACGCTGGAACAGGCGCGCAGCGTGCGCCGAAAACGCGACCGGCACATGTTGCAGGTGAAGCTGGCTCTTGAAGAATGGGACGAATGGATGCAAAGGGTCTCTGAACCAGCCTTAGCCGCCACACCTTAGCTTTATGCGATTTCCGAATCCCTCAAAGTTTCTGCCGGCCGTGATCAGTCTCGGGATATCGCTTGTGTTGTTGAGCGCTCCGCTGACAATTCATCCGCAGTCAGGCCGCCAGAAAGATCCGAACGCCGCTAACGGAAATAAAAATCGACAAAAGCCAAGCGCACCTCTTGCTGATCCATCGAACATGAATTCGGATGAGCCCGACGAAGTTGTGCGCGTGAGTTCGAACCTGGTGCCCGTTCCCGCAACCGTCGTTGACAGCCGCGGCGTCGCAATTACGGACTTGACGGTGGATGACTTTGAACTCCGAATCGACGGGCAAGTAGGTTCTATCAGCGACATCAGCCGGTCGGAAACTCCGGTTCGTCTCGTGATGCTTTTTGACAATAGCGGCAGCCTCAGCGCCTCGCGCGATTTCGAGAAACATGCGGCGGTGCGATTCTTTCAAAACGTACTGCGACCGGTTGATCAGGCTGCGATTTATTCGATTTCAACCGAGGTTACGCTGGCACGAGCAATGACTAGCAACGTGCGCCTGTTGCAGCAGACGATTGACTCTTTTGGAAAACCCGAAGGCGCAACTTCCCTCTACGATGGCATCTTCGCCGCGCTTCTTTACCTGAAACCATTCAGTGGCCGGCGAGTGATCGTGATCGTTTCTGATGGTAGCGATACCACCAGCCGCAGCGATCACGATTTCGACGCCACTTTGCAAAGGCTATCAGGGGACGAATCTCAGATTTATGTCGTGCAAACCGGGCTTTATGACAATGCAAACGTGCGCGCCCTTGCCGCTGAACGTCGCATGGAACAGTTCGCTGCGCAAACTGGCGGCGCTGTCTACATTCCCAAGACTATCGACGACCTGGATAGCGCTTTCGCGCAAATCGCCTCCGACCTCGCGCAGCAGTACGTGCTCAGTTATTATCCTTCAGAGGAAAAGCGCGACGGCCGCTATCACCAAATCGGTGTGCGAGTGAAAACCAAAAGCAACCTGCGCATTCGCGCCCGCAAAGGATTTCTGGTCAAAAAACACGAACGGGTATAAATTGGCATTGAGGCCAACGATGAAACCACAGAAGCAGCAAGTGAAAATCCAACGCCCAAAACGAGAACGGGTAACGCGAGAAGAAGCCTTGAAACGGGTCAAGGCTTTTCCGAAACGCATGGAGAAATTAATTGCCGCTATCCGAGAAGGTTCGCATCGAAATCTTCATTCCTGATCTCCCGGATCCAGTCTACGGTCGAATCTTAGAGGAACTCGGGAATGAGCTCGCCTATGCGTATGGCGGCTGCACTCTCTTGCCCGCTCAAGGCAAGTATCGAAGTTCTGCGGGACTGATTTTACCGGACAAGATAAGTCTTCTTTTCGCTGATACACCCTTCGCCTGGTCTCGCGACAAGCTGACGATCGAACTTTACGCGCAAAGGATTCGACTAGTTGTCCAGCGGGCCCTCACAACAGAGGAGTCCATTCTCGTTTTGGTTTATCCTGTCTATCACGAGGAATAGCTCAAGGCGTCGCCGTGCTCAGTCACTTAAAATCTCAGTTTCTCGATCACCTTCGCTACGAGCGGAATGTGAGCGCCCACACGCTACGCAATTACGAGAGCGACCTTCAGCAATTTATTGATTACTTGTTGCCGCCACCGGTCGAATCAGCATCAAGGAACGGAAAGAAGCAATCTTCGAAGCGCGTCGAACCTGACCTGAAACAAATCGATCACATCACCATCCGCGAGTGGCTCGCCTCGCTTCACTCAGATCACAAGAAAAAGTCTTCGATTGCGCGAAAGCTGGCGGCGCTGCGGACGTTCTTTCAGTTCCTGGTCCGTGAAGGTGTGCTCGAGTCGAACCCGGCGAAGCTGGTCGCAACTCCGCGCAAAGAGAAGAAGCTGCCCGTGCATCTTTCGGTCGAGGATGCGGTTCGATTCATCGAAACGCCAGACAGCGAAACGGACTTCGGCAAACGCGACCGTGCAATTCTCGAGTTGCTCTACGCGACCGGCGTGCGAGTTTCTGAGTTGGTGCAACTGGACCTGCGCCACGTTGATTTCAACAACAAACTTCTGCGCGTCTTCGGCAAACGACGGAAGGAACGCATCGTGCCGTTTGGCGAACCCGCCGCCAAAGCTCTGCGCGATTATCTGTCGGTGCGTGAAAAGTTTCTGATGAACGCGCCGGCAACCAAGCGCGACGCACAGCCGCTCATCCTCAATTATCAAGGTACACGGATGACGGCGCGATCTGTCGGCCGCCTGATCGAAAAGTACATCAAACTTTGCGCGGGCATCCACGACATCAGCCCGCACGCGCTGCGTCATTCGTTCGCCACGCACCTGCTCGACAGTGGCGCCGACCTGCGCGACATCCAGGCGCTGCTTGGTCATGCAAGGCTGTCGACGACACAGGTTTACACACACGTTTCGATGGAAAAATTGATCGAGGTCTACGACAAAGCGCACCCAAAGGCTTGATTCCCGGTTGCGTGCTCCGCAAATACAACTTCCGCGGCCGATGAGCGGTGCGCTATCATTCCGTAACGGCGCGAAGCCGAAACCATGACTGCTGCCAATCAAGGTAAACTTGCTGATAAATCGCTGGGTGAGCTGATTCGCGAAATCGGACAGACTGGCCTCTCAGGCGCGCTGCGGCTTTCACGCGATCGCGCGAAGGCGGTCGTTTATTTTGAGAAAGGCGCGCTCGTATTCATGGCTTCGAACATTCGCGCTCATCGGCTTTTAGAATTTCTGAAGCGCAGCGGACTCGTGGACGATGACGCTTTGGCTAATCTGTCAGCGAAAGCCACAGACGAAGAGGTTCTGGATCAGCTCGTTAAGCAAGGGCTGATAAAGTCCGAACAGGCCGACACCATCCGTGCGAATCACGTCACCGACATTCTGCGCACGACGCTTCTCTGGACGGAAGGCGAGTGGCAATTGGACGCGCGGGCTCGACTCGCCGGCAACACCCGCGTGACGCTGGACACGCGACGTCTGTTGCTGGAGTCAGTCAGACACCTGCCGGCGGCATACATCGTCTCGCGTTTCGCGGATCGCGATGAGCGAATTGAGTTCGTGCATAACAATGGCTATGCGCCTAACCTCTTGCCCGCCGAGGGTTTCGTTCTTTCACGAGTTACATCGCCAATGACGATCAAAGAGTTAGTTGCGCTTGGCGGTATGGCTGAAGACGAGACGCTGCGGGCAATCTATGCACTGGCGATGGCCGGTTTGTTGAGACGCGTTGCGGCGGCAGCGTCAACTGATGACGGCGCACCAGCCGAGACGCCGAGCCCCGGCGCAGCCGCGTCTGAAACTCTGGAAGATTTTCTCGCGCGGGTGGGTCAGGCGGCGAACCACTATGAGACGCTGAATGTCGGCCGGCAAGCGACAACAGATCAAATAAAGAATGCCTATCACGCGCTCGCGCGTCGTTATCATCCGGACAGATTTCATCGAGCCGACAGCGCGCTGCGCAGCAAAGTTGAATCCGCGTTTGCCAGGATAGCGCGTGCTTACGAGGTACTCCGTGACCAGTCGTCGCGTGCGGCGTATGACGCGCAGATCGGCGCTAAGACTTCAGCGCAACTTACCGATAGCGCGACCGTCGAGCCAAGGGCGAAATCCGCAGGAGAGAAAGTTGCCGAAGAAGATCGCGCGGAAACCAGTTTCAAAAAAGGATTGGCCGCAGCGAAACAGAATCAGCCGCAACAGGCGCTTCGCTTCTTTGCGGAGGCTGCGAGTCTGGACCCGCGGCGGGCCCGTTATCGAGCTGAGTACGGTCGCGCGTTAATCAGCGACCCGCAGACCCGACGACTCGCTGAAATTGAGTTGAAAGCCGCGATCGCTTTGGAGGCCGATAACGTTTCCTATCGCGTGGCGCTTGCCGAACTTTACAAGGCGTTGGGGCTTCGCCGTCGCGCTGAAGGCGAACTGCAAAGAGCTCTCATTACCGATCCGAAAAATGACGCCGCCCGAAAACTGCTGACGACTTTGAAGAACTAGACCATCGTCATACCGCGGGAAAGTACATGCCGGTAATTGAAAATATCGACACTGATCAGCTTGCGACGGTCGAGATATTCAGGAATCTCGCCGCGGAAACCGATCGTTTCGAGCGATACGCAAATCCGCACGCCGCGCGAGTCGCCTCAATCGCGGATGAGATCGGAAAGTCTTTCAACCTGGGCGCGCGCGATCGTTTGTCTCTGCGCGTAGCGGCGCTGGCGCACGACCTCGGCGAGGCGGCGATGGCTCGCGATTATATTGATCGCGATGGTCCCTTGAGCGATGCCGAGCGAATCGATCTCGCGCGACATCCACTGTTTGGCGAACGTGAGGCGGCTGAAGCAGGCGCAGATCGAGGCGCGCAGTTACTCGTACGCTGGCACCATGAATGGTGGAATGGCGATGGCTATCCGGATGGATTGCGATTCGAACAGATTCCGTTGGGCGCGCGAATTCTGCACGTTGCGGATGCCTACGCGGCGCTCACGGACGAGCGGCCCTTTCGCCCGGCGCTTTCGGAGAAGCAAGCGCGCGAACATCTGCTTGAGTGGATTGGCGTTGAATTCGATCCGGGCGTCGTCAGGGCGTTGCTGTCGCTCGAGCCGTTTAAGGAGCTGACCAGTTATTACGTGGAAGCTGCGCCGCCGGATCTGGCCGGCATCGCCGACGAGTTGATGGGGCGGATCGATCAATTGGGGACCTGAGTCGGAACCGCCTGGCACTCAGGCGAAGTCAATGCAAACTAATATGGGTTTCAACGCAGGTGGTATGAGCTGGCTCGGATTCGAGTTGAGCGTTCTGCGCCAAACGAAGTTTCGATCGGTGGCATTGCCGCTCGCCGGCGAACCGCATCTCGGCCAGTATTTGAAACGCTGGGACGTGCGCGTCGCGGCAAACGATCCCGCGCAATGGGCCTGGACGAAATCCGTCGCCTTCGTGGAAAACAATTCAGAGGTGCTGACTGAAGACGACATCGATCTCGTGCTGGCCGACGCGTATGTTCCGGGCAGCTTCTTCAAGAATCCGACGCTTGTCTCCTGGTTCAACGAAACCGATGCCTGGTGGTTCGACAACGTCCGAGCAAACATTGAAAAGCTCGTGTCACCGTATAAACGTGCCTTAGCGCTCTCGCTCGGCATGGCGGTCGGCGACTACGTATTTTCGTTCAATCTTGAAACGCGCGATTTGCGCCAGCCTTTGTCGTTGACGAACGTTTTTCGGCGACTGTGGCGCACGCTGCCCTCACCCGTGGACAACCGGCAGAAAAACCGCAGCACGAATCTGAGCCTCCGCGGTTTTGTCGCTGAGACTTATGACATGGATTTGCTGTTCCTGCGGCTGCCCCATCCGCCGCGCGCCAGCGACAGTCGTAACGCGCGCATACTCTCGTGGCGCGAAGATTGGTTGCGACAGAGCAGAGCTTCGCGCGACAACGGACAACCTGACAGTCGATTCGGCACGCCGGTAGAAACTAAAGAACAATATCTAAAACTGGTCGAAGACCTGCTGCACATCGCGGCGCATCTTCCCATGTGGGCGATTGCCGGGATTAGCGACGGATTTGTTTCAACCGACGAGCTGGTTGAAACGGTCGCCGACGCACGCCGGATCGACGCCGTTTACACCAAGGATTTCTCTGAATTACTGGGATTGAAGGCGATAATCATTACGGCCGGTGCTTGAAGCGTAGCGCAAGTTGAAAACTTGCGTCGTACCGGTGTCTGATTCTGGCTGGAATCGAAACGCAAGGAAATACCTTGCGCTACGTTTACGCTCCGCGCTGTGCGCGACTCGCCGCAAAGCACTCACCACACAAAACCGGCCGTCCGGGCTGAGGCTTAAAGGGCACGCTGTCGGCCTTTCCACATTGATCGCAAACAATTTCGAATCGCTCGCGCTCGCCGCCTCCGCCGCCGCCCTGTCTTTGGCCACCAAAGTTCTGGCGCCGCGCATCGCGGCAGGGCTTGCAGCGCTTGGGATGGGTCAGGCCGCGTTCGCGATAGTAATCCTGTTCTCGTTCAGTGAAAGGAAAGGTAGTTCCGCACTCTGCGCAAGTAATGTCCAGGTCTGGCATGGGCTTCTCCCGTGAGTTCTATCTGATATCAACGTGTGCAGAGTTTACTCTCGGCGGCGGGAACTGTACAGAGGATTTCGAGGGAATTCTAGGCCGCTTGCAGCTCGCCAACGTGGCGCCGGACGGTTTCGCCCAGGGTCGAAAGGTCATATCCACCTTCCATGCACGAGACAATGCGACCATTGCAGGTTTCATTCGCCCACTCCTTCAAAACGCGCGTCATCTGCACAAAGTCATCATCGGTCAGCAGCAATTGCCCCAGCGGGTCGGCCTGATGCGCGTCAAACCCTGCGGAAACTAGAATCAAATCCGGCGTGAACTTCGTGGCGATGTCGCCAATCGCCGCATCAAACGCGCGCCGCTGCTCAGCCGCAGGCGTCATCGCGCGCAGCGGCATATTCAAGGTGTAGCCACGACCGCGACCATGACCGGTTTCCTCCCGCGTGCCTGTGCCCGGATACCACGGATACTGATGCATCGAGAAATAAAAGGCTGATGGGTCATCGTAAAAAATCCCCTGCGTGCCATTGCCGTGATGCACATCCCAGTCGATGATCGCGACGCGTTCGATGGCCTTATGGCGGGACTGCGCGTAACGAGCCGCGACTCCGACATTGTTGAAGAGGCAAAAACCCATCGCGCGATCCGGCGTCGCATGATGACCCGGCGGCCGGACCGGCACGAAAGCGTTCTGCGCCGCGCCATCCATGATCGCATCAATCGCCTGGCACGCGGCGCCGGCGCCACGCAATGCTGCCTCGAGTGAATAGACGGACACGGTCGTATCAGCGTCGAGATACCTGATGCCATCGTTTACGGCTCGCTCGACATGCTTGAAGTGCTGGGGCGAATGGCAAGCCTGGATGTCGGTGCGGCGCGCTTCATCAGCTTCGACCTCTACGACCTTCGACCACAGATCGGAATCACCACGCAGCGCATCCATGACGACGGCGTATCGTTCGGGGCGTTCCGGGTGGCCAGGCCCCGTGTCGTGCTTTTCAAAGACTGGATGATGAACAATCGCAGTGGTCATTCTCAGTTGGTCTAACGATTTGCCTTTTTACGGAGTTGAACGAGAGAAACTTGGAGGAAGGTTTTGCCGTCAAACCCTAGCCCCGACCCTCTCCCATGCGGAGAGCGGGATACGTCACTTATTGATTGCGGCGTACAACTTGGCCGCGCGCTCTGTGTCAATGCGCTGAAGAATTCTGTATTGCTCGAGGGCTCTGTTCCTGTCTCTCATATTGAGGTAAGTAATGCCGAGATTGTAGTACGCCATTCCGTAGTCAGGCTTAATGCGCACCGCTTCTTTGAAGTTCGACACCGCCTCGTTGTATCGCTGCACGTTGAGGTAGGCGTAGCCGAGTTCGTTGTAAGCCTCGGCATATTCGGGCTTCAATCTTACCGCCTCGCGCAAGGGCGCAATTGCGTCGGCATAACGCTGCATGTCGTTGTACGACCATCCAATGTTGTAATTCGCGGCTGAGTTGTTCGGCTGAATTCTGAGCGCGGCCTCGTAAGCGTTAATCGCGTCCTGATAACGATTCAAGTTGTAGAAATAAAGATCACCGAGTCCAAACCGCGGTTGCGCATAGTCAGATTTGAGACCAATCGCCTGGTTGTAACTGCGCAACGCGTCGTCAAATCGATCTACGCGGCGGTAAGCATAACCAAGTTCAGCGTAAGCTTCCGCGTAATCAGGTTTTTGTTGAAGAGCTTTCTGAAAATATGGAATCGCTTGTTGATATTGCTTCAGTTCGTTGTAAGACCAGCCGACGTTGTAATTTGCGGTCGCGTTGTCAGGCTTGGTGGCAAGCGCGTTGTTATACGCTTGAATAGCCTCGCGATACTGATTCGTGTCGTAGAAGTAAACGTCGCCCAGTCCGAAGTAGGCGCTGGCGTAGTCAGTTTTAAGAGCAATTGCCCGACGATACGCGTTGATGGCGTCTTGCGATCGATGAAGCTTGCGATACGCGTAACCGAGCTCGTTGTATGCCTCGGCATAATCAGGCCTGAGCGCTGTTGCCTGTGTCAACGGCTGTAACGCGTCGGCGTAGCGGTTCTGGTCATTGTAAGTCCATCCGATGTCATAAAAGGCCTTCGCGTAAGTCGGGTCAATCGTAATCGCCCGCCGATAAGCAAAGAACGCTTCGTCGTAACGCTTAAGATTGCGATACGTGTAGCCCACCTCGTCAAACGCCGTAGCGTAATTCGGATCAAGGCGAATCGCTTGCTGTAGCGCGGGCAGTGCTTGATCAAAATCATTCCGGTCGTTGTAGATCCAACCCATGTGATAGTACGCGGTCGCAATCGGTTTGATTTGGACCGCCTTAGTGTATGCATCGAGCGCGTCGTCATACTGTTCCGCATCGAATAACGTGTCGCCCTGTTGATTGTATTGTTCGGCGGTCATGCCGCGGCGAACTGCGGGTCGCGGCCGGCGCGGCGTGGTCGCCGGCGCGCGGCGAACCCTGACTGCACCGCGACTTGAATCAGTCGAGCTGGCGCCCCCCGAAGTCGAACCGCCGCCGACGTCGTGTTGCGCGAACGCGGCGCTGGTCGCCAATAGAATTAGGCCCATCAGTGAAACGATTCGACGAATAATCATTGCGTGAATCTCCTATGTTAGAGTGGCTCGATTTTAATCTGATTTCGACGACGCAGAGATTATAAATTTAACTTCGCGCCATGCAAGAGCGACGTCAAGCCGAACGCATTCGTCTGAACCTGCCGGCGCGCTGGGAGAGCCTGCTGGCGCACGGGCGCGGCACGGTCTGCGATCTGAGCGGAACCGGATGTTTCGTGCTATCTGGCGGTGCGGCGAAGGCGGGCGAGTTGATTCGTCTCGAAATCGATTTTGGCAATCATCTGGCGTTCGCCTGGGGCCGAGTCGTTTATCCGGTCGAAGAGATGGGCTTCGCGCTGCGGTTCGTATTCAGCGAAGAAAACGAAGCGCGCGCGCTCGCAAAGCTAATTGAAAACATGCAACAACAATCGTTTGACACTGCTCCAGTGCTACGTTAACGTAATTGCTTCGCGCTCTCACCAAAATCAATTTTGTGCGTCCCGTTCGTCTAGTGGCCTAGGACACCGCCCTTTCACGGCGGTAACACGGGTTCGACTCCCGTACGGGACGCCAAAACTCTTCGAATTCACAAACTAAGGCAGAATTGACACCTTCGCGCACAGTTCGGACAACTATTAATTTATTAATTGACAGCGCCAGCAAGCCGTGGTATTTTCCGCAAATTAAGTATTAACGAATTAATATCTAAATAGGGGTGATGGTTTGGCTAGAAGAAAATCGCTGCTTCTGACAGAGGCAGAGCTCAGGTTAATGAACGTGCTATGGGATAGGAAATCGGCCACGGTGAGTGAGGTGGTTGAGGCCCTGCCCCGACGATTGGCTCTGGCTTACAGCACAGTCTTAACGACTCTTCGGATTCTTGAGCAAAAAGGCTATATCCAACACTCAAAAGAAGGGCGAGCTTTCGTGTATTTCCCAATAGTGGATCGCGGCGAAGCTCGCCGCAGCGCCCTTAACCATCTTTTAAGTCGATTCTTCGAAGACTCTCCCCACTTACTGGTGCTCAACATATTGGACCACGACAAGATTGACGGTGAAGAGCTAAAGCGGCTCAAGAAGTTGATCAGAGAAAGTGAGTAAGTGCCGGCATGATCTTGTCTCTTGAGTTTCTCGATTCACTAGCTCGCACGACCCTAGCGGCGCTATTGAGTAGCTTCTTACCTGGGATGGTTCTCGCCGCCCTGATGTGCGGAATGATGCGAGTCATGCGCCGAGCCAATGCCACAACGCGATATGTGCTTTGGGCAACACTCTTGCTAACTATAATCTCTCTGCCGCTCCTTTGTGGCCTGATCTCTTCGAATTTTCTCAAACGACCCACGTCCGCAGGCTTCGGCCGCACTAACTATTCATCAGCTTCAGCGGTCACCTTTGACGAGACGCTTGATCGCTCAAAAGTTGCCCGCGGAAACTGCGCAGTGGAAGGCGCGGAGCCAAATCGAGACTCTATAGGCTTGCCAACGGCTCAAGCGGAGAGTCTTCGCGACAGCTTTGCGAACATAACGCGCAGGTGGTTTCCGACCAGAAGAAACCTCCCCATTCAACTCTCTCCAGGAAAATGGCCTCTGGCCCTTTTTGGCGCTTGGCTGCTTGTATCTACAACTCTGCTCACTCGGTTGAGTTGGGGATACATCCATTGGTGTCAGGTCAAACGTCGGTCCGCCGCGCTGACGGCAAAGTATCAAAAACGATTTCGGTCCTGCTCGGACCTATACGGGATAAGACGTAGGGTCACACTCACATCTTCATGCGAAGTGACCATGCCGATGGTCATAGGTTTGGGCAGACCGTCCATCATCATTCCCGCAGACCTCACCGATAGACTGACTAATGCGGAGTTCGATCAAGTAATGCTGCATGAACTGGCCCACATCCGCAGGTGGGATGATTGGACGAAGCTCGCGCAGAGATTAGCGGAAGCGGTTTTCTTTTTTCACCCAGCAGTCCTTTGGATAGCACGTCAAATGAATCTGGAGCGTGAAATCGCCTGTGACGCTGTCGTGATTTCGGTGACAAGCCAGCATCGTTCTTATGCAACTTGCTTGACTCGCCTGGCCGAACTCAGAACTACTCCCAAGCATGTATCACTGGTCACGGGTGTCCTGTCATCCAGAGGCCAACTTTCCAAGCGGATCGAAGTAATACTCAAAAGAAAAGTTGGAACGAATCACGTTTCACGTTCTGAATTTTCGGTGACCCTCGGACTTTTGACGTTGGCTCTGGTCGGTACCCTCTGGGTCTCGCCATTCATAGTCCTAGCTAAACCTGCAAACCTGTCCGCTCAATCCAATGAGCAGACGGACGTCTCAGTGACTGAGATCGACCAAGCCGAAGCCATTCAGGTGGAAGGTCAATGGAACCCCAGCACCAAACAGACAAATCCATCGACACCTTTGGTTGCTTCTACTCAATCGACTTTGGGCGCTGACACGATTAGCGCAGGTGGTGCTTCGGTTTTAGTCGGCGCCATGGCCAGCCAAGGACAGGTCGACGAACTTCAAGAGAATCAAGCAGTAGGCCGACAAGGAAGACCTCACGGTTACATTGACGAGATGGCTGCCGCTGGTCTAACAAATCTCTCTCCGGAACAACTCACTAAGCTCAAGATGTACGCGGTCACCGGTGACTACATCCGCTCCCTACGCTCGGTCGGCTATAGCGATTTGTCGGCCGAGACGCTCGCCTCTATGAGCCTGCATGATGTTACCCCCGCTTTCGTCCTGCAGTTGAGGAGCGCGGGCTACGAGCACCCTTCGGTCCCTGACCTCATCGCAGCGCGAAACTACGCCGTCGGTTCCGATTTTATCAAGAGCGTCGGCGCACTTGGGTATAGTCACCTTCCGCTTAGGACTTTGATCAAGATGCGCATTCAGAAGGTAACGCCGGAATATGTCGCAGAGATCCGCCGTCAAAGATACGGGCAAGTTCCGGTTGACGCTCTGATTAGAATGCGCATACAAGGCATCGCGAAGTAAGCTCGCAAATGAATTATTCCGCGTGCAGGGGAGGACGAAATGCAGCTACTACCAAAGCAGCCAATCAAGCTTGTGATGCTAACTCTGCTGGTAGCAGTCGCCGTCAGTAGTGCGGCACCGCCTGTCGTCGCACAACTGCCAACGTTAATTCCCCGGGAGGTGTTAATCGGTAGTGCGCAAAAGTTTAATCCCCGGATTTCGCCGAATGGCAAGATGCTGGCCTACATTGGACCGGATAAAGGCGTATTCAATGTTTGGGTGCGCACTGTTGGCCAGAACGATGACCGAGTAGTTACGTCCGATAGAAAGCGCGGCATTGATAATTTCATATGGCAAGAAGATGGCGAGCATGTCTTGTACATTCAAGACCGAGATGGCGATGAGAATTCGCACATCTATCAAACCGATCTTCAAACAAAGAACACGCGTAATCTGACTCCATTTCAGGGTGTGCGTGCTTACATAATTGCCGCCAGCACCAGGTTTCCCGACCAGATGCTCGTCGCTTTGAATCTGCGGGATCGCAAAATCTTTGACATTTATCGGATCAATCTAAAGAACGGCGCGGTGGAACTGGAATCAGAAAGTGCACGCGATGAGACTGCCTGGATCGCTGACAGCAATTTACACGTGCGCGCAGTGCGGGCTTATCTTCCGGATGGCAGCGTTGAAATCCGCGTTCGTGACGATGTCAGGTCTCCTTGGCGCTCGTTAAGAAGGTGGAGCGGCGACGAAACCGGGGACATTTTCGG
>DATBSG010000137.1:0-2793 GCA_036559945.1 Pyrinomonadaceae bacterium
TGAAGCCGACCAAACCGTCGTTACGGCAAACCAGCGCTTTCCGATTTTCTTCGAAGAGAAGCGGCCGTTCTTTCTCGAGGGCATCGACATTTTTCAGACGCCGCTTCAGGTCGTGCACACGCGCGCCATTGTCGATCCCGATGTCGCGGTGAAACTTTCCGGCAAGCGCGGCCGCAACACATTCGGTTTTCTGGTGGCCAGCGACAACGCGCCCGGGAACTTCAACCAGGACGAAAGAACAAATCCGGTGAATGCGCGCTTCATTGACAAGAATGCTTTCATCGGTGTCTTGCGCTTGAAGCGCGACATCGGCAAAGAATCCAACATTGGCTTGATTGCCACCAGCTATAATTTCATCGAGAAGCACAACCAACTGGTGGGCATCGACGGCCGGTTCAAGCTCGATCCAAAAACTGTTGCCTCATTTCAGATCATCGGCACAGCTTCGCGCCGTTGTTTCTTCGCGCCGGAAAAAGATGAACACACGCCGCTTATTACCGAATCGTGTTTCGTCAATGGATCGACGCGCAACTATTACCGGCAAGGGAACGGCTTCGCGTATTCAACTGTCTACGACTTCACTGATCGCAATTTTGGTTGGGTCTACCAGGGACAAGGACGCACGCAGGATTATCGCGCGGATGTAGGATTCACGCGGCGCGTTAATACGAATCGCCACGCAGTGTTCGTGCGCTTTAATAACGACGCGGATACGAAAAGAAAGATTATTTCGTGGCGCGTTCGTTCCGGCTTCGATGCCAATTTCGACTGGCAAGGGCGCATGCAAAATTGGGGTTCGGAGCCAGGATTCAGTCTTCAGTTGCATCACAAAACGAACATCGAGTTTGGCGTGGACTTTGGCTACGATCGTTTGTTCGAACAGGAGTTCGGTCCGCACCGAACCGCGACTCAAGCCGGCGCCTTCTTTGGGGCGCCTGAAAGATCAGCGTACCAGGCGACTGTCGGCGGTGGTATTGAGACCAATCCGATAAAACAATTCGCGGCGTACTTTTCCCTTAACCGAGGCTGGAATCGCTTTGACTTTGATTTCGGCGCGAGCGAGCGTTACCCGCGCGTGAGTCCGCCGGCGTTAGTGACTGCAGCGCTGCAAGCTGCTGGAAAATGTGTGCAGGATCCGGTGTCGAATCCGAACCCGCCGGCCGAGTGCGCCGATCCGCCGCTCGATCCCGGGCCAGGACACGCCCTCAGCATCGAGTCCGGCGTTTCGTTTCAACCGAATAGCGAACTTCAGATGTCGCTCGACTATACGAAGAGCAAGCTTCGGCGCAACGACACGCGCTTGCTCGCTTTCGACGAAAATATTTTTTCGTTTCGCTCGACGTATCAATTCACGCGCTTCATTTTTCTGCGCGCGCGCGCTGATTATGACACGCTGGAATCAAACATTAGTGGCCAGGTGCTATTCGGCTACACGCCAAATCCGGGAACAGCTTTCTACGTTGGCTACAACGATGACATCAGCCGCAATGGATTCAATCCCTTCACGGGCCAACTTGAACCGGGCTTTCGTCGCAATGGCCGGACCTTCTTCGTGAAGATGTCCTACCTGATCAGAAAGAGCTTTGGCGGGTGATCTCGAGGATTGAATCGGACGCAGCAGTTGGGGCCAGATTCAGGCAGGTGCGTAACCGAACTCAGCCTGTCATCGTCTATCGTGTTAGACTTCACGCGCCCTGCCCAAATAAGAAGGAATATGGGTTTGTTTTCGCGATTATCGCCAGTTTGTGTGCCGCACGCGGCCATGGTTTTGGTCGCGCTCGCGGCCATAGCCTCATCTGCCTGCAAGAGCGATTATCCGGCGTCGGGCCGTGCGGCGAATCCTGACGCCAGGTCACAACCACGTCAGGTAAAAACCGTTAAAGTTGCGGAAACGCCGATCGGCGAAACTGTTACTGTGAACGGCACGCTGGCGGCTTATGATCAGACCACCGTCGGAATGAAAGTCGCCGGACGGTTGCAATCGATTTCTGTCGATCTGGGAACGGTGGTGCGCAAGGGGCAGGCGATTGCAAAGCTCGAGCAGCCCGATTATCAACTGCGCGTCCAGCAGGCGGAAGCGGCGCTGGCGCAGGCGCGTGCCCGCGTCGGATTGTCGCCGGACGGCAAAGACGATCGCGTTACGGCAGAGCAGACAGGCACCGTGCGCGAGGCTAAGGCAGTGCTCGAAGAAGCGAAAGCTAAACGCGATCGCGCCGCGAGGTTGATCAATCAGGGCATCATTCCGCGCGCTGAATTCGATACGGCTGACGCCGACTACAAAGTTGCGATGAGCCGCTACCAGGACGCGGTGGAAGAGATTCGCAATCGTCAGGGCTTGCTGGCGCAGAGACGTTCTGAGCTTAACCTGGCACGACAACAACTGGCCGACACGATTCTTTACGCGCCGATTAATGGCGTCGTGCAGGAAAAGCGAGCCAGCGTCGGTGAGTATCTTGCGGCGGGCACGCCGGTTGTGGACATCGTGCAGATTGATCCGCTGCGACTGCGTGTGGATATTCCCGAGCGTGAATCGCACAAGATTCACACAGGCCAAAGCGTGCGCGTTACCGTTGAGGGCGACCCGGACATTTATCTTGGAGCGGTCAAGCGTCTGAGCCCGTCGATCAGCCAACAGAATCGCGTGCTCTCTGTGGAAGCCGACGTGCGCAACAACGGCCATTTGAAACCGGGCGCGTTTGTGCGCTCCGAAATCGTTACCGACCAGACGAGTATGGCGGCAACAGTTCCGCCGAGTGCAATCGTGACTTTCGCCGGCATCGAAAAGGTGATCAC
>DATBSG010000138.1:0-5436 GCA_036559945.1 Pyrinomonadaceae bacterium
CTTTCCGATCTCACTCTTTGAATAGCTGTAAGAGAGATAGACCGCGAATCCCAGCAACAGCCAGGCGACGAATCGCCACCACGAAGTCGGCGGCAGATAGTACATCAGGAAGATACACGACACGGCGCCGAGAGCCGGCAACGGCCACGCACCGAACGGCACTTTGAATGGTCTATGCCGATCCGGTTCTTTGTATCGCAGGATGATGATGCCGACACAGACGAGCACGAATGCGAAGAGCGTCCCAATATTCGTCAGATCAACCATCTCGTCGATGCTCATCACCGCGGCGAACCCACCGACGATCACGCCGGTGAGAATTGTGGTGACGTGCGGAGTCTTGAATTTGGGATGAACTTTCGCGAAGACCGGCGGCAGCAAACCATCGCGCGCCATGGAGAAGAAAATGCGCGGCTGGCCCAACTGAAAGACAAGCAGCACCGCCGTGTGCGCGACCACTGAACCAAAGGCGACGATTGCACTAGCCCACTTGGCATTCGGCGCCACGTGGTTAAGGGCCATTGTCAGCGGTTCAGCTTGTTCGGTTGATAATCTGCGCACCAACTCCTGATACGGAATCAATCCAGTGAACACCGCCGCCACGACCACATAAAAGATTGTGCAGATTACCAGGCTGGCGATAATGCCGATGGGCAGATCTCTGGCCGGATTCTTCGTCTCTTCCGCCACGGTTGAGACCGCATCGAAACCAATATAGGCAAAAAAGACCACGGCGGCTCCAGCAAGGGTGCCGCCCCACCCCATGGGCTGGAAGGGATGCCAGTTAGCGGTCATCTTTGCAGGCGACACAAAATACAGCGCGATCGCGATGAAGAAAAGCAGCACGAGCACTTTGACCAACACCATTCCCGCGTTGAACTGGGCGGATTCCTTGATTCCCCAGACCAGCACGACCGTGATCAGCGCCACAATGCCAAACGCGAGCAGGTTGAAAACTATCGGCACGCCCAGGATGTGCGGCGCGCTTTCAATTAAGCCAGGAATCTTTCGGGCGGTACGAAAGTCGGTTGAGAGCCACTGCGGAATACTGACGCCGAAAGCGTCTTCGATGAACGAGCGAAAATAGTTTGCCCAGCTAATCGCGACCGCAACGTTGCCGATCGCGTATTCGAGCATCAAGTCCCAGCCGATAATCCACGCCACCAACTCACCGAGCGTCGCGTACGAGTACGTGTAAGCGGAACCCGAGATTGGAACCATCGCGGCCATCTCGGCATAGCACAGCGCGGTGAACGCACAAACGATAGCGGTGATCATAAACGAAACCGTCAGCGAGGGGCCTGCGCCCGGGCGC
This sequence comes from Pyrinomonadaceae bacterium, assembly GCA_036559945.1. Classification (GTDB taxonomy): domain Bacteria; phylum Acidobacteriota; class Blastocatellia; order Pyrinomonadales; family Pyrinomonadaceae; genus UBA11740. Next base: position 1,316 of record DATBSG010000138.1, read on the forward strand.
GCCGCATCGCCGGCGGCCGCGGTTCCTACGGTCGCAAAAATGCCCGCGCCGATGATCGCGCCGATGCCCAGCAGCGTGACGTTGATTGGCCCAAGTGTACGCTTTAGTTTGTGGCCCTCTTCCTGGGCTGCCGCCAGAATGTCGTCGAGTTTTTTCGTGCGAAAGAGTCCGCGAAGCATGCGGCGCAGTTTAAGGTTTCAAGTTTCAGGTTTCAAGTCTTTATTTGCTGAGGGCCGCTGTTAATTGCGCCCACATTTCATTATCGAATGAACTTGAGACTTGAAACTTGAAACCTGAAACTCACCCTGCCACTTTGCCCTTTGCGCTTCGCCGCTTGTGCTTGTTAGACTCGCGTCGATTACCATCTCGCGAAAATGACTTCAGAAGCCAGGCGCGCGCGCGTTCTCTACGACAATCTGGATACGAGCTTCGTCAACCTTTGGGGATTGCTGCGATACCTTTCCCAGCGTTCGTTCGTCGGTCGAATCCACGTGGAGTTGGACGATTACGCTGCTGACGTTTTTCTCAAAGGCAGCGACACGCCTCTGGTCCACGAAATTGATCGCGCTGCGGGAACTGACGTAATCGAAGAGTCTGCACTGCACCGGCTGGTGCTGCGCGTGCGCGAATCGCCGGGCAAGATAACTGTCTACGAAGGCGCTGATGAGGCAGCCGTGCCGCGCGGCGCTGCTGCCGACACTGCGCCCGACGAGACGTCGGTCGCCACGCCTGAGTCCGTTGCGTCGTCCGCGGGCAAGGACGCTGATGAATCTGCCACTGAGACGACATTCGTGCGCGAACCGCCGCAGACCGCAACGGCGGACGCGAACGAGACAACTAGATTGGCCGGTGAGCTAATCGTCGCCATGGAGCGCGCGGCAACGTCGCTGGGAGTCGACTTCCCGGCGATATTCCAACAGTCGCGCATTGCGCTGGGCGACGACTACCCGTTTTTGGATCCGTTGAGTGGATCGCTGCGGTACGAGAACTCGGCGGTTACAATCAGCGGTGAAGAGGTTCCCGACGGCTTCGTACCCGGCGTGAGTGAAGCGTTGCGGCGCGTAGTCGATCAACTTGCGACGGGCGAGCGCGCGCGCCGCACGCGTGAACGCATCGCGCTTGAGTTGGCTCGCGTCGCGCGCAAGAATCCTGAAGCAATGGCGACTTCCGGGTTCAAGGAACAGCTCGATCGCATCGCGGGAACGAAAGTTCTCTAGAAAAAAACGTCTTTCGCACTTTGTTCTTTGTACTTCGTATTTGTTTTTTCAAAGCACCAAGTACAAAGCACAAAGATCATGTCTTTCAGAAACATTCTCTTTCCAACCGATTTCACGCCGCATGCGCGTTCGGCACTGAAGTATGCGGCAGGATTCGCGCGCGAAGGCCACGGCCGCGTCGTGTTATTTAGCGTGCAGGACGCACAAGTTCCGGCGAACCTTCTGACATTGCCGGAACGAGTCCTCGCGGATCAAGAGAACCATTGGCTTTTGCAACTGCGCAACGAAGTGAAAGCGCTCCTGGTCGATCCGCTGTTTGCCGGACTTGAAGTCGAACCCGTGCTTGTCGAAGGCGAGCCGGCCGCGGAAATAGCCAAGGCCGTGCGCGATTACGACATCGATTTGGTGACGGTCGTGACCCATGGCCGTCGCGGACTGGCGCGCGCCCTGTTCGGATCGACCGCGGAAGAGATCATTGCGGAAGCGCCCTGTCCGGTGTTGACCATTCGGCCGCCGCAACACGACTTTGTCGAGCATCACGGCGGCTCAACCGAAATCCGTTTGCATCGCATTCTGCTGGCGACAAATTTTCGTCCCTCGTCGATTGCCGCGACCAGCGCCGCGCGCGAGATGGCCGACGCTTACGGCGCCGAACTTCACTGCGCTTATGTCATCGGCGATTACTTCGAACAGATCTCTACGATGTTTCCGGACGGCGGCATTTCAGCGTTGAAGCGCATGCGCGATGAAGTTAACCAGCGGATGCAGATGTTTGCGCGCGAAGGCGACGGCCGCGTCAAGACACACGTTGCCGAAGGGCGGCCGTACGCGGAGATCGTGAGGATGGCCGCGGAAATTGACGCGGACTTGCTCGTCATCGGCAGAACCGTGCACGCTTCGCTGTTTGGTGGCGCGCCGGCGTTGGGCTCCGAGATCGAACGCGTGGTGCGAAATGCGCCTTGTCCGGTTTTGTGTGTGCCTGCGGGGAAGGTTGTGACGCCGCTGCCGTCCTTCGCCCGCACTCAGCCGGTGCCACAGCCGCAGATGTAAAGTCCTTGCTCGATGAACTAGCGTCTCCTAATTTGAAAATCTCGACCCATCCTCTGCGGTCTCTGCGCTTGCCTCGGCTTTTTCTCTGCGGTAAATGCTCTTAGACGTCGCCTAACCGCGGAGAGGAGCGCCGAGGTTTTTCGCAGACGGAGACTAAGGAAGTACACACAACCTCACCGTCAGCGAGCTTTGCATCACGCGGCCAAAGTTGTAGATTAGTTGGCGAGTTCAAGATACTTTCGGGAGTTTATCCAATGCGCCATCTTCTTATTTCTTTGTCAGCTTCAATAGTAGGCGCGGCACTGCTCGTCGCCTGTAATTCACGCGAAGGGTCACTAACACGAATGCCGAATCTCACGCAGTCGCAATCGCCGGCGCCGCCGCAACAAGTGCACGACCCCCTGGACAGCGCGCGCCGGATCACCGCCGATGAACTTCATAAGATGTGGGAAGAGAACAAGGTCTTCATCGTCGATACCCGTAATGACGCGGCTTACAAACAGAGTCACATCAGGGGAGCGGTTTTGATTCCAGCGGGCGAATTCGCGACCCGCGTCAATGAGCTGCCGAAAGGCAAATTCATCGCGACCTACTGTACTTGACCGGCCGAACACACGAGCGCCCGTGCGGTGCTCACACTTAACGAAAAGGGAATTACGAACGCGGCGGCTTTGTTGGGCGGACTGGATGCCTGGAAGAAAGCGGGATATCCAGTCGAAGGAACAACTCCGTAGCGGCAAAGAGCAAAGAGCTAAGCGCAACGATCTTTCTTTCCCTTGCTCTCTCCCTTTGCGCTTTGCAACTAAAGTACTATCCTTCGATCTCCTTCTCGTCTCGTAATTCGCTCTCGATCCAAATACTCCAGCAGCGGAATCGCGTACTTCCGTGAAATCCCGGTCATCTCTTTGAATGCAGGCACGTCGAGCGCGCGTCCCGGCGTCTTTGCGGCAAACGCGCGCAGTCTTCCAATCATTTCGTCCAGCGCGTCGCGATGAAAGAACATATCGCTATCGACGCGAATCAGTTTGCCTGAGTCGATCAGCACTTGCAGAACTTTCCGGCCGTGCCGTTGCTCGGGCGCGACAACTCCGGAGCGTGTCAAAGCCTCGCCGATGCTGGGCGCCGCGAGTTTGGCCTCGCGATAAACTGCCTCGAGCCGGTCGCGCAGGGCAGCGTCCGCTCCCGACATCGCGCGCCCATGTTCCGGCAACCGCGCAATGTCCTTCTCGATAACTATGGACTGGGCCTTCTCCAAATCGTTGACGACGGTACGAAACAAATCGGGCGACGCGCGCGCGAAATAACGTCGGCGCAAAATCTCCAACCCAAGCCCGCGCGACAAAGGCTCGGCCGCGTGATGCGCGCGTACGTCTTTCACGATGTTCTCTTTCAGCGCGTCGAGAGTCGCGGGAGCCAACAACTGACCACCGGCTTCCGCAATTAATCCTGACGCTCGCGCCGACTTTGTCGCGGCCTCAACCACTTCACTGCGCCAACCAGTGCGGGCCGCGAGATCTGCTCTGCTCAACCCATGCGCTGCATCGTTGACGAACGCCGCCATTTGCTGTTCACGCGCACCTACCAACAAGGTGTTCAGCCGCTCGCGCGCGGATGCGAGTTCACGCGCCCGGTGCTTCGCGGCAAACGCATCGAGAATGATGCCGCCACCGATTGTTCTCTGCGGTGAGTACGATCTGATGATGAAGCGATCGCCCAACACGCCGACGATGGGCGTTTCCAAACGCAATTGGATGAAGCCACTTTCGCCCGGTCTGATCTCACCAGACTGTTCCAGCACTTTGACCCGCGCCAGAACCTCAGCCGCGCCGGCGTGGACACGGACGCGTTGACGAG
>DATBSG010000139.1:0-4666 GCA_036559945.1 Pyrinomonadaceae bacterium
CGCGTGGAAATGAAGGTTTGATGATCAAAGACCCCGCTTCTTCGTACAAACCCGGCCGGCGCGGACGGGAATGGTTGAAACTGAAGAAGGCCCTGGCAACATTGGACGTTGTCGTCACCGCAGTCGAGCTCGGACACGGCAAACGCCGCAGCGTGCTTTCCGACTACACATTCGCAGTCCGTCGCGCAGAAGATGACTCGGAGCTGCTAAACATCGGCAAAGCCTATTCCGGTTTGACCGACGCCGAAATCGCCGAGATGACTGAATGGTTTCGCGCGCACACGCTTCAGGAATATGCGCATGGCCGCGTGCGGCTGGTCGAACCGACGGTTGTCATCGAAGTAACTTTCGACCGCGTTCAGCCATCAAATCGCCACAAGAGCGGTTACGCTTTGCGCTTTCCGCGCATCGTAAGGCTTCGTCCCGATAAGACGGCCGACGAAATTGATACGCTTGAGACGGTGAGAAAACTGGCAGGCGTTTCCCGAATTGACAATGCTGCCAACAGCTAGAAAGATGCACTTTATGAATCGCAAATCCCCTTTTGTTTTGTTACTTGCGCTGGTGATGTGCTTCAGCGCCGTATCGCAGAAACGACGCCCTCACTCCGCTGCACGAACGACGGCGAACACCTCGAAACAGGCTGCACCGACCAAACCAGGCGAAGCGGCCGCCCAGCCTGCGCCTACACCCGCGCCAGCGGCGACGTCTGATTCACCAACGCTCGCCGTCGTCAATGACATGAGCTTCACCGCCAGCGACATTGAACCGGCTGTCTCCGAAATTATTTTGAACGATCCCGATCTCTATCTGCACGATTTCTATCAGGATCGCGAGAAAGCAATTCGCGAAGCGCGCCAGCGCGCCGTGGACGCGCGCATCAGCTCGATGCTGATCACGGCAGAAGCGAAAAAGCGCAACATGACCACAGACGCGTTTCTCGACGCGGAAGTTAACGGCAAGATCGCGGCGCCTACTGATGCCGAGGTGCGCAACGTGTTTGAGTCGAATCGCGCTCAGCTCGGCGATGACTACGACCGCGCGCGTCCTACGATCATCAACTACTTGCGGAATGAGCGGGCTGAGAAGGCGCGCGATGAATTGGTGAATCGTCTGAAGATGACGAACACCGTCATGAAAGGCGCGGACGTTAACGCTCCGAACCTCGCGCCTGGAACAGTGATCGGGTCCGTGAATGGACAGCCTTTGCGCGTGGAAACGATTAATGAACGGATGAAGGCCTATGTTTACAAAATGGAGCGCCGGATTTACGAGGCGCAACGAGATGCGCTCGATCGCCGTATCAACAACACGCTCATCACGGCCGAGGCAAACAAAAAGAACATTGGCTCGGAGCAAGTTTTTCGCACGGAAGTGACCGACAAGGTGAAGCCCCCGACCGATGCCGAAATCTCAAAGTTTTACGAGGAGAACAAGTCGCGCATAAATGGTGACTTGGCGTCGAGCCGTTCGCAAATCGCTGAGTACCTCGCGCAGCAGCAACAGCAGAAACTTGAACAGGATTTGGCCACACGTTTGCGCGCCGGCGCGAAGGTCCAGGATTTTCTCAAAGAACCGGCGCCGCCGGTGTTCAATGTGGCGGTGGGCAAAGGATACGGCCGCGGAGACATCAATTCCACGGTGAAGATAGTTGAGTTTACGGATTTCCAATGCTCGGCGTGCGGGGGGATGTATCCGGTGATTGAAGACGTGCTGAAGTCCTATGGCAATCGCGTGTACTTTGAGATGCGCAACTTTCCGCTGACTTCCGTGCATGAAAATGCTTTCGCTGCCGCCGGGGCCGCCGCCGCTGCCAATGCGCAAGGCAAACTCTGGCCATACATTGATTTTCTTTTCAAAAACCAGACCGCCCTTGACGCTGACTCTTTGAAAAAGTACGCGACCCAGGTCGGCCTGGATCGCAAACGCTTCGACGCGGATTTCGAGAGCGGCAAATTCGACGCCGACATTCGTCGCGACATCGAAGAGGGCGAGATCTATGGAATCGAAGGCACGCCGACAATTTTCATCAACGGCGTGATGCTGACGACTTTGAGTGCCGACGGCTTGCGCGAGGCAATTGAAAAGGCGTTAGCTCGGGCGCCAAAAAATTAATCTAATTTTTCGGGGGTGCTTGCCTCCGCGACGATGATTTGTTGCAAGGCTTCCGTGGCACGTCGCGCCTGAGCGCGTTGGTCCTCAGCTCCATTCTGGTCGATCACAAACAGCGGATGGTAAACGACCTCGACGCGGGCCAGGCGGGGAAAACGGCGGCCAGGCGGCCACACTCGATGTCCGCCGCGAATGGTTACGGGCAGGATTGGGACACCGGCTTCAATCGCCATCCGCACGGCGCCTGGTTTGAATTTACGCATTGATCCGTCTGCATTTCCGCGGCCGCCTTCAGGGAAAATCACAACGGCGCCACCTTCTTTGACCCACTGCAAGGATCGGCGAATGGGCGCCGGATCGCTGCCCTCCAGTTGCAAGGGCCAGGCGCCCAGCAAACGCAAAAAGTAGCCGACGATGGGCCAGCTGAAAGCCTCGTCCCAGGCGAGGTAGCGCACGGGCCGTTTGACCGGACAAGAAATCCAAAACGGATCGATGTAGGTCTGATGATTCGACGCGATTATCACGCCGCCGCTCCGCGGAATGTTTTCACTATTTATCCAGCGCACGCGCCAAAACAGACGACAGATGACCCAAACAATCGGCCGGCAGATTTCCAAAACCCATTGCGGGAGCATGCGGGGATACCCGCGCGATCCGTTGCCGCTGTGCGAGCGTTCGAGAGTTGTCGTATTTTGGCTCAAGACTGTAGGTTCGTTTCAGATAAAGTTCATTCAATTTGGACGGAGATCATTATCACTGCCCAAACAAACTTCGTCTCGCCAGGATTCAGGCAATTCCAGCGGATCGACTCGGTCGTCATTCCAGCTTTGACACTTTATGCAATCAAAGCCACGGTACCCAATCGCTTCCGACTTCGTCAAACCGATTAGGTTTCGCGTCGCGCAACCGGAAAACGAACAATACCGCTCGATTTCGACAAGCAAAACCTCTCGTGGAAATTCGAATTCTACTTTTCGCTTAATCGTCACGGCGAAATCACAGCGGCCATTCGCCTCCGATAAACTCCAAATGCAGTCGCCTGATTCCATCAGAGGCCACTCGTAGCTGACGTACGACCGCCAGCACAGACGCGTGATCCCTGTCGCTGGTCATCTTTACGAATGTGCCGGGCTCAAGATCCAGTGCGGTAAAAACTGCCGCGCCGACGCTGCTAATGTTCTCAGTGACAGTTTGCTCACGCTTCACCAGCCTATCGCCTTCGAATATTTCGATGACCACGTCGATCGGAATCATTTGCCGGCTTTCCTTGCGCTTGTCGTCGGTTCGTACTTCGGTTAGCTGCTCGACGGAATCTTCGCGCGCCGACCACAGTTGGCTTTCCAGCTTCGTTTGCGCAATCTCGTAACGCCTTGTCGGATTTTGTTCGTAACTGCGTGGTGGACGTTTGCCGATAAAAGCCACGCCGACCTCGACCAAACTGTCTTTCGCGGTTTCCTGCTCAAGCAGCCTGATATTTCGCACGATCGCCCAGACGCGATATTGATCCTCCACGTGATCAAAGACTCGGAGGGCGCGCGGCATCGCTAACGTAAGTTGCAACAATCTACCGAGATCAATCGGCCGCGAAAGCCCGAAACGGGCGCCGAATGGTGTCACATCGACCAGCCGCGTCATCTCAGTCCATTCGCGGTTACTGCCCTCGCGCGCATACACCCGCGCCGGCAGCCCGAGTCGCACCCGTTCGCGCAAGCGCCGCGACTTCTGATCAAATTTCGTGACCTGCTTCGTCAAACATTCGCCGCGTTTGGGGGAGTAATCTGCCTAAATCCGAATCGCCACCAAAACGCGAATTCACCAATAATTATCGAGGTTTTTCAGCTTTGAGAATACTGCAATTTACGCTAAAATAATCGAGAAATTTAACCGCATGAATGGCTGCTGCCGCGAACCCCTGACGTCTTCAAAAAACTCACACGTTCGTGCCAGAAAAAATGAGGGCTATTGCGCCACCGCGCTTCCTGCGCGCGATTGCGTCCGCGGATTGTAACGGAAAGGTTTGATGAATGGAAACGCTTGAACGCCAGCACATAACCATTGAAGAAGAGATGCGCCGGTCGTATCTCGATTACGCGATGTCGGTGATCATCGGCCGCGCGCTGCCGGACGTGCGCGACGGCTTGAAGCCGGTGCATCGCCGCGTGCTCTGGGCGATGAACGAACTCGGCAACGCTTACAACAAGCCCTACAAAAAAAGCGCGCGCGTGGTCGGCGACGTCATCGGTAAGTATCACCCGCACGGCGACATCCCGGTTTACGACACGATTGTCAGGCTGACGCAGGATTTCTCAATGCGTTATCCACTCATCGATGGCCAGGGCAATTTTGGTTCTGTCGATGGCGACGCGCCGGCCGCGATGCGTTACACGGAGGTCCGCATGGCTAAGTTGGCGAATGAGGTGCTCGCCGACATTGAGAAAGAGACGGTCACTTTTCAACCAAACTACGACGAGAGTTTGAGCGAACCGACGGTTCTGCCGACGCGCATTCCGAATCTCTTGCTGAACGGCTCAGAAGGAATCGCCGTTGGCATGGC
>DATBSG010000140.1:0-7015 GCA_036559945.1 Pyrinomonadaceae bacterium
CGTGGCAGGCCGTTCACGTGGCTGGTCACCCTGGCCCGCAGCCGGGCGATCGATCGCCTTCGTCAATTGGGTTCGCGACAGCGGCTGGCCTCCTCGGCGATCGAGTTTGCGGGTGAGGGAATTTCTGATGCCGCAGAGAATACGTTTCGCTCCGAACAACGCCAGCTAGTCGCGGCCGCGCTGACCGAACTCTCGGAAGAGCAGCGACGCACTTTGACGCTCGCTTACTTCGAGGGATTGACACAAGCTGAGATCGCTGAGCGCCTTCGCTCTCCTTTAGGAACCGTCAAAACACGCATGCGCTCTGGCATGATCAAATTGCGCGAACTGCTGAGTCAAAAGATGGAGAGTCGAGCGTTCTAGTTTGAGTTTAGAGAATAAATGACGCACCAGGATTATCAGGACATGCTGGCACTGCACGCCTTGGCGGCTCTCGATGGGTCTGATTTGCGCGTGATGGAAGAGCATCTTGTTTCATGTGCGACGTGCCGTGAGGAACTAGAAAGTTGGCGCGATACCGCAGGTGCGATCTGCTTTGCCGGCGAGTTAGTCGAGCCTTCTCCGCAAGTGCGCGAACGAATTCTCGAAGACATCCGCTCCGCTAAGAAGATCAGCGCAGCGTCGTCGAATGTCTTTCCGCTGAAATCAATTCCGCGGCAGGCGTTTTGGGTCCCGAGGTACGCCGCGATCGCCGCCTCGCTGGTTTTCGTTGCACTGATCGTTGGTTTGGTAATTCTGGGAGAGCAGAATCGTCGGGCAAATCGAGAACTTGCGAGGCTGTCGGCTCAATACGAACAGGCGCAACGGGATCGTGAGCGCAATCAGAAGCTGCTGGAGATTCTGAACTCGCCGGGTGCACGCGTTGCAGAGCTTGCTGGAACCAACGAGGCCCCGACAGCACACGCGGTGCTAACCTATGATGCGAAATCAGGTCAAGCGATTCTGATGACGAATGGACTTCCACCGGCGCCCGCCGGAAAGGCTTATCAACTTTGGTTCATAGTCGGCAATCTGCCGATGCCTGGCCGCGTGTTTGCAATTGAGCCGAACGGCACGGGCGTATCCTCCGATCAACTGCCGGTTGCGGCCCTAAAGACAGCGGGATTTGCGATCACTCAGGAAAGCGCCGCCGGCGCGACCTCTCCAACCGGTCCCATCCTGCTGCGCGGCTCTTCCTAGACCTTTGCTTCTCGTGAAGTACACGTAATGTCCAGGCGTGTGATCCGCAAGTGATGGATTGATGGATCTGGAGTGAGCGCGGGCATTGGCGGAAGAGTTAAGTTGCTTGGTCAGCGTTTTCGCCAGGCGGCCGTCTTCGTGGCTTCGTGCAGAGTGAAAAAGCAAATAGCAGTTACAGCCAACCTGCGAAACCGGTCTCATAGGCGTACGCAAGCCCAAACACGATACTCAAGAGGCTCGCCAATAGTTGCAGCGGAAAATGGGCACCGGCCAACCTGCGGGACGTAAGTACAAACGGCAAACCAACCAGCCCGGACATTAACAGCATTCCGAGAATGGATCCGGCGCCGAAGATTCCCAGGTAGAGCAGACCGAGAGCCGGGGAATCGATTTGTGTCAGGACCAGCAAAGTAAGCGCCGCCGAACCAGCGAGACCGTGAACGGCGCCGACAATAGTTGGTTTGAATCCAATCCGCGCAACTCGGTGAGAATGGTCTTCAGCGAGCGGCAATTGGTTACCTTCGTGAAAATGAAAATGCGAGTGCGCCGATAGCTCGTGATCATGGCGATGAACATGGAAGTCTGCGCGCCGGCGTAGCGCTCTTCTAAATGCCATCACGCCCAGGGCAATAATCATCAGTGCGACCAGAAATTCCAGTCCGCTCGCGATTCGCTCCGGAATGGCAATTTTTAGCGCCAGCACAATTGCACCCACCACCACGAGCGATGCCGTGTGGCCCGTGCCCCACAATGCTCCAACCAGGGCTGCCCGCCACAACTTCCGATGTTCGGTGACAATTGTCGAAACTGCCACGATGTGGTCTGCTTCGGTGGCGTGCCTGATGCCGTACACGAGGCCGAGGCCGAGTAGCCCGAACGTGCCAACCGAAGCGAACGATGGAGCGATGCTCATTGAGCCAATCCGCGTGAAAATCGCGTGGAGGTCAATTCCAGCTTGCGCGAGTGCCTGGTAACTAATCGCCAAACCGGCGCAGGTGATGACAAACGCGCTGACTATCGGCAGCACTCGGCTCAACTTGCCCAGAGTTCCGACGGACTTCAGAAGCCGGCCCGCATAAACGAAAGCGAGGCCAACTCCGGTTAATACGCCGGCTAGGCCAACGCTGAAAGCCAAAACCAACAACAGACCGTAACCAACACGATGGAGCGAAATCGACGCCAACAAAACTACCAGCGCCGAAGGGCAGGGAAGTATCCCACCCGAGACACCCAGCGCCAGCAGGCTCTTCCAGGTGAGTGGCGAACCATCAGCTCCCGGTGGAAGATGCGAATGCATACTCCCGCCGTGTGAATGCAGCTGATTAGGATTGATGCCCTCGTGTTGATGATCGGCTTCGTGATCATGGGTATGACCATCATGAGTGTGTGCGCCGGTCCGCAGCGCTTTCCGTAGCCTTCGCACAAACAAGCTCAGGCCGATGGCCACTACGATGCCGCCGGAGATCAGACTCAAGAACGGAAACAGTTTTTCCGGCGCGACATACTCTGAAGCCAGCAGTGTTACGAGGCCCAGGGCAAAGACACCGGCCGTGTGCGTAATGGTTACGGTCAATCCCAGAAATGCCGCGTGGCGCGCGGTGCCGCGCGAGCCGACCAGATAAGCGCCCACGACCGTCTTGCCGTGACCCGGCGAGAGTGCGTGCGCGGCTCCCAGCACGATCGCGAACAAGAGGCCAATCAGCACCAGGCCGGGCGTGAGATTTGGAACCGCAATCAGTTCCGCCAGCCGATCGCGTGTCTGTGCTTCCGCGATCCTGCCGTCACGAGATACAAGCGCGTGTGCGCCTGCCGGCATCGCTCCGTTGGAAAACGAAAGTTGGGCGGCGCGCTCGTCAAGCGGCGCTGACAGACGATCCTGCGGATAAGCTCTTAACTGATCGCTCAGACCATTTCCAAAAGCCGAGCTGTTGAAAATCTTGACGCCCGGCGCGGGCATTACGACGATTTCCCGCCAGCCGATCCGATCGGAGTAGTTGTTGTCGTGAAACTCAAGTTCGTGGGTCGCACCTGTATTGGCGCTTAAGATTTGCCCACCAAGATCAAACTCAATCCTTAAAGTGCTCAACCCACCGGCGCCTGCCGGGAGGCTGACGTTCTTCGAGAGCACATTCAGCGGAACGCGCGTGCCATCGATGGTCAGAAACACTTGTCGAGCCAACTGATTGGCCGCGAGATTCGCGTACTCTTCTACCTCAGTAGCTGAGGCTTTGCCGTCGCCGTCTTTGTCGATCTGCTGAAGCTCCTGAAAAGTTGGAATCTCAGCCATGTCGATGACGTTGTGAAGCTTGACGGCCCGATCGCTGACTTCAATCCTGGTGAAGTGGTTGATCGTGAAGTTTCCCAATGGATGCGCAGAAGCGACTGCCGAGGCGAACGCAAACACCAACGCAACCACCGCAACCAAACCCACGCGTCGTAAGATGGAAGAGCGATGAATGGTTTTCATGATTGCTCCTGTTTGCCAAGCTCGCCCAGCTTTTGTCTGGCGATCTCGGCTTGCAATACGTCAAAGGCGGAATCAGTTTTGATCGCGAGCTTCAGATACTTACTCGCTTGCGGGCGATCGCCCAGCGCGTCATAAATCATTCCTGAGTGATAAAAGATGCGCGCGTCGCGGGTTCCCAGGCGGCGCGCTTGATCAATCGCTGCGCGCGCTTCGCCGAACCGACCTTTCTTGTAGAGACACCAGGCGAGTGCGTCGTACGTGTAGACATCTTCGCGCGTTTGTCGTTCGCGCTGCACGATCTCAAGCGCGTCATCGAGCTTCATGTCGTGATCCGCCCAGAACAGCGCCAACTGCCGTGAATACAAAGTAGCGCTGCCGGGCATGGTCCGCTCGATGAACTCGACCAGGTCATATTGCTGTCGCGCCTCGCCGGTGCGGCCAAGTTTCGTGTAGATGTCGCCAAGGGCGATCGCGTATTCCGGAAGCGGCACGCGCTCTTGTGCCTGCCGGTAGAAATCGACCGCGTGGCCAAAATCTCCGGCTTCCGTTCGCGCTCGCCCTTTGGCGGCAAGTGCCAGGTGGTAACCGGGAAAGATGTTCAGAGCAATATCGAACTCGCGCTCTGCTTCGTCTCGTTTCCCGGCGTTCATGAGTTCCACGCCGAGATGAACTCGATACCAACCGGCATTTTCAGGATTAGTAGCGCTGGCGGCTTTGACGGCGATGCGCATCGCCTCGATGGCGCCGTCCAAATCACCGTGCAACGCACGCAGATAAGACACCCGCGAGTACGCCGCGGCATCCGGCCGCAGGTTGATCATCTGCTGCGCGACTTTGACGGCGTCGGGATAATCGCCAAGCTCGACCAGCGCATCGGTCATCACGCCGTAGAGTTGAGCGCTCTCGGGGCCTGTCGATTGAATCCGGCGCGCTTCCTCCAATGCTTCCCCAAAGCGGTGATAAGTAAGCATCAAGCTCGCGTGCATCGTGCGGGCCTCGCGATCGTCGGGCGCTAGCTCCAGCGACTGGTTGAGCGCTGATTCAGCACGCGCGTTGAATCCAAAGTCCCCGGTCTCTCGCGCTTTTTGCATGTATGCAGCGGCGAGCAGGTTGTAGCCGTCCGCTGCCCCGGGCAGTTGCTTGATCCTTCCCTCAGCTATTTGAATTTGACGATCTGATTGTGAAGCGTGCGTATCGAGCGGCTGAGTAATCAAAACTGACTCTGCGTTGCTCTTACGATGTGAAAGAAGTCGGACACCGGCAACTGTTGCGAATGCTGCCAGGATAACGACAGCGGTTCTTATGAAGAGTTTTGAGCGCATGAGTTTTTCCAGTCCGGCGAAATTGTCAAAACAGGGCAGGGTGAAGACCGTTTTGATCTTCACCCTGACGCCCTGAATGGCTACTGCCTGCCCGAGTGCGGTAGCCCCACGTAAGGAAAGTTGGGCAGGTACGGCACGTCGTTTCGATCCACACCATCACCCAATTCATTATTCGGAGCTTTGTTGGTGTCCGGCGTGAACGGAGTTCCGCCCGCCACCGCGCGCAGAGCGATGTCGGTTACGTCATCGCCTACGCGACGGCCGTTGGGGAAACCCGCCACGTCGCCACCGAGAAGTCCGAGGTTGTTCTGCTTGTCGAAAGCCGTGGGCGCAATCGCCACGTTCAGTCGCAGCATTTCGTGCGGCTTGCCGTCCGACAAGAAAGTGTTGTAGTCCGGCGCTCCCGGCACCGCACCCGCGGGAATTCCCGTGGCGAAGATCGCGACGAGGTCCTTACGTGGCGCAGGCGGAATGTCGATCTTGAACACCGCTTGCATCAAATGCGCGAGCTGCACGTCGAGCACGAAAGGCGCTGCGACGGCATCATCTTTGGGAGACAGGCCGCTGAACGCATTCTTCAGTTTGAGCGGGATGACCACTTCGTTAACCAGCGGATTGCCCAGACGCGACACCTGTTTCATTTCGCTGTTCATGCCGTCACCTGGCGATCTGATAACTGAAGTCGTGCCGCGGCTCGCCGTGGTCCAGGCGCCAATCACTGCATTCGCAGCTTTTGAATCGGTCGGCGCTTTGCCGTCGCGAGTAAGGTCCTTGATCGGAACTTCCAACGCGATGCTGTGCACGTTTAGTCCGGCCAGATAGTCGTAACCGCCTGTCCGCGTGATCGAACGCAGGTTCAAGGTGTCAAAGATCGATCCCAGATCGATAAAGAACGGATCATCGCGGGGACCAACGAAAACCCGGCCGCCACCCGGCAGGGGATAAACAGCTTGCTTCGCCAGCGCGTCGTAGTTGGGTGTCGTGCGGCTGCCGATGTTCGCCGGCGGCGCAACCAACCCGTCGGCCAGCAGCTTGCTCTTGCCTTTTTCGACGCGGGTGACGCTGTAGCTCTGCACGATGTTGTAATCAGGATCGCTGAGCGACTCGATACCGATGCCGCCTTTGCCCGTCAGCACCTTGTTGGGCGCGGACATGTCGAGAACGATGTCGGGATTCACAATCTTGTTGGTGAAGCGAAATTGATAGACGATGTCTTCAACTCCGTCGCCGGTGTTGTCGATCTTGATTTCGTACAGCGCGGTGTCATCAAGCTGATAGTAGTTGGGACCAGCCGGAGGAAGTTCACCCGGAATATAGTCCGCAATCATCGTCACGTATCCTTCGCGGCCCGGCTCGTAACTGCGGAACGCAAAGAAATCTGTGCTATCGACGGTTGGGTCCATTGCGAGCAGCGGCGCCTCGCGGTGACTCGCAGCTTGCGAAGGACCAGGTACGCCGTTCACCAACAGACCTGCTGCCACGAGGCAACAAAGGGCCGCGGCGCCTAAGGTTCGGGAAAAGTTCTTACTCATAAACAAGTGTCCTTTCGTTTTTGGGGTATTAGTTTTTCTTACGCTTGACGCCATCACCGGTATTGCCCGCCAACGTTTGCCGCCGACCGCGCACTACCTCGTGAACAATCACCAAACGCTTTCCGGAAACCAATTACGAGGCGTCTCGACAATTCGGATTTCGTGCGACGCTCTCTTGAGGCAAAAGCTCGTTAAGCGCGTTTGTGTTTTTGCGATTTGTCATGAGTCCCCGCCGCGGTCCGGATTCATTTGTTCTTAGAGCGAAGACACACGTCCGCCTGACTGAACCTTCCAGTGCTGAGGGTTCAATTGTCTGAAGTGAATTTCTCGGCTTTGGTCAGTCGAGTTCAGGTATCGTGCTTGTCTCTCTCTGGAAGCAAATACGAGAGAGGAAGCGGGTTTGGATTTGGATCCAAAAAAATGTTTGGGCGCGCTGGCCTAAATTTCTCGATGCTTTGTTTTCCTGGGTTTGTCTGGGGGCAGATCTACGCACCTGCCGGGATAAGTGGTGGTCG